>CAJOFU010000005.1:7993-20835 GCA_905233935.1 Paludibacteraceae bacterium
TTTTTGTTGTGTTCAGTTATAATTATACGAGTGCCCAGAGTGCAAGCGTGACCCTCTCGGCTGACCACGCTGTGTCATCGGGTATTAACTTCGCCAACACTTCCACCACGCGTCTGACCGGTCGTGCGCTGTACAAGTACTCGACAATCCCCGTAGCCGGTGCGATGTTCACGCTCAACGGCGACACGGTGCTCCGCAACGGTGTACCTTTGATGACGGGTACGGACGGAAACTTCGAGCTGACGCTGAGCAAGGGTCAGCCCTACACACTGCATATCTTCAAGCCGGGACACGTGTTTGAGGGCGAAGGAATCTTGCACGTAGAGGAAGGGACAGACACCTTCGCTATCACCAAGCCGCTGGACGGCGTACGGTTCTACGACCATACAAAGGTGCGCCTGGTCGGACGTGTAGCCGGCGGTATAGACCAGCGCGACCTGCCCGCTGCCTTTGGTCTGGGTACAAATAACCTCGGCGATGACCTGCAACTCGTGCTGCAACTCGAGGGCGACAACATCGCACATTTCGTACACGACCCCGATAACCTGAGCCGCGACACGATGATGCAGCAGGTGGAGCATCGCGTATATCAACTTGGCAACGAGTTTGAGCCCTACCGCGTAGTGGGCACAACGAACACCTTGCTGGAGAAGAAACGCATCACTATCCATCCCGATCCGGCGACGGGTGAGTTTGAGGTGGATCTGTTCCCTGTTAAGTACAAGGTTGTACAGGCCTCGGCGCAAGGTTACTCCACACTGTTTGCCTCTGGCGCAGGCAGCGAGACCTTCAACCTGACGAACGCTCCGCTGGTAGCCATCGATTCGGTGCGCGGGAACGACAGCGTGCATTACAACGCCGTATATGACCGCATCTACCGCACGCCGGTGCAGGTACACCTCAAGCAACTGCTGTACGGACTGGAGCAAGACGGCTACGGCGAACCGACGATGAACGCCGGCAGCCTGAATCCGACCATCAAGGAGAAAGTCAACCTCTACACCAAGCAGGAGGACGGCACGATCCGTTACACGATGGGCTATCCGGTGTTCTACTACAACCGCCGTTATCAGTTTGAGGCGCAGGCGTACGAGGACTACTACTACAACAACGACCCGACGCAGCGCCTGGACCGCGTACCGCAACGCAGCGGCAAGGTCACCGTACGCAACGGCATGCATAACTCCACCGACCACACCACCTACGAGCTGAACCGCCAAGGTAAGAACCGCAATATATGGCTGACTGTGGATTATATCCAGACGCAGACCTATGGCGAGGATGCCCTGGCAACCGTCAGTCTGGCGCTGGAGCAGGAAGGCAACACCGTAGAGACCGATGCCTTCCGCGGCTACGTGGCAGGTGACATCGTGCAAGGCAACGAACTGACCGCCACCGAAGCCAACATCACTCTGCTGGATATCATCCGTGATCCGGGTGGAAACGGCAGCTCGGCGTGGGTGGAGAGCGGAACAACCTACAGCTACTCCTACAACGAGAGCTACAACTGGGAAGCCGGCTTGAAACTCACACCGAAGTGGGGATTGAACGTATCGAACGATGTGGGTATTGTGACTGCCCCTTCCGGAGCCGGCAGTTATACCGGTTCAACGTTCAATTCGAGCAAGCAACTGTCGTTCACTATACCTATCACGCATGAGTGGTCGTGGGGATACAAATATTCGTACTCGTTCACTACGAACGAGAAGATCAGCACTTCCACGAAAAAGAACAAGACAGGTATCGGTTCGAACGCCGATGTCTTCCTGGGTGCTACCATCAGTCAGCTGACCGGTAAAGCCAAGTCACTGACAGTGATCGACGACACGTTGTATCAAGCCCGCCGTCCGGCTATCGAGGCGGGAACGATGCATGTGCATGCGAGCGGCATAGGTGCTGACGGCAAGCCCTACTACCTCGTGACGGGTGAGAAAGTGGTGATGGGTAGTACCGTATCGAACACCTTCGCTTACTCGCAGTACTACATCCTCGAGACCGTTATCCCGCAACTGGCATTGCAGCGTCAAAACTTGCTGATGACCTTCCCCGATTCTACCGCAGCGCAGGCGCAGGCTAATGCTACGGGTGAACCTGTCTATTGGTACATCGACTCCACGGCTGCCGCTCATCTGCAAGACACGGTGGCACGCAGTTCGTACCGTATGTTCCTGCCTGAGGGTAGCAACGGCGCGTATGCCGACAAAGTGGCTGCGCTGAACAATATCATCCTCAAATGGATGACCATCGTCATTCAGAACGAGCGGGAGAAGATCATAGCCCGTCAGTCAGGTCAGTATGTCGGCACGTACAGCGTATCGTTCGGTAACACCCTGTCACACACCGACAGTTATAGCGCTACAGCCAACTACAATGAGTTGCCGCAAGGTGGCGACCTCGTTATGTACGATATGCAAAATGCCGGCGTGCAGGTGGCTGAAAAACTTGCCAACAGCCTGGGTGATCTCGCCGAGTTCTTCGGCGACAATGCCGAGACGTTCGGCAAGTCTGCAGCCGAAGCGCTGAAGGGCTTCTTCAACGACGAAGCAAAGACCGATCAAAAGAGCTTGACGGAGATTGGTACGGTGACGAATACGTACAAGTTCACGATGAACTACTCCCCCGTACTGGATTACGAATCGAACGCCCGCATGAACACCGACAAGACCACCAAGAAGTCCTGCGGTTTCACCCTCGTGCCCGATGACCAGGGTGACATCACCGTGAGCGTCTATCGTGCTGAGATGGACAGCCTGTGGATGAGCGATACCAAAGACATCCGCGACCATGTTGGGGAGGGAAATAACGATGATATACTCTTTGGCTCGTACGTGTTCTTTACCGAGGCGGGTGCAACCTACTGTGTCCATGAGAAGGAGGAGAAGACGAAGTTCTACAACAAGGGAACGGTGATCAACAACGGTACGATGGCTATTGCTGTGCCGGAGATCAGCATCGACCGCTACGAGGTAAGCAACGTACCTGCCAACCAGCGTGCCGTATTCCATATAGAGCTCAAGAACGCCGGTCAGGTACAGTACGGCTTTGCCGCAACGGGTACATCCTTCTCGCTCTCGGTGCGAAAGTGTATATGGACGGTGCTCCTTTGGTACAGGGCATAAGTTTCTTCCTCTTGCCGGGTCAGGTGATGGAAGTGGAGCGCGGCGAGGTGGATGACTACGAGAACCTGACGCTGTACTTCAATGTAGCCGACTGTATGAAGACCTACGCGTTCCTGAACTTCAGCGTACACTTCATGCCCGAGTCCAGCCCCGTGGAGATTGCTTCTCCGCGGCAGAACTGGGTGATGAACACCCTCTCGCAGCACGACTCGGTAGGCTACTACCTGCCGGTGGATATCAGCGGGTTTGATATCCACTACAAGAACTTCGACCACATCGAGTTCCAATACAAGCTCACCAAAGAGTCCGATGAGATGTGGGTGAACTCCTGCTCGTTCTATGCCGATGACAGCCTGTACAACCTGGCTACGGGCAACAAGGCGATGATTGAGAACGGCAAGATCACTCCGTTCCGCTTCTACGGCGAGCGTGATCCGATGGAGCAGGAGTATGACCTGCGCGCAGTATCGTTCTGCCGCTACGGTTCGGGCTTTGTTACCAGGGCTTCGCCCGTGATCAGCGGCGTGAAAGATACGCGTCCGCCTGTACTGTTCGGCGATCCGCAGCCCGCCAACGCCGTGCTCGGCATAGGCGATGACCTTAAGCTGCGCTTCTCGGAGCCTATCGCCGGCAACTACCTGGACGAGGACAACAACTTCCAGCTCAAGGGCGTGACCAACGAGACGGGTATCACCGCCGGTACGGCTATCCACTTTAGCGGCTCGGCTAACTCCTACGCCAAGACGCAGATCAACCGTTCGCTCAGCGGCAAGTCGTTCTCGCTCGATATGCTTGTGCGTCCGACCAACCCGAATGAGGAGGAGAAGTTCTTTGAGTACTCCATCATGGAGGGCATAGACTTCCTGTTCGGCAAGACCGCCGACAACCGCCTGTATGCACAGGTAGGGCAGGAGCGTATCACCTCAAAGCAACTCGAATCGCCGATGCTCGAGTTCACGCGAGTGATCATGACCTTCGACCATCAGACCAAGACCGTTCGGTTCTTTACCTCCACCGACGAGGTGACGAGCGAGGTGACCGACCCCGCATCGGGTGCGCTGCCCGACGAGACAACGTTCAACGTGTCGTCGCCGCTCGTGTTCGGTCACGGCTATACGGGCGATATGCTCGAGGCACGCGTATGGACCAAGGCGCTGGAGCCGGACGATATAGCCGCCACCAACGGTCACTACCTGACCGGCTACGAGCGCGAACTGCTCGCCTACTACCGGATGAACGAAGGTAAGGGCGATGTGATGAGCGACAAAGCCAACGGAGCAACGCTCTATCTGAGCAACGCCACGTGGAAACTCCAAAAGGGCATATCCCTCGCGCTCGATAACGAGCAGGTTGAGCTCGCCGGCGATCTGCTCGGACGTTCAGAGAACTACGACGAGACGCTGATGTTCTGGTTTAAGACCTCATCCGCCGACGCGCCTCTGTTCCGCGCCGCGTGGACAAACAACGACAGCATCACCAAGGGCACCTTGCTCGCTATCGAGGACGGCAAACTCGTGCTACATAGCGGAAATAACAAATTTGAAATCACAAATCACAAATTTGCCGACGGCGCCTGGCACCACGTCGCACTCACCATCAGCCGATCGTACAACACCGCTGCACTGTTCCTCGATGGCAAACTGACCAACACTGCCGCTGCCACGAAACTCACCGCCATCAGCGGAGCGATGTATCTCGGTGGCGAGGGCTTCAAGGGTAACATCGACGAACTGGCTATCTTTGAGCAGGCGCTGCCCGCTGCGATGGTACAGGAGTACTACAACGCTTCGCCCGTAGGCGACGAGATGGGATTGATGGCGTTCCTGCCCTTTGAGGAGCAGAAACTCAACCCCAACGGCATCCTGGAGCAGGTGTTCAGCGTGAACGACCGCCGCGAATTCCGCGACCGGACGACGGGCGAGGTGATCGACAAGGTTGTGCCCCTCGTAATCACCAATAACAAATCACAAATCACAAATTGGGCGGATGCCGCCGATTTCGCTCCCACCAGCGACAAGGGTCTGTTGAGCAAACTGAACTTCGGCTGGACCTTCAACCAGGAGGAGCTGCTCATCAACCTGAAGATGCTGGACGGCGAGATCAACAAACAGACTATCTATGTGACCGTCCGTGACGTAGAGGACCTGCACGGCAACCCGATGCCGTCACCTGTCACATGGCTCGCTTTTGTGGACCGCGGAGCGCTTCGTTGGCAGGAGGCGGATAGAGATTTGGAGTATGACTATGGCGAGTATGATAACTCCGATGATAACTACTATTTCAACTGGATTGTCAATACCACCGGCAAACGCCATCAGTTCAAGATCGAGTCGCTGCCCGAGTGGATGACCGTCGAACCGGCATACGGTTCTGTCAATCCGATGGAGACTATAGAAGTGCATCTGCGCCCGAACTGGGAACTGCCGGTCGGAACCTATACCGACATCATCTATCTCACCGACGAAGACGGGCTGAGTGAACCGATGTATATCGAACTCAACGTCCTGGCAAAACAGCCGTGGGAAGACGGCATGATTGACCGGAATCTGTACCCGAATACGATGACGATGCGCGGACAGGTATATATCGAGAACGAGTACGGCGCAAGCTACTACGACAGCGACGAGTTGGATCAGGTGGCTGTGTTCTGCGAGGGTGAACTGGTAGGTCTGGCTAACAACACCTTTGCCAGTCAGACAAACACCAGCTACGTCTATCTGACCATCTACGGCAACAACGACATGAACGGCAAGCTGCTGAGCTTCAAGCTCTGGCAGAAGTCCACAGGCAGGATATACAACCTCAGCCCGTCCAAGCGCCAGGCGTTCGTTACCAACGGCATGAGCGGCATTTCGCCTGACGAGCCTATACGCCTGTCAACCACTGCCGGTGAGGTACAGCAACTCTCGCTGCTTGAAGGCTGGAACTGGGTATCGTGGTACGTGCGGCCGACCAGTGCCAAACTCGATGACCTCTTCCCGATGGAGTCCGGATTCAGTGAGGGTGACCTGATCAAGTCACCGGCCACGCAGTCGTTTGCCGAACTTGTCCTCACCCCGGAGGGTGCGATGTGGAAGGGTAGCCTCAATACCACCAACTACAAGCACGTTTACATGATCAGCACCCAGCAGGCGCTCACCACCACTATTGAGGGCAAGGCGCTCACTGCTGACGAGCGTACGCTCACCATACGCAAGGGCTGGAACGGCATCGCCTACCTGCTCAGTGAGCCGATGTCCGTCCGTGACGCACTCGCCGACTACTACGACAAGGCTACCGTGGGCGACCTGATCAAGTCGCGTACGCAGTTCGCTGTCTTTACCGAGAACGGCAAGTGGGAAGGCTCGCTGCAGACGCTGCGTCCCGGCCAGGGCTACCTGCTCCGTCGCAACGGCACAGGCTCCGTCACGATGAAGTTCGTGAAGAACGCTGCGGCAAGTGCGCCGAAACGGGTGAAGGCTGTCAGCGATCAAATGCACCCCACAGCGCAAGCTTGCGGGGACCCCGTGCAGTCAGCATTCAGCAACCCGAATGCGGCAACGAATATGACGATGATTGCCCGCGTTGTCGGATTAGCGGATGAGGAGATGAGCGGATTAGCGGTATATGTCGGCGATGAACTCGCTGCCGTTGCAGAGCCGCTGATGATTGACGATGAGCCGTACTACTTCTTGACGATTCAGAGCGATAAGGTCGGCGAACTTCGCTTCGAGATGGATGGCGAGGCATTGCTGCCGTTCGATATATCGACATCTCGAGATATCGAAATATCGAATAAGGCTGATTCACATCACGGTTCACTGAAAGCACCGGTTATCCTGAGACCTCAGTCGCCAGACGACAGCCAGCCGTCAGTATATAAGGTGATTGAGGATGAGCATGTGGTAATCATCCGTCAGGGCGAAAAATATGACGTGACGGGTGTCAAGCTTAACCGTTAACAATAAATCAGGCGTGTCACCCGACACGCCTGATTTATTTATGATTTCAAATTTCAAATTTGTGATTTCATATCTCGCTTTGCTTGAACGATTATTTGCAAGCGAATTTTCAAATTTCTGATATGATTGTTAGGGTAATGGGGTTAGCGGGTATATGATGTTGACGATCAGGATGTTGGCGGCGAGGATGATGAGGTTCATGATGAGACCAATCTTGAGGAAGTCGCTGAACCGGTAGCCGCCCGGACCATAGACGAGCATGTGTGTTGGCGACCCGATAGGCGTAGCAAAACTGCTGCTGACAGCAATCATCAGCGCGATGAGGAAGGGGAAGGGTTCGTAGCCGAGTTTCTCTGCCGCCTCGTACATGATCGGGAAGAACATTGCGCCCGCAGCGGTGTTGGAGATAAACTCCGTGATGAACGTGCCGGCAAGACAGATAGCCGTCATCACCACAATCGGGTTCGTGCCGCAGATGTCAAGGATGCCTGTCGCCAGCCGCTCGGCAATGCCGGTTTTCTGGATAGCGAGTCCGAGCACGGCACTGCAGGCAAACACCATCAGTATATCCCAGTTGATCGAGCGCATAGCCTGCTCCGGCGAGCAGCAACGGAAGATAAACATCGCGAACACGGCGAGGATAGCACACTGTAGCAGCGGCAACACTCCCAGAGCCGACAGGGTAACCATAGCAATCATAATCAAGCTCGATATCAAGGTGCGCACACCGATGTTCGGCAGGTCTTCGGATTCGAAGAAATGCAGGTCATGGCTCATCGATTGAGTGTCAGATTTCAACTCGTTCAGGCTCTCCAAGAGCAGTGTATCGCCGGCTCTCAGCACAACCTCACGCGGCATCTGTTCGATACGACTGCCGCGACGACTGACTGCTACCAGCGTCACTTTATGTTCTTTCTCAAAACCGTTTGTGCCCATCTTTGTGCCGATCAAGTGACTGCCGAAAGTGATATATGCCGTACGCAGATTATGTTTGCCTTTCGGAGTATCATTATAATGGAACACATGGTGGTCGGCATTGACCAGACAGTGCGACATCTCGAGTTCCAGCAGGTCGCCTATTTGACCGGCATAAACGAGCCGGTCACCGCCCATGAGCGGTTCGTCGTCGGGCACGGGCGAGAGGATCTGCTCATCATCGAAGTGACGGAGTTCAACCAGGCTGCCGCCGCTGACGGTATTAAGCCCTAACTCGCCGATCGTCTTGCCGATATGCGGATTGTCGGAGGGAACGAGCATCTCGACCGTGTAATCGCCTGTGGACTCGAACGCCGACTCCGGAGATTTGCGGTCGGGTAGCAGACGACGCATGGCGATGATCGACAATACGCCTACAGCCAGGCAGAACAGACCCGGGATGGTTGTGGCGAGGATGTTCATTGCTTCGCCTGTTTTCTCTTCGTACAGACCGCTGATGATAAGGTTTGGCGGCGTGCCGATAAGTGTGCACACACCACCCATACCCGAGGCGTAACTCAATGGGATAAGCAACTTTGACGGCGATACGCCAAGTTTCTTTGCCCACATCTTTACGATGTTGACGAACAGGGCGACAACGGTTGTGTTGCTCAGAAACGAACTGAGTGCCGCAACGGGCAACATCAGTCGTGTGACGGCTTTGGTGTAGGTGTTAGGCGTGCCGAGAAGGTTCTTGACGATCCATTGCAGCACACCGGTGTGCATCAAGCCGGCTATCACTACGAACAGCACAGCCACTACCGCTACCGATGCCTGACTGATACCTGACAGGGTTTCCTTGGTGTCCAGTACGCCGGTAACATAGAGGATGCCTACGGCGCACAGAAAGACTACATCTGAACGAAGGCGCGTGAACAGCAGCACTGTGAACATTGCCAGTACTGTGACGATGGTGATCCATGCGTCAAGACCAAAGCCTAAAAATACAAATGAATCCATTTTTGCGAATAGTCAAAACCTATGTGTATTAGCGTTTCTTTGTCCAAGCAATGAATCCGCAGAGCAGACCGATGGTAACGACGGCAGCTACAGCGTAGCCGATCCAGCGGTAGGCTTCGGGCAGATGGAAGCCTTCCGGAGCGATGAGGATGTAGCTGGAGCTGACCATGGTCATAAACAGGGCAGGAATGAGGGCTATGAGATATCCGTTCCGGCTGATGTTTGATGTTTGATGTTTGATGTTTGATGCTTGATGACCGTTCTTGTAGAGCCAAATAGTGCCAGCCCAGAGAGTGAAGACGGCGAGGGTTTGGTTGGTCCACGAGAAGTAACGCCAAACGATGTCGAAGTTCACGAACACCATTCCGAACACGCACAGGAAGAGCGGCAAGGCGATCATCAGACGTTTCACCTTCGGGCGTTGGTCGATGTGGAGGAAGTCGGCAACGATGAGTCGTGCGGAACGCAGGGCTGTATCGCCGGAAGTGATAGGCGCAGCGATGACGCCGATGATGGCGAGGATGCCGCCTACTGTGCCCAGCCATGAGCGGGAAACGGTATCAACGACGAGTGCAGCGATGTTTTCGCCTTTGTGCTGTGCGGCAAAAGCCTGCAAGCCGTCAATGCCATAGAGACCGTTGTCAGGGTCAGCAAAGAACGTGCCGGCTGCGGCTGCCCAGATCAAGGCGAGGATGCCTTCGGCAACCATAGCACCGTAGAAGATCCAGCGACCTTGGCGTTCGTTGGTCAGACAGCGCGACATGATAGGCGACTGCGTGCCGTGGAAGCCGGATATAGCGCCGCAAGCGATGCTGACGAACATCATCGGGAAGATAGGCAGCCCGTCGGCTTTGCGGTTATATAGCCCGTCGGTGAGTTCGGGCATCTCCGAGGCGTGCCAACCGAGCATAACGATAGCGATGCCTACGCCCATGAACAGCAGCATTGCGCCGAAGATAGGATAGAAACGGCCGATGAGTTTGTCAACGGGAAGTACGGTTGCCAAGGCGTAGTAGGCGAAGATGATCAGTACCCAGATGATCGGCAGCGCACGCCCTTGGAAAGGCAGCGTGGTGAGCGGTGCCAAGCCTTGCAGCAGGGTGGCGGGACCGGAGAGGAAGGTGGTGGTGAGCAACAGCAGTAATACTAATGAGAGAACGCGCATAAACACGCGCACGCCTGTACCGAGTTCGCTGCCGACGATCTCGGGAAGGGAAACACCGCCTTTGCGTAGCGAGAGCATGCCGCTCAGGTAGTCATGAACGCCGCCGCCGAAGATTGTACCGAACACTATCCACAGGAATGCTGAGGGACCAAAGAAGATGCCCATGATGGCACCGAAGATGGGTCCGAGTCCGGCGATGTTCAGGAACTGCACGAGGAAGATACGCCAGCCGGACATCGGGACGAAGTCCACGCCGTCGTTCTTGGTGATGGCGGGTGTTTCGGCTTTCGGGTCAATGCCGAAGACTTTTTCTACAAATGTGCCGTAGAGCACAAATCCTACAACAAGCACTACGAGTGCTATGAGAAATGTTATCATTGTACAATTGTTTTGTTTGTTCTGTACGAATCTCACGAATCCAACGAACCGTGAATAGGTGCATTCTGGGGCATGTGGTACGCAAAAACCCACAAAATGCAATGCAAAGTTACAAAAAAGATATGAAAATCGCAAATATTTTGTGTTTTTTTGCAAATAATTTGCATAATTGAAAAAAATGTGCTACCTTTGCATTCGCTTTTGAGAAATAGCGCAATTTCTCCTAACGAAAAGCATCGGGCGTTTAGCTCAGCTGGTTTAGAGCATCTGCCTTACAAGCAGAGGGTCTGCGGTTCGAATCCGTAAACGCCCACAACCAATCCGGTGCTGTAGTTCAGTTGGTTAGAATATCGGCCTGTCACGCCGGAGGTCGCGAGTTCGAGTCTCGTCGGCACCGCAAGAAAGAAGTCCACAAGGGCTTCTTTTTTGTTTTGTACTTTTAGGTCAACTATTAAAGACAATTAAAGACAATATTTCTGTTCACAGATTAAACAGAATGCAATGGATATTTCTGTTCACAGATTAAACAGATTAAACAAAATGCAATGGATATTTTTGACCAAAAATTGAACAAAAAGTATATAATACGTAGTATTATATATAAGAGGGTTAAAAATGTGAAAATGGGCGTGTTATCTTATGGTTATCTTATGGTTATGTTGTGGATATCATGTGGTGAGGGTGCGATGCGCCCCTGAAAGTGTCGGGGAAGACCAACGATCAGGGGCGCAGGGAACGGGTACGCAGTATCCGGGATTATTTTTTGCGGCGGGCAGCTTTCTCGGCTTCTCGTGCGGCACGTTCGGCTTCGGCAGCAGCGCGACCTGCACCTTTGACGATGCTGGTGAGGACGTAGGAAACGTCGTTGGTTATGTGATCGAGTGCGTCGAGTGCGGCTTCCTTCGGTGTGTTGTGGTCGGTGCTGTATTTGTGGCGGAAGTCACAGATTTCGTTGTTGGTCATGTCGAAGATAGTGACCGAGGCGCGCATGGCACGTGCGTCAGGGTTGAATTCGTCGATGCGAATACACAGGCCGAGTGAGAGTTTGTTGAGACTGATATCCTCGTCTTTGGCAGCGGGATATACTTCAAGGTTGTGGAAGGTTTCTTGCATTCCTTCAATGAACAATTCGGAGTATTCCTCAATGGCTGCAGCGCAAGCGGTTTTGTGGCTCGGGTCAGCCCATTGGGTGTTAGAGCAGTCTATGGGTAAAAGGAACAGGGTTCTATACTGTTGGACGTCAATAGGTTTGACGAGGTTAAAGAAGTCGAGTCTGTTGTTCCAGTTCTCGGATTTCTGCCCGTCGATGTAATTGACGGATTCACATGAACACTTGTTGGATTCTTGTGCGCCGCAGACCATAGAGGTGAGCAGAATGGCGCAAATATAAGCAAATTTTTTCATGATTATAGGGGTTAAATAGTTGATGAATTTTGTTTGGGAGTGCAAAGGTACAACAATTTTTTGAGAAAAGCAAATTTTTTTACAAAAAAAGTGCGTGGAAATTTGGAAATGTCAATTTTTTTTTGTAATTTTGTGGGCTTTTTGTTTGCGCGTAGTGCGCGAGGGTGCGCCGGCTCGCGCAAGGATGCAGAACAACCCCATGCGAGCAAAGCTCTATGGGGACCCCGATGCGAGAAATGCACGATATAAGAAAGTTGAGACAAACGAGACGACATATTGTTGCGGTAGTGCTGATGATGGCAACCATTGTGGTAAGGGCACAAGATGCGAAGTTGACGGGGACGATTATGGGATCGTCGCCGTCGGTGGAGTATGTCGGATTTACGGCGACGACGACGCAGAACCTGCCGAAAGATGCGTTTGACGGGAATCAGGGAACGTACTATGCGTCGTACAACAGGTCGAACACGTGGGTAGGGTTGGATCTGGGAGAGCGGTATGTGGTGACGAAAGTGGGTTGGAGTCCGCGGAATGATGTGCATGGTGAGCAACGGGTGCAGTTGGCGGTGTTCGAAGGTGCGAACAGCCCGGACTTTATGGACGCTATGCCGCTGTATGTGAACGACAAGAAGGGAACGATAGGAAAGATGGATTATGCGGAGGTGGATTGTTCGTTGGGATTCCGTTACGTGCGGTATATAGGTCCGAACGACGCGCGCTGCAATGTGGCGGAGGTGGAGTTCTACGGGCACAAAGGCGAGGGCGACAGTAGCCATCTGTACAGACCGACGAACCTGCCGTGCGTGGTGATACACACGAAGGACGGCGTGGAGCCGTGGGATAAGGAGACGTATATTGAGAGCATTGTAGCAATCATCGGCGCAGACGGAAAGTTATTGC
>CAJOFU010000005.1:20863-71449 GCA_905233935.1 Paludibacteraceae bacterium
TGGGGTTTCCGAAAAAGCCGTACAGGATCAAGTTTAACCATAAGCACAAGGTGTTAGGGTCGCCGGCAAAGGCAAAGAACTGGGTGCTGGTGAACAATTATGGCGACAAGTCGTTGATGCGGAATATTGTGGCGTTTGAGGTGAGCAGGGCAGCGGATATGCCGTACACGCCGTTTTGCAAGGCGGTGGATGTGTTAGTGAATGGCGAATACAAGGGCTGCTACCAGTTGAGTGACAAGATAGAGGTAAAGAAAGGGCGGATAGAAGTGGAAGAGATGACGCCGGAGGATGTGTCGGGCGAGGCGTTGTCGGGAGGATATATGTGGGAGGTGGATAGTTACGCCTATAATGAGGAGGTGTATTTCTACACGAACAAGGGCATTGGGATCACCGTACACTATCCGAAAGACGATGAGATACAGGATGCACAGTTTTCGTATATCCGAAGTTTCTGCCAAGCGCTGGAGAATAGAGCGTATGGAGCTTCGGCATTCAATACGTCGTGGCGGGAATATGTGGATTATTCGACGTTCGCGAGGTACTTTCTGATCAACCAATTGTGCGGTAATCCGGATCTGTACTGGAGCATGTATATGTACAAGCATCGCGGCGACGCGAAAGCCTATACGGGACCGGTTTGGGACTTTGATTTAGCGTTTGACAACGACAACAGGATATATCCGCTAAAGAACGCCACGGATTATACGTACGGCATAACGGGCGAGGCGGCTACGTTTGCAAAGAAGATGCTTTTCCCTGACCAACAGGCGAAAGAGGAGATGACAGATCTTTGGCACGTGATGCGTAACCACGGGATTACAGCTGAGAAGTTGACGGAGTATGTGAATCAGGTAGCGGAGGAGTTGGAGCAGTCGCAACGGCTGAACTTTATCCGATGGCCGATACTGAGCCAGTATGTACACCAGAACCCTGTGGCGTTGGGCAGTTTCAGTGCGGAAGTGGAGCGAATGAAGGCGTATTTGGAGATGCGGGTGACGTGGATGGATAA
Organism: Paludibacteraceae bacterium; assembly: GCA_905233935.1. GTDB lineage: Bacteria > Bacteroidota > Bacteroidia > Bacteroidales > Paludibacteraceae > Colicola. Next base: position 21,873 of record CAJOFU010000005.1, read on the forward strand.
GAAGTTGGGCTACACGTGGCATGAACTGGATATACCTGATGCAGTGGAGAATGTGGGGACTGACGTGAAGGGATACAGGGTGTATGATGTGTTCGGGCGGTTGGTTTATGCCGGGGACGAGATGCCGGAACTGAATAATGGATTGTATATTATACAGCATAATAACGAAACAACAAAACTATTGCAATAGAACAATGGGTGGCAGATAAAACAATGATAAAACGAATAGGGAAATATATTATTGCGGCGATGCTGATGATGACGTCAGGCGTGTCACGCAGTCAGGAAGTGAGTGAGCCTGATACGATAGGGACGGCTTCCTGGGATACGATGGATGTGGTCTCCGGGGATACGATAGATGTGGTATCTGGTGACACGTTGCTGACGGGGACGGTGATGGGTGTGTTGCCGGCGGTGGATTATAAGACGGGCGATTCGACCCGGACAAAGAACCTGCCGGAAAATGCGTTTGACGGGAAGTTGAATACATTTTATGCATCGTATAAATATTCGGGATCGTGGGTAGGTATGGATCTGGGACGGCAGTGTGTGGTGACGAAGATCGGCTGGTGTGCGCGCAATACCCAATCGGGAAAGGAACGTGTGGAGTTGGGCGTGTTTGAAGGTGCTAACCGCGAGGATTTTTTTGATGCCGTGCCGCTGTATATGATCCCGCAAATGGACACCGTGGCGCAGATGAGGTATGTGGATGTGGCATGTTCGAAAGGTTTCAGGTATGTGCGGTATGTGAGCCCAGCCAACGGTCGTTGTACGATAGCGGAGATAGAGTTTTGGGGACATGAGGGCGAGGGCGAAGATACGCTGTTTTACCATCCTACGAACCTGCCGTGCGTGGTGATTCATACAGTGAACAACGAACTGCCTCAAGACAAAGAGAACTATATACGGAGCATGGTGACGGTGATTAGTGATCAGGATTCAGAATTCAGTGTTCAGGATTCAGTATTCAGAAGTCAGAAGACAGAGGTTTTGCGAGATTCGGCGGGGATTAGGCTTAGGGGTAATGCATCGATGACGTTTCCGAAAAAGCCGTATAGGATCAAGTTCGACCACAAACAGCGGGTGTTGGGCGGAAAAGCCAAGGCGAAAGACTGGGTGCTGGTGAACAACTACGGCGACAAGACGCTGATGCGCAACATTGTGGCGTTTCATGTGAGCGAGATTTTTGCGATGCCTTATACGCCGTATTGCCAGCCGGTGGACGTGTTTGTGAACGGCGAGTATAAGGGTAATTACCAGTTGTGCGACAAGGTGGAAGTAAAGAAAGAGCGGATAGAGATAGAGGAGATGAGTCCGCTGGATACAGTAGGCGATGCGTTGACGGGAGGATATATGTGGGAGATAGACGGCAATGCCAAGAAGGAGCCTCATCCATATTATACACCACACAATATGCCAATTACGCTGCATTCTCCGAAAGACGAGGATATACAGCCAGCACAGCGTGAGTATTTTGAGAACTACTTCAATTTGATCGATCACTTTGTGTATCTCGCATCGGCGAATGATACGACCTGGCGGAGGTTTGTGGATTTCAGCACGTTTGTGCGGTATTTTCTGATCAATCAGATATGTGCTAACGGGGATGCTTACTGGCAGTGCTTTATGTACAAGAAACGCGGTGACACAAAGGCTTATACGGGTCCGGTGTGGGATTTTGATCTGGCGTTCGATAATGACAAACGTCGGTATCCGATAGCTGAGACTACGGAGTTTATTTACAGTGCTGCGGCGAATACGAGCCCGTTTGTACGGCATATCATTCATGCCGATTCGTTGACGGAGGCGGAGATGGTGGGATATTGGCACAAGGCACGTCACGCGGGACTGGATGAGGATCGGTTGATAGCGTTTGTGGATAGTGTGGCGGAAGAGCTGGATGCATCGCAGCAGTTGAACTTCAGGCGGTGGAAGATCCTTGACAAGGAAGTTCACCAGAATCCTGTGGCGCTGGGCAGTTACAGCGCGGAGGTAGAACGGCTGAAAGAGTTTATCGGGATGCGGCTGTTGTGGACGGATAACAAACTGGGTTATACGTGGGAGCCTGATGTGCCGGAAGAGCCGGAAGTGATTGTTGCGACAGAGAATATGCGGATAGATGTGAAGGGATACAGAGTATATGATCTATTCGGGCGGTTGATTTATGCAGGGGAGAAGATGCCCGATTTGAAAGAAGGAATTTATATAATACAACATAATAATCAAACAACAAAAATTTTGCGATAAGAAACTATGGATGAAAGAAGAGTACGGGTGCGTTTTGCACCGTCGCCGACGGGAGCGCTGCATATCGGCGGAGTGAGAACGGCGTTGTATAATTACCTGTTTGCGCGTCAGCATGACGGCGATATGCTGCTGCGAATAGAAGATACGGACTCGACGCGGTTTGTGCCGGGTGCAGAGGAGTATATCCTCGAGGCACTGCACTGGCTGGGAATAGAGATTGACGAGGGACTTCGAGCTAAGAAGACAAAAGACGGGAAGATTGAGATTGAGTCTGTCGGCACGCATGGACCGTATCGTCAGAGTGAGAGAAGGGATATTTACTGGAAGTACGTGGAGTACCTGCTGGAGCATCATTTGGCGTACCTGGCGTTCGATACGCCGGAGCAGCTGGAAGCCAAGCGCAAGGAGATACCTAACTTCCAGTACGATGCCACAACGCGCGGTTTGATGGATAACTCGCTGACTTGCCTGAATGGCAAGGAGCGTGTAAAGAACGGTGAGCCGTTTGTGGTGCGGTTCCTGGTTGAGCCGGACGAGGATATAGTGGTACACGACCTGATTCGCGGGGATGTGACGATCAACTCGAACATCCTGGACGACAAGGTGCTCTACAAGTCCTCAGACCGTCTGCCGACCTACCACTTGGCGAATATTGTGGATGACCATCTGATGGAAATCACCCACGTGATCCGTGGCGAGGAGTGGCTGCCGAGTGCTCCGTTGCATGTACTGCTGTACAGAGCGTTTGGTTGGGAAGATACGATGCCTCAGTTTGCACACCTTCCGCTGCTGTTGAAGCCTGACGGCAATGGAAAGTTGAGCAAGCGTGACGGCGACCGGCTGGGCTTCCCGGTGTTCCCGCTGGAGTTCCACAACCCGAAGGACGGCAGCGTGAGCAGCGGCTACAGAGAGAGCGGCTACTATCCCGAGGCTGTGATTAACTTCCTGGCGTTGCTTGGATGGCACGTTTCTGGTGACCAGGAGCTGTTCTCGATGGGCGAGCTGATTGCGCAGTTCAGTTTGGAAAGAGTGAGCAAGAGTGGTGCGAAGTTCGACTACGAGAAGGGCAAGTGGTTCAACCACCAATACTTGCAGATGAGAAGCAACGAGCAGCTCGCTGAGGAGTTCCGACCAATATTGGTTGAAAAGATAGGCGAGAAGGCGGTAAAGAATATAGGGCAAGAGAAAGTGGCGAAGATTGTCGGCTTGGTGAAAGAGCGCGTGTCGTTTGTGAGCGAGCTGTGGGAGCAATGTAACTTCCTGTTCGTGGCGCCCGAAGAGTACGACGAGAAATCGCTCAAGAAACGCTGGAAGGAGGACTCGCCCAAGCACATGAAAGAGTTGCTGGCTGTACTGAAGGCGCAGAAAAACTGGAGCTACGAAGCGCTGGATGCGACAGTGCTGCCGTGGATAGAGGCGCAGGGCTACGGGTTAGGAATAGTGATGAATGCTTTCCGTATCTGTCTTGTGGGCGCGGCAAGAGGTCCGCATATCTGGGATATAACCGGAGTGCTCGGCAAGGATGAGACCATTCGGCGCGTAGAAACCGCCCTCAGGAAATTGCAATAACCAACCAAAATACCAAACACCATGAGAACGAACCTGAGTTCACAGATCTCGCTGAGTCATGTGGCGAGAAAACTGTACAAGCCGGAAGATGTCTATGAACTGACACGTGTCACAAGGATGGAGAAGGTGAAGACCACCATCTACGAGACCGGCAAGGAAGGTGCCATAGCAGTGGCGCAACATGTAGCCGAACTAATAGCCCAACATCAGAAGGAGGGCAAGAAGTTCGTGCTGAGTGCGATGACGGGCAGGTCGATGCAAGACATCTTCGCCGAACTGATTCGTCTGCATCAGGAGGGACTGAGCTTCAGGAACGTGGTGCTGGTGGTTGGGTACGAGTATTACCCGTTGGCAAAGGAAGATGCCGGGTGTCTGGGGCAACTGGAAGAGCAGTTCATCAGCAAAGTGGGCATCTTGCCTGCTAACGTGATTGCTATTCCTGGTACGCTGGCGAAGGAAGAGATCATCGATGCCTGTGCCGCTTACGAGCGGACGATACAGGACTTGGGCGGTATAGATCTGATGCTACTCGGTATAGGTCGCGGCGGAAACATCGCGTTCAACGAACCGGGTTCGCAGTTCAACAGCGAGACGAGATTAGTGCTGTTGGATAACAACTCAAGGGCTGACGCGAGCGAGATGTTCGGAAACACGGAGTCTGTGCCCGTGAGTGCTATTACGATCGGTATTGATACGATCCTGAAGTCGCGAGAGATACTGCTTGTGGCTTGGGGCGAACATAAGGCTGCTCCTGTGGCGCGTGCGATTGAGCAAGACGCCTCACCGGCTTGTCCGGCATCGGCGTTGCAGTTGGCGCAGAATGCACATATAGCACTGGATCTGTCGGCGGCAGATTGGCTGACACGTATCAGCAAACCGTGGACGGTGACAAGTTGCGAGTGGGACGATCAACTGATAAGGAAAGCGATCGTGTGGCTGTGCGAGAAGACCGACAAGCCGATACTGAAACTGACGAACAAGGACTACAATGACCACGGTTTGGCGGAGTTGATCACGCTGTTCGGTTCGGCGTACAACTGCAATATCAAGGTGTTCAACGACCTGCAGCACACCATCACCGGTTGGCCTGGTGGTAAGCCGAACGCGGATGATACAAACCGACCGGAGCGTGCTAAGCCATTCCCCAAGAACGTGGTGATCTTCTCGCCTCACCCCGATGACGATGTGATCAGTATGGGCGGCACGTTTGCACGACTGATCAATCAGGGGCATAATGTGCATATCGCTTATCAGACCTCGGGATGTATCGCGGTGTGCGACGATGAGGTGGTTCGGTTTATGGACTTTATCAAGGGCTACAAAGCGATGCACCTGCCGGAAGACAATGTGATAGAGCGGAAGTACGACGAGTACCTGCACTTCTTTAACAAGGAGAAGGTCGGCGATCAGGATACGCGGGAGATACTGGATATCAAGGCGTTGATTAGACGGGGTGAGGCGACGGCAGCTTGCCGGCACTTGGGATTGCCTCTGGATCATATACACTTCTTGAACCTGCCGTTCTATGAGACGGGAACAATCAAGAAAGGTCCGTTGACGGAGAACGATATACGGATTGTGGAGAATTTGCTGTTGGAGGTTAAGCCGAATCAGATCTTCGTAGCCGGTGACCTGGCAGACCCGCACGGTACGCACCGTGTCTGCACGGACGCAGTGCTGGCGGCGATTGATGATCTGAAACAGACGAAAGAGTGGGATGCGTGGTTGAAAGACTGCCGGATCTGGATGTATAGAGGCGCATGGATGGAGTGGAGTGTGGATCTGATTGAGATGGCAGTGCCGATGTCGCCGGAGGAGCTACGATCGAAGCGAAACGCAATACTCAAACATCAGTCGCAGATGGAGAGTGCGCCGTTTATGGGCAACGACGAGCGGCTGTTCTGGCAGAGGGCAGAAGACAGGAATCATGCGACGGCGGAGCTCTACGCCAAGCTTGGCTTAGCGAACTATGAGGCTATCGAGGCATTCGTACAATATAGACCACTATAAGAATTTAAGATATGAAAAACATCACGTGTTTTATTCCGTTTCAGTCGGAGCAACAAGTACAGCCAACGGTGCAGAACCTGAGCAAGCAAGCGCTTGTGGCAGAGGTGCACTATATTAAAGGGGATATTCGTTCGACGGAGAATATGCGCTCTATTGCTGCGCAGAGTCACACGCCCTATACGTTGATTTATACGAAGTACACGACGCTGTCGTTTGTGCTGTTTGCGTTGGAGCGCATGGAAGCCCTGATGGAAGACAGCGGTGCGGCGATGGTGTATGCCGACCACTTCAATCAGTCGGGGAGCGTCAGGACAAACGCGCCGGTGATAGACTACCAGATGGGTGCGCTGCGTGACGATTTTGATTTCGGCAGTGTGTTGCTGTTCCGGACATCGGCGCTGGTGGAGGCTGTGCAGCGGATGGAGGTGACGTATCAATATGCGGGACTGTATGACCTCAGGCTGAAAGTCAGCCAGAAAGGTGCGCTGGAGCATATCAACGAGTACTTGTACTACGATGTGGAACTGGATACAAGGAAGTCCGGGGAGAAGTTGTTTGACTATGTGGATCCTAAGAACCGCGGTGTGCAGATCGAGATGGAGAAAGCTGTGACGCGGCACTTGAAAGATATAGGCGGATACCTGGCGCCGGAGTTCAAGGATGTGGATATGAGTGCCGGCGAGTTTGAGTACGAGGCGAGTGTGGTTATCCCTTGCAAGAACAGGGTTCGTACGATAGAGACGGCGATACGCAGTGCACTGAGTCAGAAGGTAAGAGATCCATACAAGTTCAATGTGATTGTGGTGGACGACAACAGCGAGGACGGCACAGTGGATGCGATCAAGAAGATTGTAGCCGAGGGGCATGAGAAACTGATCTATATAGCACAGGACAAGTCGTGGCACGCTATAGGCGGCAACTGGAATGTGGCGCTGCATCACCCGAAGTGCGGACGGTTTGCTATACAGCTCGACAGCGATGATACGTACTTCGATGAGAACACCGTGCAGAAGTTCATTGACGCCTTCCACGAGCAGAACTGCGCGATGGTGGTGGGCACCTACAGGATGACGGACTTTGACGGCAATGAGTTGCCGCCGGGAGTGATTGATCACAAGGAGTGGACGCCGGAGAATGGGCGGAACAATGCGCTGAGAATTAACGGACTCGGTGCTCCGAGAGGGTTCTATACGCCGCTATTGAGGACGATTAACTTCCCGACGACGAAGTACGGCGAGGATTATGCAGTGGGATTGAGGGTGAGCCGTGAGTACCAAATCGGGCGAATCTATGATGTGCTGTACAACTGCCGCCGATGGGAGGATAACTCCGATGCGAACTGCGATGTAGTAGCTATGAATGCGAATAACTTCTATAAGGACAGAATCCGCACTTGGGAATTGAAAGCGCGCATTGCTTTGAACAAGAGATGAACATCCGCGTAGGGATATTGACTGCACCGGAGATACGGTGGGAGAGGCGACCGGAAGGCGTGTTGCTGAGGGATGTGCGCATTGGGATAGGGTTTCATTGGGACAGAAAGGAAGACCAGTTGTTTGAGGGGACGATGGAGATCAGGGATAACGGCGACGGGACGAAGACCGCTATCAACACACTGGATGTGGAGGACTACCTGACGTCGGTTATTACGTCGGAGATGAGTGCGACGTCGTCGATTGAGTTGCTGAAGGCACACGCTGTGATTTCGAGGTCGTGGGTGCTGAGGCCCATCAAGACAAAAGACCGCTACGCTCAAAGACAAAAGACAAAAGACAAAATCAGCCAATCTTGGCTGACATCAGCCGAGCGGCGGATTGTTTGGTACGAGCGGGATGCACATGTGGGGTTTGATGTGTGTGCGGACGACCATTGCCAGCGGTATGAGGGGATAACGAGAAGGGATGAGCACCCCGAGGCAGCAAGGCGGGTGAGAGAAGCGGTGGAAGCGACAAGGGGCGTGGTGCTGGTTGACCCGACGGAGAATGATGCGATATGCGATACGCGGTTCTATAAGTGTTGCGGTGGAAGGACGGAATTGTTTGAGACGGCGTGGGCAGACAGGCATTACCGATATCTGGAGAGCGTGGAGTGCCCGTATTGCAACACGAAAGACGTGCGGGTGCTGCGTCAGGTGCTGAACAACTACGATCAGGAGACACAGGACTTTTACGGGTGGACGGTGCGGTATAAAGCAGAGGAGTTGGCGGAGATAGTGCGGGAGAAGTCGGGGATAGACTTCGGGGAGATAGAGGAATTGAAAGCCTTGAAGCGAGGACCCAGCGGAAGGATATACGAGTTGGAGATCGTGGGCTGTAAACACAGGATGATTGTGGGCAAGGAATTGGAGATACGGAAGTGGCTGAGCAAAACCTGTCTGTACAGTTCGGCGTTTGAGGTGGAGAGAGACGGGACAGAATGGCTGCTGAAGGGCAAAGGCTGGGGACACGGCGTGGGACTATGCCAGATCGGTGCAGCCGTGATGGCGGACAAGGGGTACGACTACAAGCAGATACTGGCGCATTACTACCCGGGTGCGCAACTAAAGAAGATACAATAGCCATCTGCCAAGCATGGCTGATACAAATACAACACAACCATGAAACATCAATTACTCATTGCGCTACTGACAGCCGCTGTGCTGCCTATAATGGGGCAGAGCAGGGGACAAGTCCCTGAGAACGTGCGTCAGGAGATGCGTATGGACAAGCCGCTCGCCACTGACGAGCAGACACAGCGTGAGACCCTGCCGCAGGTGGAAACCTCCACCGACAGTCTGGTGAAGGTGACGACGAAGTATGTACACACGTATGTTGACACGATCCGTGTCGTAAGGTACAGCGAGGACAGTATTGCCCGTCAGGACACGTCGTATATCGTTGCGGACTCCACGAACCGGAAAGGGCACTATGTGCAGGCATATATCGGCGGCGGTTACGGTTCGTTGGGCTTCCATCTTGACCCCAAGCATGGCGGCAAGGTTGACGGGTTCTTTACCGGCAGAGTGCAGGTGCAATATGCGTACTTCTTCCACCCGCATTGGGGCGTTGGAGCCGGATTATGGTTTGAGAACCTGAGTTCGACGGCTAAGTTGGCGCACGGGATGGACTATACGGACTTTGTGTATAACGACCGTATAGACACCGAGGGTGAGTTACATTATAACCACACTGCGCGTGTATATGCGTGGCGCGAGCGCGAAACAACTTATAATATGGCAATACCCGTATCCATCCAGACGCAGTGGTGGAAAGAGGACGGCGAGGTAGGCATATTCGGCGCGTTGGGTATAGCGCCTACGTTCTCTATCGCGCAGAAGTACAGACTGATGGAGGCGGATGTGGAGCATTATGGTGTGTACCCGAACTGGGGCTTGACGCTTGACGGAATGGGTGATCATGAGTACGCCCGTAACTATCCGGACAATCCCGACCTCTATACGAGCAAACCGACGGCAAAGGGCAAGATGAACATCACGCCTATGGCGACATTGTTTGCCGAGGTGGGTGTGTTAGTGAACCTGACCAAGCAACTGGATATGATGATAGGTCTGTATGGTCATTACACGCCGAACAATATAGTGAATGAGACGTTTGTGTCGAAGTACCTGCCTTCTGATGCCAAAGAGGATGCGCCTCCCTTTGGCTGGGGTGAAGGGCAACGGGTAGGACCGAGCACATTTATGGATGAGTACAAAGGATTGTACGCTACTTCGCTGCGAACGGGCAATACCAACCCGTGGGCAGTGGGACTGAAGATCGGTATTCACTGGCATCACATAGCCAAACCCAAGATGCAGGTGAGTGAAGGCTATGATTACTTCGTCCACGCAGATACGACTGTTCGCACCGTGGAGCGCATGGAGACCGAGGTTGTGGAGCGTGTGGATACGTTCCAGCGCGTGCCGAAGATTGAGGTGATACAGAAGAGAGTGGATAGATACAACAAGATCTTCTTTGCGTTCGACAGTTATGTGCTGACCAACAAAGCGAAGAGGTATTTGCGTGATATCTATCAGGAATTGAAAGATATACCCAACCAACTGGTTATAGGCGGTCACGCATCAGAGGAAGGACAGATGGAGTACAACGAGATGCTTGCGCTTAGTCGTGCCACGGCAGTCAAGAACTACCTCGTAGAACTCGGAATACAGGCTGAACGGATAGAGGTAAAGAACTACGGTGCGCGTGTGGCGAACGAGGAGAATGTGGAGAAAGACAAGTCGATGGATAGGCGTGTGGAGATTATAATTGTTGAATAGAAATAACATACAACCATGAAAATATATAAACATATATTTGTGTTGGCAACCTTGTGCATGATGTCGTTGGGCGCTTATGCTGAAACGCGTCATTACGAGCAAGGGGAAAAGATATACTTGAATGTCAACCAAAGCGAGATGAATTGGTCGAGTGACAAAGCTAACCTGTTCCTATATATTTATGGAAGCAACGGTGACTATTGGGTTAAGTTGTCACGTGAAAGCGACAATATCTTTGTCGGCGATATGCCTGCCGGTGATTGGGACAAGTTTATTGTTGTCCGCAAGAACAATACCGCGTCGACCGGTGGCTGGGACGACAAAGATAACATATGGAACAGAACGTGCAATCTTCCGTTTATCAATAATCCGGACATCAATTGTATCAATGAATTCTGGAAAAAAGAAGAATGGGAGGAAGAAAACTGTGAGGGAAGCGCTAATTGGGCAACGTATGCACCATCGTTAGCGAAGATAGGAGAGTTTGCTTCGAAGGAGACAGAAGAAAATATCAAGGTCTGCTCAAACGCATTGGGTAGTTCATTGTCGCTACATCCAAAGTTGAACTCCGATGCGTCAAATTACGATTACGATAACGTTAAGTGCCATGGTTGGTATGTATCGACCGACAAAAGCACGTGGTCGTCGGTTGACGGCTATGATGGTTCTACGCGTGACGGCGAGAAGGAACAAGACGCAAGTTATGTCCTTCCGAATTCTCTGTCCTCAGGTGCGATATACTTCTACTTGCATTCATCGAAGAAAGTAGGTCGTCGTCTAATCAAACTCACCCTGACAGACGAAGGTTGTGATCTTGATTGCAAGATTACGTTCTTTGGAGTTGCCTGTTCCGAGGTGAATGCCAACGACACGACATATACATTGGATGGAATGGTAGCGTTTGGCGTGCCTTGCGGAGATCTGGTGATTGAGTGTGACGGCAAATCCAAAATCATCAAAGCGGATACTGCCAAAAGCCCGCAAATCTTTTCGATAGAAGGACTGCGTGCCGCAACGACGAGTGGAAAGAAAACAACGGCTACAGCTAAGTTTTTAGGCAATGAAGGCGGAAAAGTAACTGCTGAGGTAGATATCCCGAACGTAGCGCAAGGTATAACATATAAGCATATCGACGTGCTTGTGGGCGAGACTACTCCTTTGGAGCCTACAGGAGCCAACTATTCGAACAAACATATTTGGTATATTGACGGTGAAGAGAAACCTGAGATGCAAGGTAAACAGACCAGCATACCCCACAACGAATCAGACACGACGCGTTACGCATACCGTGAGTTCAATCCTCCCTCTGGCTCGATGGTTAATATGATGAGTAATGGCAATTATGAATCAGAAGATGCATCGGTGTATGGCGGCAAGGGAGACAAACCGTCAGCCATCAGTGAGTATAGGTTCTGGGGACAATATCCGAAGCCCGGAGAGGAAGATAAACCGATTGATTTCTATTGGAATACTAATCCAGACGTCAATCCTTCCGGTTGGACGGATAACGGCTTTGCTGTGGTGAAAAACGCTAATAACTTCTTTCACACTTACGCCAAAGTGTTGCCACAAGAGGGAAATTATTTTGCTCTATTTGATGCCGCTTCAGGTAGCGAAATGGCTGGCAAGAAAGCCTGGTTTGCAACCACCGATAAGGACAAGAACAAGAACTTGAAACTACAGAAAGGTACGACGTATCTGTTCTCGTTCTGGGCAGCGAACATCAACAACTACGGTGAGATGGACAATGCAGCCAAGCTCCAGTTCCAGATTAATGGCAAGGACTTAGGCAAGCCGCTCGATTTGGGTAGTGAAGAGTTCCGCAACAACCGCTGGCATCAGCGCTCTGAAACATTCACAGCGGAAGAGGATGCCGAGACTGTCATTATCTCGGTTATCAACCTCAATACCAATAGACTCTACACTGGCAACGACTTTGCACTGGACGACATCCAGTTCCGTGCCGTGAGCAGCCCGACGCGTTCGGTTAAGATGCAAGAGGTGTTTACCGTTCAGACCCACGAACCGAAAATCGAATCGGTGAGCGCACAGAATGTGCCCATGCCTTGTGGGGATAAGGAGTATGATATTGAAGTTACGGTTAAATACAAAAACCCAAAAGGACAACTGCTTATCAAAGACGTATTAACGGGCAAAGAGTACCCTCAAGATGTGCCTGCTGTCGGAAACAATTGGGAAGTACTGCAAAGCCGAACATTTAAAATTCATATTGATGCCCTGACTGCTGGTCAACAGCATCAGTTTACGGCATCTTTCCCGGATTACCCCAAAGCTCAATTTCCTGATGATACAGTGTTGGATGAGCCTATCTACAAGGCGTGTGAGGGAATCATCTCGTTTACAGCCGAAACTCTGCCGATGGATTGCGACAGCACCGCATACTATGTCAAGTTGAAAGTGGAGTATGTCAACCCTGACGCTAATCTGATTATAAAGGACAAAACGACCGGCAAGAATGTCTTCGACAAGGCTGTGGCTGCCGGCACGCTCAATGAGCCGCAGACGGATAGTACAATCATCCGTGTCGCTGACCTCAATGATCACGAGTTCGTGGCATACTTTGCCGGTAAGCCGGAAGACGGTATTTCAGTTGTGGCTACTGCACCGCAGTTTGTGAGGTGTGCCGAGGTGATAAAGCTCACCGCTGATGTGACGGACAAAGGCTGCGACAGCACCGCTTATGACGTGAAATTGACGGTGGAATACGTTAACCCTGACGGCAACCTGATTATTAAAGACAATACGACAGGCGTGAACGTCTTCGACGATGCCGTTGATGCCGGCACGCTCAACGAGCCGCAGACGTATAGTACGACCATCCGAATTGATGAGCTCAAGAACCATGAGTTCGTGGCGTATTTCGTAGGTAGGCCTGAAGCCGACGCTTCGGCAGTCGCTACAGCGCCGCAGTTTGTGAGGTGTGCCGAGGTGATTACGCTTACCGCTGATGTGATAGATAAAGGCTGCGACAGTACAGCGTACGCTGTCAAGTTGACCGTGGAGTATGTCAACCCAGACGCCAACCTTGTTATAAAGGACAATACAACAGGCTATAATGTCTTCGATAAAGCTGTTGCAGCAGGCACGCTCAACGAGCCGCAGACGATTAGTACCACCATCCGTGTAGCCGATCTCAACGACCACGAGTTCATAGCCTACTTGGCAGGCAATCCGGAAGAGGGAGATACGGTTGTTGCTACTGCTCCGGAGTTTGTGCGGTGCGCTGAGGTTATAACACTCACTGCTGAGGCGATAGAGAAAGGCTGCGACAGCACCGCTTACGATGTCAAACTTGTTGTGGAGTATGTCAACCCTGACGGCAATTTGGTTATTAAGGATAAGACAACCGGCAAGAATGTATTTGACAAGGCTGTTGCTGCCGGTACGGTTAACGAGCCGCAGAAAGATAGCACGATCATCCGAGTAGCCGAACTCAAAGACCATGAGTTTGTGGCATATTTCGTCGGCAAGCCGGAAGCGAGTGCTTCTGTTGTTGCTACTGCACCGGCGTTTGTGCGGTGTGCCGAGGTGATTACGCTTACTGCCGAGGTGACGGAGAAAGGTTGCGACAGTACCGCTTACGATGTCAAGTTGATTGTGGAATACGTCAACCCTGACGGCAACTTGATTATTAAGGACAAGACGACCGGCGTGAATGTCTTCGACAAGGCAGTTGCTGCCGGCATGGTTAACGAGTCGCAGAAAGATAGCACGACCATCCGTGTAGCCGAACTCAAAGATCACGAGTTTGTGGCATATTTCGTCGGCAAGCCGGAAGCCGATGCTACGGCTGTAGCCATCGCACCGGAGTTCGAGAAGTGCTGCTCCGACGGATTGATGTACCGCAAGTGGGACAACGTGCTGTTTATCAACAACCATGACAGTCTCTACGTTGCTTTCCAATGGTATAAGAACGATGTGAAACTGGAGGGCGAGACCTTGCAACGTCTCTATACCGGTTTGGTTAAGATGGCGGGTACAACTGACCTCTACCACTGCGAACTGACTCTCGCAGACGGCACGAAAGACCTGACGTGCCCGCACACCTTCGACGAGTGCCCGAGTTCGGCGGAAGCTTCGAAGCTGATTGATGAGGCGAGCGTATCCGTTCGTCCGACGAGGGTGGCTGCCGGTGCTGCGGTGACGGTAAGCATGACGACGGAAGAGGCGATGATGGCTACATTGCGTACCGTGACAGGTCAACTGATCCGCACAGCCGAACTCCGTGACAGCGAGAGCACGATGCTTATGCCGAACAATGCAGGCGTATATCTGCTGCAACTACAAGGAAAAGAAACAAATACAACCGTAAAGATCCATGTATATTAAGCGAACCTTAATCAGCATCATTGCCCTTGGCGTGACGATAGGCAGTCACGCACAAGAGGTGCAAACACAACGTTTTGCCGGTTACCAGCCGACGGACGTACAACATGCCGTTTACCGATACAGTATGCCCGTTGAAGCCGAGTCAACGGATAGCTTGGTGAATGTGCGCTCACTCGAGGTGCGCACGTTCGTTGATACTTTGCGCACCATCACGCAGCGCGAGGATGTGACGGTCACACCGGGCGACTCCGCTAACCGCAAGGGACATTACGTCGAGATTCATGCCGGTGCAGGTCTGGGTAACGTGGGGTACGGATTCTTGAAAAAGCCCTTAAATGTGCCTAACGGCAGTGGCAGCGAGAAGGCTGCCTTGTCCGCTGTGGTGCAACTGCAATATGCTTACTTCTTCCACAAGAACGTGGGCATCGGCGTTGGCGCCTGGCTCGCCAACTATAGCTCGCACGGCTTATTGGATGGTGAGTGGGTGTTCAAGGGCGATGATATCATCGACACCGACGGCGAGATCTACGAGCACCATGCCAAGGTGAGCAACTGGAACGAGCGGCATACGATACATACCGTGGGTGTGCCTGTAACATTGCAAATCCAGGCTTGGGGTAAACGCAACAAAGCAGGTTTCTTTATGGCACTTGGCGCAGCACCTGCATATACCTTCAAGTCGAACTACCATGTCCTGACCGGCGAGATAGAGCATTGGGGCGATTATGGTACAAGGGGTGAACTACATAACCTGCACGAGTTCGGTACGATTGATTACAAGGGCACTGTACCCAAGCTGAATATGAAGAGCTTCAATGTAACAGCCTTACTTGACTTGGGTCTGCTCATCCGGATGAGTGCACATACCGACTTTCTTATTGGCGTGTACGGCCACTATATGGTAATGGATAGCCAAAACGCTACGCTTCACGATATAGGTTGGAAGACCGACCGCTTTCCGCATCTCGATATGCAGCCTTACGATGGCATTCTTTCTACCAACTGTCTTGCAAATAACGGCGCACTCCATCCGTGGCAGGCGGGTGTGAAGATCGGCGTGCATTGGCATAGCATCGAGAAGCCGCACAAATCTACCACTTTGCTGAGCGACACGACTTTGCAGATGGTTACGCGCAGCGATAGTGTCTGGAGCGAGCGTATAGATTCGTTCCCGAGAACGCTGCGTGTGGTTGAACAGATTCAGCGGAAGATTGACACGCTCAACCGCGTGTATTTCGCCTTCGACAGCCACGAGCTCACCGAGGAGTCGATGCTCTACTTGCGGCAGATTGCCGAGCAGCTGAAGACGATCCCGAACAAGGTAATCATCGCCGGTCATGCGTCTAAAGAAGGTACGCACGCGCATAACGCGCGCCTCGCGCAATATCGTGCGCTGATGGTCAAGTATTACCTTGTTGACTGCGGAATACCTGCCACACGGATGCATGTCCAGGACTACGGTTCATCCAAACCGAACGCGATTAACCTGCATGGGGATTTGTCACTTGATCGGCGTGTGGAGATTATTGTACAGGATGAGTAAGCGAACATTGAGATATTTAGAAAACAACCCAAATAAACCGTTGAATAAGTGCATTGATGGATTGATAGAATGATGATTGATACATTGTAATTTATTTATGTTTATTGCTGATGATGTCTGTTACTCGGAGAGTTGTGGATTTGGCTGTTACGGCAGTCAGCAAGTTTACTTGATTGAGTGACGTAGCAGACAAATACACAGGTCAGGAACGGACAACAGACATCAGCAGTGTTAATTTAGGTTTATTTTCGTAACACCAACATCATGAGAGAACTACCGACATACACCCCTGACTTTGAGGAGTACATCCGCCAAGGCGAACCCGGCAAGAAGGAACGTGCCCAGATCTGGCGCACGGCTATCGGCTTGCAGCAGGTAGATGGCCTCGAAACCTCCGACTACCTCAAGCAGGTCGTTCGCCGTAACATCGAGGGAGAGATATCCATTGATGAAGTGCAGCGTCTGGTGAAGGCGTACTATGTGAGCAAGACGAATCGCGAACCGGGCGATGATGATAAACAGGAAGCAGACAATGCTACAGCGAACATAGGCAAGATCCTTGCTTCGCGTACGTTTGACTTCAGCACGAACGGTTACATCTCTCTTCACAAGCGGATCTTTGCCGGTGTATTCAAGCACGCGGGACATATCCGTGACTATGACTTCACGAAGAAGGAGTTTGTTCTACGCGGAGGTACGGTGTATTACTTGAATTGGGAAGACTTGCGCCTTGCGCTGGACTACGAATTTAGCCGCGAGAAGCAATTCAGTTATAAGGGCTTGTCGCAAGACGAGGTGATTGCTCACCTTGCAAAGTTCGTTGCGGACTTATGGCAGATTCACGCTTTCTGCGAAGGTAACACTCGCACCACGGCTGTGTTTACTATCCAGTACCTACGTTTCCTTGGCTACGATGTGAATAACGACATGTTTGCTGCCAACTCTTGGTACTTCCGCAACGCTTTGGTACGTGCCAACTACAAGAACGTTCAGCAAGGGATTGAGTATAGCCCCATCTATCTGGAGCGTTTCTTCCGTAACCTGCTTTTGGGCGAGCAGTGGGAGCTGAAGAGCCGCTATCTGGTAATCAATCCACCCGCCGAATATGCCGAGCAACCCCGCCACGATGTCGGAAATGTTACAGGAAATACGCAAAATGTTACAGTAAATGTTACAGAAAACGTCAAAAATGTTACAGTAAATGTTACAGTAAAATTGTCCGATAGACAAAGACAACTTTTGAAACTGATTGCTGAATACCCATTTATAACAACTACGATAATGTCTCAAAAGTTGAATGTGTCTTTAATGACAATTCGGCGAGATATAGAAAAAATGTCACACCTTGTTCATCACGTAGGAGCGGATAAAAACGGTCATTGGGAAGTGTTACCCCCTCAAGTACACCCTCAAGTATAAAAAATCAAAGTGCAAGTCAAAGTGCAAAAATTAACAAAGAAAAAGACATGATACAGTGAGACTCTGAGACACTTTAGTGCAAGGTGTTGAAAATGTTAGCATTAAAAAAATCAAGAGTCTCAAGAGTCTCAGAGTCTCATGCAAATTTTTTAACAAATAGTGCAAGTAATGCAGAAAGTGCATAACATATTTTTCGACATGACAAAGTTGACAAAGTTGACAAACTTCTTTGCCAATATTGCCTGTTTTCTATGCTTTTCCGACTTTGCCAACTTTGTTAAGTTTGTCAACTTTGCCATGCAAATTTGTACAACATATCCAATATCACTTCGTCCGTTATGCCGGATTGTATCCGGCGTGTATGTACGGCATGCTGTGAGTGTTGGTTCTACCGTTAGTTATTCGTTAGTCATTCGTTAATCATTCGTTAGTCATTAATACCCCCGGAAACTACCCTGAATACCCTACAAAAGCAACCCAAGAACAAAACATATACAATCATATAACATATCATCAACATGAAACATCTATCCACCATGAAATATATCAACCCAATGAAATATATCAATACAATGAAACATATCATCACTATGAAATCACGCACGGTTGCAATCTGTGCAATCGCATTGTTGTGTTTGCTTTGTGCGATACCAGTTCAGGCAGACACGCGAACGTATGGATCCGGAGAAAAACTCTACTTTAGGCAGTATCCATCCGATTGGAGTTGGTTTGGTGACGATTTGGGATCAGGAAACCATGTTTTTGCTTATTTCTATGGATCAGGTGACCCGAAGTGGAGTAACGAGGCTACTGTCTATAAAGGTGGCATATTGCAGGTGACTATACCTGCCGGAACTTGGACACACGTCATTCTTACTCGTCAGAAATACTCCACGCCAGATTGGGGGAATGTGTATGAGGATGGTGGCAAGACGCAGAAGACGAGAGATATACCTCTTGCAAACTATGCGGGTTATATCCATAATTTTAATCAGAGTGGTGTAGATGGAGAATGGTGGCACTGGGTATCGACGACAGCGGCTCCTACACCGTCATCGGCATCTATTACGTGTCATGATTACGACGGAACTCATACCATTGCTTGCGAGAAAATTGATGTTTGCCAGCAATCGATTGATGCAGGGGATTTGTTCTCGCTTATGCCAGTGTGGAAATCCGACAAGAGCGACTATAACTATGTTGAACCGCATGTGTGGTTGAAGTGGGATGCGTCTGTCAATACATGGATTCCTATCAGTGATGATTGGGGTGAATATACCGAGTCTTTGGCTAATGTAGATCATGTATATTATTATTTGTGGACGGGTGACAATACTACAGAGCGATTCATTCATCTGAACCGTGTGTCTTGTGCGGTGACTTGTAACATTACTTCGTTTGAGTACGTCAAGACTCCGGTGAATGTAAATGACAGCACGTTTGCCTTGGAGGGTAGTGTTGCCTTTACGCAAGCAGCCGGAAAACTCCTAATATCGTATGGTGACTCCGTATTGGAGATAGCTACTCCTGAAAGTCCGCAGGTGTTCAGTCTGAAAGGGTTGAAGGCAGACGGAAAAACCGACCACTTGATTGCCAAGTTTGAAGATGACGGCAGTTGCAAAGCCGACAGTATTGTTACAGCTCCCGAACCTACGTCGGGTATAGTGGATTATGATTCTAAACTGGATCCCTCACATTATAGTCCGTCGCATGAGACGTATATTCACGGAACGAATGTGACATTGACACCAAGTGTATTGGTTACAGATAGTTTTGCATGGACTGACAGCAAGGGTGCAATCAAATACAGCAGCCGTACGGGAGGTGATAACCATTATACCGTGTCGGGCTTCGAACATGATACAACGCTTATTCTCTACTACACAGAGTTCAATGATCCGCCTATTGTGGATGACAACATGATGGGCAACGGTTATTATGAGAACACGACAACAGCCGATGAGAACACTACTACCAGCCAATATGTGGCTACCAGTGATTACAAATATACTGGTGTGTGGGGAGGTCTGAACAGCAAGCATGATGTATATGATAACGGTTATTCCAATGAGAACGGTTTGTTCGGTATAACGGATAACGCCAATACGTTCTGGAAACGAATGGCACACATCTCTCCCAAGAAAGGAGACTATCTGGCAGTGTTTGACGGTGATGACGATGAGGCTGTTGCCTGGCGCGCTTCAACAGCAAGAAATCCGCACCTTACTCTTCAGAAGGGGACGACATACATGTTCTCGTTCTGGGTTGCCAATGTGAACAACTACGGCGAGATGATTAACCAAGGCAACAAGAACGGCGCCGTACTGCAATTTAAGATCAACTATACGGATACGAACGGCGATCCTCATGAAGCCTATTTGGGCGAAGAGATAGACCTGAATGATTACATTGATAACCTGTGGCATCAGAACTCTTCGACGTTCACCAGTGATGTAGATGCCAACACGGTTACTATCTCCGTGGTGGACAAGAATGCTGCCGGTATATCTATCGGTAACGACTTTGCGCTGGACGATATACGATTCCGTGCGGTATCTATTCAATCCGGTACGGTGCGTACGCGCGAGCAATTTATGGTTAAGTATGTGGAGCCCAAGACGGAGCCCGTGAACCTGCGAGTAGAGTGGGTGACCAAACCTGCCTGCGGTAAGGATACCTGTACTTTGAAAGTGTCGTTCCGCTATCCGAACATCACCATGCACGACATCAAACTGACGTTGAAAGATCTGACTATCGGCGCGGGCAGTTACGGCACGTTGGTTGACAATGTGACTATTGGTAAAACACCTATTGTTGGCAATCCTGACTCGACGGATTATGTTTGTTACTTCACGAGCGGTACGTATGCCGGAGCAACATCGAATGCCAAGATATTGGCTGACGGCAAGAAACATAGTTTCAAAGCCACACTGGTAGTTAAAGATGTAAAGGACGTAGATCACGGAGATTATACCAACGCATCCGATCTTCAAGCTCCCGCTATTCCAGAACTTGTGATTAAGAGGTGTGAGGTGATTGCTCCGAGTTGTGGTTATACAACCTACAATTTGGAGGTGGATGTTGATTACACAGCTCAAAGTGGTGCAGATCTGAACTATTACATAGACGATGTAAAAAAGAGCACAAGGACCATAGACTACGAGGTTTCCTCCCGATCTAAAACTGGCGTTTCTCTGCCATCTTTACCCGCAGACGGCAAAGAGCACACGCTGAAAGTTACTACTGGTCATCGACTTGATTGTACAGATACAAAGAAATTCAAAGCTCCTATGGCGAATACGATTTCAGCATTCGCTGTTGAACCGATACAGCCAGATTGCGATGTCGAGACGTACAATCTGCGTGCCACATGGACTGTAACCAAACCTGCCGACGGAGTGTATGACGCTTTGATGATAAAAGTGGGTACAGCTACTCCGTACGAGATACCAATTACTGCTTCGAATGCGACAGGTGAAAATGCCAAGTTTGATATACCGATTACTTATACCATCGGTGGTGACCATCCGACCATCAAAGCGTACATGAAAGAACGTGGTGCGATATGTTATTATACACCTCTGCCAACATATGCTGATCCGACCACACCGAGAATGACCATCGGTGAACCGTGGGCAGAAGATATAGCATGCAATGAGCCTACATTTACGCTCATTGTGCCCGATACGTTCATCTACCAGCGCGGTGACATACGTATGTGGCTGGATTCCGCGACGTATGCCAAGGCCAAAACAGGTCAGAAGATTACTATCACAGACGGCAATCGTTGCGTTGGCGTTACCACTGGTGACAAGTACACCGTGAACAGCAAAGATAAACTGGTGACATACTTTAAGTTTGCCGGCTTGTCGCTTACCGGCACGCATAAGATCTATGCTGAGTGTACGGGTGAGCATTCGTGTCACCGTGTTCCCGGTGATTATGCGGGTAAGGCATTCGTAGCACCCGTATTACCGGCTGCAGAGGTTGTGTTCAAGGAGTATGGCTCTACCTCGTGTTCCAGTACGGAGACATCTATTACCTTTGATCTCAAATATACAAATCAGCCAGCCGGCAACCTGGAGATGTGGGTGGATGATGATAGAGCTGCCGGACACATGATAACGCTGAGTTCGCCTGCCGGATTTACGCCTGAAAGTACGTTGCAGACACTTGCCAGCCAGACGATTTCGCACGTACCTGCTGACAGCCTTGATACACATAAACTGCATATCAAGTTCACCGGCACGGATGGATGCGTTTTTGACTACAACCTTCCGCGTGCACCGTTTGCGCCGGTAATCAGTTCGGTGACCATTTCCGGCAACGATGCCAAGACTTGTGGCGAGAGCAGCACGTATGTTCCTGTAATAACGGTGAATAGTACCAACCATCGCGATGCCGTTATCGCTGTTTCTCTGGATGGAGAGACTCCGCAGCGCAAGAACGCTGGTGATGCGACTACGTTTACGTTTGCTGCTCGTCCGGCTACAGGCGGAACACTGAAAGTGGAAGCATGGTTCGAGTGCAAACCAGACTGCAAGAAAACCGAAACATTTGATGTGCCGACATTGCCAAAGGCATCGTTGACGGATATCTCCGTTACTCCGGTACAGGCTGATCTGAATTGTGACGAGGATACGGTACAGATGTCGTTTACTCTCCATTACACCTACCAAGACGGACCATTGACTGTCTGGGTAGATGCTGACCACAAGGCAGAGAAGTCTTTCACAACTTCCGAATATGGCAGACTGAACACTACAGAGCAAACCTTGGATATTACATTCAAGAATCTGCCTGCCGATGGCGGGAGTCATACGCTGTACTACAAGTTTGATGAATCGGGCTTCTGTAGTGATTCGCAGGCATCTATAGCCTTCCCGCGTACGCCGATGATTACCGGAGTAACTCCTACTATACCTCCTAAGATTGAGTGTGTGGATAATGATTACACTGCCAAGTTCGCTGTGGACTTCAAGTGGACGGCAGACGAGGTGCTTGTGTTAGAATATAAGGACAAGACCGGTACTGTGAAATATGACGAGCAATCGCTTTCAGGCAAGTCGTCATACACCTTCAGCATAACGATGGACAAGAAAGACGGCTATACGAGTGATACGGTATATGTCTATTTCAAAGGCAGTGATTTTGCTGATTGCCAGCATAGTTTGACGCACAGGTATATTTTCGACACTCCGTCGAGTTCGTCCGTGGAAGGTAACTTTGAGGCGACGGTAACCGATCGTAGTACCTGCAAGACCTTGTTGTACGATGTCAGTGGTTCGGTCAGCTTTACGGATGCAGACGGTGACCTTGTCATTGAGTGCGAAGGACAGACCCCGATTGTCAAAGATGAAGGTACATATTCGTCACCTGTATCCTACAAGTTTGAGGGCTTGACTGCCGAGGCAACTGACAAAACGATAGTGGCATACTTCTCCAACCAGAGTGATTGCAAGTCGCACTCCAAGAAGTATAGTTCGCCGACCGTGCCTGATTATACGATCAGTGGTTTGAGCTTCTCTGCCCCTGTTTGCAACGATACCCTATGCGATTTGTCGTTTACTATAACGCACACCAAGCAAGCCGGTACGTTAAGGTATTGGGTGGACAATCTTGACAAGAAGTCAGTGACTGTAACGAAAGCATCAGAGCCTACTCCTTTGGATTTGACCTTTGAGGGAGTACGCGCAGACAGCCTCAAACACGTGCTGCACGTTCAGTTTGAAGGCTCGGACGGTATGTTGTGTGATGAAGAGCGCACAACGAATACACCAGAGGCTCCGTATTCTCCGCTGGTAAAGGATATCAGTTCTGAGATGACATACGCGCCGTGTAATGCGAATACTTACACACAAACGGTAACCTTCACCGTGGGCAACAGCCAGAACAAGAAAGTAACAATCACGTGCAAAGGACAGACCGTTACGGTTACATCGCACGACGGTGTGAATGTGGTAAATATACCGAACGTACCGCGTACGCTGTCGAACACTACGGATGACTACTTTGAGATTTATTTCCCGAGTGCTGACATCTGTACTTCGCGTCGCAAACAGTCGTTCACCGAGTTACCCAAGCCGGAAGTGGTAGATATAACGATTCCTACAGATCAAGGAAACATTCGTTGTGAGACAGCCGAATATGCGCTCGTTGCCACTATCCGCTACACGAATCTTAACAACAAGCCGAAAGTATGGCTTGATGACAACGAGAGTGCAGCCGTTACCTTGGATGATGCTACGTTGAAGAGTGCAGATACGCTGACAATTGCAGTCAGCGGTATCATTGTGCCTACGGACGGACAGCCGCATGTGTTGCATGTTAAAGCAGACGGATGGACGAGTTCCTGCCCGTTCACGAAAGACTTTACGGCGATTTGGCGTCCGGAGATAAGATCGATTGAGCACAAGAAAAATAAGGACTTTGTCTATTGTAAAGAAACCTATACCGACACCGTGATTGTCACCTACAAACGCGGTAACGGTCAAAAGATTCTCGTTGCGTACGAAGACGAAGACGTGCCGCAAACGCCTGTTGAGTCCGCTGCCACAGCGTCCGGCGACGGCACTATACGCATCGTTCTCACCGGTCTGCATGACGCAACTGCCACTTCACACGCCGTGAGCGTCTATTTTGATCAGGTGGATAGTTGTGCAGAGGCTTCGTCGTTCATCGAACCGACAACCCTGGCAATCACGCCGGACTTCATTGTCACGCCGGATGCCAAGGCTTGTGGCGGTACGGCATACACGGTCAGCGGTACGGTGGTCGCTAATCATGCAGGCGAGAGCATAATAGTTAAGTATGATGATAGCCATTATACCCCTGTGACGGCAAGCACTACAGGTACGTCGTTTACTATCTCTGGTGTTGATGCTATCGGTTCGGGTAACAAACTGACGGCATACTATGCCGGTCATGAGACATGCTCCAAGGTGTTCTCCGATGATTTTACCGCTCCTGTGATGCCGGTAATTGATACCTTGCATGTTGCATATTCCGCTCCTGAGTGTAATGTAACAACTACTGATCTTATATTCGAACTCAACTATACGAAGCAGAAGGGTGATCTGAAATTGTATATCAATGGCACAGAAACGGCATACACCATTCTGGAAGGAAGCCCGATAGTGACAGACAACGATGCTGAGAAAACGCTGAAGATAAAGATTGCCTCTCTCACGGCTGACAGTACCAAGCGCACGCTGCGCGTACAGTTTACCGGTGCTAACAGTTGTGACAAGGAGTATATTCTGCCTGCCGCTCCGTTCTCACCGCGCATCACAGGGCAGACTGCTACGATGTCCGCTATCTCTTGCGGTTCGGACAAATATACGTTGAATGTTACCTTTACGGCAACCAATAGTCTGGGCAGGGATGTAACCATCCGTTTCAAGGGTAACGATTATGTGCGGACAACCGCTGACGGCTCGAATACATTCTCGTTTGCGAACATAACGCGCGAAACAGTTACGCCCAATGACCAAGAAGTACAGATCTTCTACGCCGATGCCACGTATTGCACCACGCCGGTGAAAGCCTCTTACGTTGAGACGCCTGTGCCGACCCTTGGCATAACTATTGCTGAAAACCAAGGCGATGTGGCTTGCGATGTAGCCGATTATATCCTCAAGGGTACGATTGACTATGTATATCTTGATCAGTATCCTAAGGTACAACTTGGTTCGGGTACAGTGTATGACTTGGGTAGTGACGACTATAAAGATTTGATTACGCTCAACAGCACAGCTCTACAGCATTTCGACATCTCTGTGCTCAATATTTCTGTACCTGCGGATAGTTCGGCACAGACGCTGAAAGTCAGTGCAGAGGGCAGGGCAGAGATGTGCGGTACTATTTCTGAGCCGTTCAAGACCATTTGGCGACCGCAAGCCGGTACGGTAACAATTGACCGACCTGATATGGTGCATTGCGATGAGACGTATGATCTTAAACTGACTATTCCGTACACTCGTGGCGTCAATGGTAAGAAGATTTATGCGGAATGTTCGGATAACGGTACGCCAAAATCCGGCAGTGCATCCTTGGTTGACGGTTCAGGTACAGCGGTCATCACCCTTTCCGGTCTGACGGAGACGGGTGATGCTAACCATGCACTTACCTTGTACTTCGAGGGCAGAAAAGTATCGTGCCCTATTAAGTCCTACACGTATAATGAGCCGATAAAGAAAGTGCTTTCAGCCTTCACGGTGACGGCTGTAGGTAAAGAGTGTGAGAGTGATGTATATACTTTGACAGGCTCGATTAAGTCCAATGTTGCAGGCGAGAGTGTCACTATCTGGTACGATGATGACCATAATACCCCTATCACTTCAGTAGTCGGACTGAAAGAATTTACTATCCCTACCAACTTCAATACTACGGGTAACGATTTGCTCATCAAAGCATATTTCACCGACCACAACGACGAGTTATGCAGTCAGGTGGCTACTAAATTTGATACCCCAGTCAAACCCGTGATAAGCATTGACAATGCAAAATACGGTGATCCGGATTGCGCCAATAGCCCGACAACAACGACGCTGACATTTGATCTTAACTATACGATGCAGTCGGGAACACTGACCGTATGGGTGGATGAGGATATTGACAAGCATGAAGTAACGTACAGTAATACGACTCCCAAAGTCGAGCAGACCAAGACGGGTATAAGCGTTTCCGATATCCCTGCAGACGGTAAGGCACATACGCTATATGTCAACTTTGACGGGGACAAGAGTTGTCATAACAAGTCCTTTGCTGTAGGCACGGCTCCGTTCTCGCCGAAAGTATCCGATATAACTGCCGAGATGAAGGAAGTGAAGTGTGGAGTGAATACCTACAAGCTCCAAATTGATTTCAAGGTAGAGAACAGCCAAGGTGCTGAGGCTACTATTCATGTCAAGGGTAAAGACTACAAGTTGACCACCCACGACGGCGTGAATACGTACACAACGCCCGCTCTGTCGCGTGAAACGACAACGCCGAACAATCAGACAGTACAAATATCATTTGCTTCTGCCACACATTGCAAGACTCCGGCAGAGAAGACCTATATCGAAATGCCTGCGCCGGCTCTTGGAATAACCATAGCGGCAGATCAAGGCGCTGTCGGGTGTGATGATGAGACATATATCTTGCAGGGAACGATTGACTACACCTACCTCAACGAACTGCCC
This sequence comes from Paludibacteraceae bacterium, assembly GCA_905233935.1. Classification (GTDB taxonomy): domain Bacteria; phylum Bacteroidota; class Bacteroidia; order Bacteroidales; family Paludibacteraceae; genus Colicola. Next base: position 48,454 of record CAJOFU010000005.1, read on the forward strand.
GAATTCTGGTTGGATGACAATACCCCGATTGCTCTAACGGAAAGCCAAGTTGATCTATTGGAGACCGCAACGAAGCATGTTGATCTGGCTGACCTGAATATTCTTGTACCGGCTGACGGACAGAAACATCATTTGTACGTCAAGGCTGATGGCTGGGCTGCGGATTGTGGTACGATAGATGAGGAGTTTACTTCCGTATGGCGTCCGCAGATAAGCGCAGTTCGCCCAACATGCTCCAAAGATTATGTACATTGCGATGAGCCATATTCTGTTACATTGGAGATTGACTATAGTCGTGGTGTCGTTGACAAGAAACTTCACGCATCGTGTACGGACAAGGGCAGAACAATATCCGGTGAAGCAACACTGGATGCAATCTCCGGAACAGCAACCATTACACTTAACGATTTGAAGGAGCAAGGGAATAGTGCCCATGAGTTGACGCTGTACTTCGACGGCCTGGAGGCTACGTGCTCGATCAGCAATTACACATACGCCGAGCCGACCACGATTGCCATTACCGGATTTACGGCAAGCGAGCAACCGAAGGATTGCGATGATGTCAATTATACCGTAACCGGAACAATCAAGACGAACTTTGCTACCGATGCCAAGATCATTATCTCTGACGGATTCGGCAATGAGACTGCACCTCTCGCAGCATCTACAACCGGTACGCAGTATTCATTAGATGTATCAGGCAACGATTTGACCGGTACAGGTAATAAACTTACAGCCACGTTTGTTGGTCATACTTCGTGTACAGCAACTTCGGATGATTTCAACGAACCCGCCAAACCGGAAGCAACAGTTGTCTTGGTAACACCGAAGCAATCTGATTGCGATGTAACAACGTACGAACTGGACTTCGAAATCAGTTATACCTACCAACCTGATAAGGTGACTGTATGGGTGGATGATCACAAAGCAGAGAAAACGTTCGACATCGAAACAGGTCAGACCGATTCGAAGACTCTAACCGGAAAGCTCAGTGGTGATGACCTTGTAGCCGACGGCTCGCCAAGTCATGTGCTGTATTTCAAATTTGCGGGCAACAATGCTTGTGACGGCTCGCAAGAAGGAACATTTACGGCTCCACGTACACCGCTGATTACGAATATAGATGTAGAACGTCCTGACCGAATTCTATGCACGGATGCTACTTATGATGCTATAGTCAAAGTATCAACAGAAAATGCAGTCGGCGAAAAAGTGATTGTGAAGTACACATATGGAAGTAGTGTAAAGATAACTGATGCATTTGTAGTACCTGCTGGTGGATATGTTGAAATACCTGTCACTTTTGACAAGAAAGACGGTGTGTCACACGAGACCATCTATGTCTATTTCGAAGGTGCTGATTTCGCAGCATGTCAAGAAACGGAGACTCACAAGAAGGTGTTCACTACACCGTCCAGTTCGGCTATAAATGACTTTGTTGCAGAGATTCATGACTTGACGACATGTGATAACCTGTTGTACTCACTATCGGGTACTATCACGTACGGTGGTTCGGCATCAGGAGATATGATTATATCATTTGATGATATACATACAAAAGATACCATTATCCTGATGGCGAATTGTAACTCTGCCGGTACACCGTTTACGCTGAGTGGATTGACTCAACCGGTAAGTAGTTACGCAATTAGTGCGCGCTTTGACGGAGAGACGTGTACATCTCACTCACAGGAATTTAATTCGCCGGTAGTCCCGACGGTTGAAATTGCTAACGCGAACTATTCCGCACCGGCATGTAACGAGACAACCACTAACCTAACCTTTGATGTGATTTACACCAAGCAAAACGGTGGCTTGCATGTCAGCGTGGACGGAGATGAGAAAACATATACCATCAAGTCGGGTAACGATCCCTCATTGAGCGATGATCCGCAGACTGTCACACTCATGATCTCAGATCTATTGGCAGACGAATCCAAACGTTCACTGCAAGTATGGTTTGATGGTGAACGAAGTTGCGGTGAGAGTTTCAACAAGACGTTTACGTATCCAATAGTACCTCAAGCACCATTCTCTCCGAAGATTCTGACTACAGAGGCAAAGATGGAGGATATTGCATGTGACGATGATACGTACACTCTTGATGTCACGTTCACCGTGGAGAACGGTTTGAACAAAGATGCTAAGCTCGTCTTCCGTGGTGGAACGCCGATGCCGGTTAATACAACGGATGGTAAAACTTATCATACGAGTTTCACTGTCACACGTAGTTTCGATGACCCGATGGATGACTTCGTAGAGGTTTACTTTGACGATAATACGGATTGCACGACACCTACACGTATCGAGTACATCGAGACCTCGATGCCGGAAGCAAGCATCAACGCTACTGTGCCTACAACGCTGCATTGTGACTCAACAACATTTGATCTTGACTTCACACTCGACTATACTTATCAGGAAGAGGGTACATTGACTGTTTGGGTGGACAACGATCACAAGAATATGTATAGCAGTTCAGATAATGAATATAAAGTACTTGCTGCGGGAACTCAATTAACCGGCACAATTGTTGGTCTGCCTGCTGACGGGCGTGACAATCAGAAACTGTACTTTGAGTTCAGCGGCACGCACTCGTGCAAGGGTTCAAAGGATCTTGGTGACTTCCCCAAGACTCCGGTTATCAAGAGCGTGACATTAGTCAAAGATGTAGAGTACATCGAAGGACTGACGGGCGAATACTATCCGACCGTAATTGTCACTTACGAGAATGCTAAAGATCAGACAATCGTGCTCGAATACTTCGACAAAGATGATAACCCGAAGTATGCTGAGTCTTCTGTAATTGATACGGATGAGGAAGGCTCGTACGTCTTTGGTAAGAGCACTGTTGTCGGTTGGAGTTTCGATGACGTAACCTTGGTTGACCGTGTTGTACATGCTTATTTCAAAGGCTCTACATTCGACAATTGCCATGAAGGCGGTACGCATGACTGTGAATACGATGCACCGACGAACTGCGCGATTAAGTTTGTGTCAATCGATGAGCCGACGAACAATAGTACGTGCGACGAACTATTGTATGACCTGACAGGAAAAGTATCATTTGTCGGGAAATCTCTGGGTGACCTGATTGTTGAACTGAAAATTGGCGGCACAACATTCAGCGGAAAGATAGATCATGCGCTATGCGTTCCCGATACGGAGTTGCCGTTTGAAATAAAGGACATCAATAAGGCTATTCCTGATGGTGGAACACAATTGACAGCATACTTCTATGATTTGCCGGATAACACTACTATTTCGGATGATAAGGTTTATACTCCGGCTATCCCGACCATCAATGTGGTCAATGCGGAGTATACTAAGCCGGAATGCGGCGTAACAACGACTTCGCTGACCTTCGAACTCAATTACATCCGTCAGCAAGGCACTCTGCACTTGTATCTCGATGAGGTTGAGCATGACTTCGAAATACTGACCGGCTCACCGCTGACGTTCAGCGATGTAGAGCAGACTGCTACTATCACCATTACCGATCTGCCTGCCGACTTGTCGGTACGCACGCTGCGTGTTCAGTTCGATGACGATCACAGTTGCGATAAGCCGTTCTTGATGCCTCAAACCCCGTTCTCGCCGAAGGTGCTGACTACGGATTATGAGATAACGGATGTGGTTTGCGATGATGAAACCTATACACTCACGGTATCATTCACCGTGGAGAATAGTCAGAACAAGGACGCTACGCTCAGTCTGCGTGGTACAGGGGCTGCTGTAACCGCCAACACAACAGATGGTGTGACGTACACCTATACCTTCACCGATGTAACACGTACATTCGATGATACATCTGATGACTTTGTAGAGGTGTCCTTCGCTGCGAGCGATGCCGATTGCAGCGCAACACCGATGCTGATTCCGTTCACCGAGAAGCCCAAACCTGTTGCTTCGGTAGTATCGGTTGATCCTGTGCAGCCGCACTGCGACTCGGCAACCTTTGTGCTGAACTTCGAGTTGTTGTACACCTACCAGCATGGCGATGTGACGGTTTGGGTGGATGATGATAAGAAAGCCATGAAGACCTTCACCATTGATCCGGCTAATTATGATCAGACAGCAGCATTGCCTTTCATTGGTCAACTTAGTGGTACAGACCTCATTGCTGATGGTTCGAAAGATCATGTGCTGCACTTCCTGTTCGCGGAAGATCATGCTTGTGGTGGAGAGAGCACTCTGTTCGACTTCCCGAACACGCCGCTGATTGACACTATCATCATCACCGGTGTACCGGATCTCGTGCCCGATGAGAATGACCCGTATCAGCCGACCATTAAAGTGGCTTACGAGCGCGCCAAGGGGCAGAAGATCATCCTCGAATACTTCGACAAAGGCGATGTTGCCCACCGCGATACGTCCAACGTACTCACTGCGGATAAGGATACCTGCATATTCACCGGTATAGACTTCAACGACGTAGCCGTAGCAGGCGATCGTAAGGTGAACGCATACTTTGAGGGCGCGGCATTCGACGATTGCCATGAGGGAGGTTCGCACACTGCAATCTACCGTGCTCCGTCGAACTCGTCGATTGAGTTTATCACGAGCGAACTGATTAACACCAGCACCTGTAACACGTTGCGTTATAACTTGAAGGGTACAGTGCAGTTCGTCGGCTCGGCTGTAGGTGACCTGATTGTGATACTGGATGGTACAACGTTCAGTACCTCGATACCCGAGGCACAGTGCACGCCGAACACACCGCTGCCGTTCGAGATTAAGAACGTAACTGCTGCTATCCCTGCCGAGGGTAAACAACTCAAGGCGTACTTCGCAGGTATTCCGGGTAATCCGGCATACTCAACCGAAGTACAACATCAGCCGGTTATCCCGACCATTAAGGTTGAGCATGCGACGTACGCTACGCCTCAATGCAATGAATCAGTGACCTCGCTCACGTTCGATCTGAAATACATCAAGCAGCAAGGCAACCTGCGTCTGCACCTCGATGGCAAGGAGTATGCGTACACCATTGATCCGGCGACACCGCTCAGCTTGGATGACGATACCGAGCAGACCGCTACGATTGTGATCAACAATCTGCCGGCTAACCTGTCGGTACGTGATCTGTGGGTTTGGTTTGATGGCGCAACGGGTTGCAGCAAGGACTTCACGATGCCGCAAGCTCCGTACTCGCCGAAGGTAACCAGCGCGAAGGCGGAAATATCTGACGTAAACTGCGTTGATGACACGTATACGCTCAACGTATCGTTCACGGTAGAGAACAGTCTTGGCAAATCTGCCACGCTTGCTTTCCGTGGTACACCTGTTGTCATTACATCTGAGGACGGTATCCACTACGCACACTCGTTCACCGATGTGCTGCGTACGTTGGATGATACGAGCGATGACGTGGTTGAGGTAAGCTTCGATGGTAATGATGCCGATTGTAGTGGTGCGCTGTACAGTATTGCATACACTGAGACGCCGAAACCGGCTATCAGCTTGACGTTGGCTGCCGATCAAGGTACAACAACATGTGGCGATCGAACGTATCGTCTGCAAGGCGAGATACGTTACACCTACCTCGACCAGACGCCGGAGATCTGGCTTGACGAGGAAGCACATCGTGCTATCACCGTGCAGACCGAGATGGTTGATGAGCAGGTGTTCGACCTCGCCGACCTCGGCATCAACGTACCTGCCGACGGACGCGGACACCACGTATATATCAAGCCGAACGGCTGGACGGATGCGTGCGCGATAGATGTTCCGTTCAATGCACTGCAACAGCCTGTCATCACCGCTGTTGAAGTTTCCGGCGTGCCGGAGTATATCAGCTGTGGCGAGACGTACCCGGCTACCGTCACGGTGGATTACGTACATGCCTTTGGCAAGACAATCACCGTAGCTTGCACCGATAACGGCTCGATACAGACGTACACATCAGCAGCCATCACCGACAACGATGGTCAGACGGTCATTACGCTCCCGTCGCTCAGCGACCACGATGGCGTAACAGCGTTGAGCATCTATGTTGACGATGAGACATGCGCCTATACTTCCGCAAGCATCAAGCAGCCGAAACTCAACACGATAGCCGGCGGCTTTGCCGTGAACGTCAGCACAACGCCGTGCGGCGTAGTGGATTATGCCGTTTGGGGAACTATCAAGTTCAACAATGCGGTCGGTCTGGGTGAGCTGATTGTAAAGACGGAGGATGGCGTACAAGCCGACGTCACCATCAAGACGGCTACCTCGGCGGAATTCCGCATAGAGCATTACACGGTTGCAGGCACAGCTATGCAACTTACGGCGTACTTCGAGAATGCCGCTACATGCTTCGTTCTCTCTGCTCCGTTTGATTCGCCTGACGTGCCCGATCTGACGCTGGATAACACGGCTGTGGATACGGTCTTCACCTGCGGCGACAAGGGTTATACCGTCCGTGTTGCCTTCACGCCGACGAATCAATCCGGTACGGGCTACGTACTCGACAGTATAGCCAATGGCGCGGTACGCACGGTTGAGACGATCAACACTACTGCTACCGCTGCACAGTTCGACATCGCTCGTCCGGCGAAGGCAGAGCAACACTTCGTGGTTGTTCGCTATCCAGCTACGGGCTGCGAGGTGATCAGTGAGGCTCTGGATATCAATACGTACACCAAGCCCAAGCCGTTGATCAGTCTGACGGCTATTGACCGTCTGTGTAACAACGAGACCGAGCTGATTCTGCCGCTCGTGATCACACAAGGCGACATCGATGAGGCTGCGCTCACGCTGACGAACAGTAAGGGCGAGAAAGTTATCACCGCTGCCGATATGCTCATCAATGCTGCGCACGACACGCTGTCGTACGACCTGCCGTCGCAACTCGCTGCCGGCAAATATACCGCTACCGTTGAGGCGCGCGATACGCTCGGCTGCGAAACATCAGCTACGCAGTCTGTCGAGTTTGCAATCGACGGAGTAGTGTTCTCGAAGTGGACGGATGTGCTGCTCGTGGATAATGCTGACGGCTTGTTCACCGGCTACCAGTGGTACGAGAACGACAAACTGCTTGAGGGCAAGACTGACCAAGTGCTCTATCTGCCGGAAGGCATGAGCGGTAAGTCGTACTACTGTGTGCTCCAGACTGCTGAGGGAGCGATCTACACTTGCGTGAGCGACTTCGGTGACCTGCCTCGCTCGGCAGATAACCCCAAGACGCAGTCGGCGAACCACATCACGGTGCTGCCTAACCGCGTAGCAACGAACGGTGCTGTCACCGTACGGCAGTCGCTGGACGAGAACCTGCACCTCATCCTGATGAGTGCTACAGGCAAACGTGTGGCTGAGTACAGTCAGACCGATGCCGCCATGCTCATCGATATGCCGGGCGTGCAGGGCATCTATCTGCTCCGCATCGAATCTGACAGCGATGTGCAAACGGTGAAGATTGTGGTGTACTAAATTACTACAGTTTCCCATGTGTTGGGAAAGCGAACATTGAGGTATTTAGAAAATAAACATAAATAAACCCTGCTTGTGGGGTTGCCGTGCTACGCACGTGAATCTTAGCTTGCTAAGGTACTCATTCAAATGAATTTGATGACTACATTATCAATCTAATCTTCACCTCTGCGAGGTGCAACCCCACAAGCAGCGATAAACCCAAATAAATACGAAGATCAACTATTTGAGTACGGAATATGCTGAACTATCGGAAATCGTAGATTCTTTCTTCCGTCAATTCCGTGAGTTCTTATCTCGCTCTGCTCGAACGATTATTTCCGTACTCAAGCATGAAAGATTCATCGTAATGGATTCAATGAAATTTATTTATGTTTATTTCTGATGATGTCTGTTACTCAGAGAGTTATGGCTTTGGCTGCTACGGCACACGTCAAATTTATTTGAAAGGGTGATGTAGCAGACAAAGGCATAAGTCCGGCACGGACAACAGACATCAGCAGTGTTTATATAGGTTTATTTTCTTAATAATCAATGGTATATTAAATAATAAAATGGTAAATGAATAAATAGTAAATAATATGGCTTTTTTCGGATTATTCGGTAACAAAACCAAACAAGAAACATTAGACAAAGGCTTGGAGAAATCCAACTCGTCTGTGCTGAGCAAGATCAGTCACGTCATAGCCGGTCGTTCGACCATCGATGATGACGTGCTCGACGACCTTGAGGAAGCACTTATCACCTCCGATGTGGGCGTAGAGACCACCCTGCGTATCATCCAGCGCATACAGGATCGCGTGAAGCGCGACAAGTACGTCGGTACAAGCGAACTGCAACGCATGCTCGTTGAAGAGACATGCGCCCTGCTCGCCGAGAACGACCACTCGGCTGAGGAAGCCAAGGTCAGTGACGGTGACCCGTACGTGATTATGGTTGTGGGTGTGAATGGAGTCGGCAAGACAACCACCATCGGCAAACTGGCTCACATGTACAAGCAAGCCGGTAAGAAGGTCTATCTCGGAGCGGCTGATACGTTCCGTGCTGCGGCTGTCGAGCAGCTATGTATATGGGGCGAGCGCGTCGGCGTGCCGGTTATCAAGCAGCAGCAAGGATCCGACCCTGCCTCCGTGGCGTTCGATACCCTGCAATCCGCCAAGGCGAACGGTGCGGATGTCGTGCTTATCGACACTGCCGGACGACTGCACAACAAGATCAACTTGATGCACGAGCTCACAAAGATCAAGAACGTGATGCAGAAGGTTGTTCCCGGCGCACCGCACGACGTGATGCTCGTACTCGATGGCTCAACAGGTCAGAATGCGTTTGAGCAGGCTCGTCAGTTCACGGCTGCTACACAGGTAAGCTCGCTTGCTATCACCAAACTTGACGGCACAGCCAAGGGTGGAGTGGTGCTCGGTATATCCGACCAGTTCAAGATTCCTGTGCGTTACATCGGCCTAGGCGAACAGATGACCGACCTCCAGCCCTTCAATGCCGAGCAGTTTGTCAAAACCCTTTTGCACAATTAGAGTGCAGCAAGGCTCCCCACTGGAGAAAGCGTACGTTGAGAAATTTAGAAAATAAACATAAATAAACCCTGCTTATGGGTTTGCCGTGCTAAGCACGTGAATCTTAGCTTGCTAAGGCGCTCATTCAAGCGAACTTGATGATCCCCTTATCAACCTAATCTTCACCTCTGCGAGGTGCAACCCCACAAGCAGCGATAAACCTAAATAAACCCATTGGACAAATACATTGAATTAGTTTAATTAGCTTAATTAGTGAACAAACAAGATTCATTGTAGTGGATTCAATGAAATTTATTTATGTTTATTTCTGATGATGTCTGTTACTCGGAGAGTTATGGCTTTGGCGGATAAGGCACTCGTCAAGCTTGCTTGAACGAGAGGCTTATACGACATAGACATAAGTCCGGCACGGACAACAGACATCAGCAGTGTTTATATAGGTTTATTTTCTTAAAAATTCTCATTGTAAGAAAGATCTGAACATAGTAAATGTTGATAAATGAACTTATTAAAGAACCCTTGGATTGAGACGCCGGGATACAACTGCTTCGGTTGCAGCCCGAACAACCCCATCGGCACGCGGATGCGTTTCTATGAGGACGGTGATGCTATCGTCAGTTTTTGGCATCCGACACCGAACCATCAGTCGTGGCTCAATACGCTGCACGGAGGTATTCAGGCTGTGCTGTTGGATGAGGTGTGCGGTTGGGTGGTGTTCCACAAACTCCAGACTGCCGGTGTGACAGCGAAGATGGAAACCCGCTATCACAAACCCGTCAGCACCCTCTATCCGTATATCGAACTGCGTGCCACGCTGCAAGAGATGCGCCGCAATGTTGCCTACGTGCATGGCGAGATACGTGCGCCGGGAACGAAGGATGTCGACGGGCTGTTCACACCGGGCGAGGTGCTCTGCGAATGTACGTGCACGTACTTTACATTTCCGCAAGAGAAAGCCGCTGCCGAGATGATGTATATCCCCTCAACCATCGATCCCGCCGACATCTCCCGCGAGCAAGCGATCAGTATGTAAGTGTCCTACTTGTTGGGAAAAAACGAACATTGAGGTATTTAGAAAATAAACATAAATAAATCCTTTTGAGTGTTTTGTCGCTGCGCGACTTGTGCTAATTGCTGCTAAAAACTCCTCGAAAGCGAGCTATCAGATAGTTTTTATCATCAATTATCACCCCTCTACGAGCAAAACACTCAAAAGCGATAAACCCAAATAAACCACGTTGACCAAATTCATTGATGAATAGACACATTGTAATTTTATTTATGTTTATTGCTGGTGATGTCTGTTACTCGGAGAGTTATGGATTTGGCTGGTACGGCACACGTCAAATTTATTTGAAAGGGTGACGTAGCAGACGAAGACATAAGTCCGGCACGGACAACAGACATCAGTAGTGTTTATGTAGGTTTATTTTCTATAAATATCGTAGTAAGAAAGATTTAAACATTAAAAATGTTTGACTAAAATAATGAAAATACAAGAAATCATCACCGCTATCCAGCCTCTGGAGGTTATAGGCACAACTGCCGACCAAGAGGTGGAATACCTGCTAACTGACAGCCGTCAGTTAGGCTCGTCGTTGGCTCCCTATCCTGCCACAACCCTGTTCTTTGCCTTGCGCACACCCAAGAACGACGGCGCACGCTATATTCCCGACCTCTATGCCCGTGGCGTAAGGCTGTTTGTAATCAACAGTCAATCAACGCGCAGCTCAAACAGCGCAACTCAAACGCGTAGCTCAAACAGCGAAACTATCTATCTCATCGTTGAAGATACATTGGCAGCCTTGCAGCAACTTGCTGCCTACAAGCGGTCGCTGTACCATATCCCCGTTATCGGCATCACCGGTTCGAACGGCAAGACGGTGGTCAAGGAGTGGCTTTATGAACTGCTCAAGGATGACTACCGCATTGTCCGCTCGCCGAAGTCGTACAACTCGCAGATAGGCGTGCCGCTCTCCGTTTGGCAGATGAATGCCGATACCCAGTTGGCTATCTTTGAGGCAGGTATATCTATGCCGGGCGAGATGGAGCGACTTGAGCCGATCATCCGTCCTACGCTGGGCGTTATCACGTACATCGGCGAGGAGCATGGCGAGAACTTCGCGAACCTCGAAGCCAAACGAGAGGAGAAGATGAAACTCTTTGCGCATTGCGACCGCGTGATCGAAGACCCGACGCATCAGAATGTGCGTACCTGTGCGGCTGTGATGCGGGCACTCGGTTATGACGAAGACGTTATTTCCCATCGCATCCTACAGCAGACGCACGAGACGGTGATGCGCGTCAACCTCACGGCTCTGGTGGATAACGTGCGGTACTTCCGCTCGCTGCTCAAGCCTACCACCAAACTGACCTGTATGGTCAAAGCTTTCGCCTACGGCGCAGGCAGTCTGGAGGTAAGCAAAGCCTTGCAAGCCGCAAATGTTGCGGACTACTTGGCTGTTGCTGTTGCCGATGAAGGTGTTGAGTTAAGGCGCGCAGGCATCACGCTGCCGATCATCATTATGGACCCTGAGGTGGCTGCCATGAACCTTATCCTTGAGAACAACCTCGAACCGAACGTCTATTCGTTTGCCTCGTTGGAGCAGGTCATTACCGCTGCGGCAGAGAAAGGGCTGGAAGACTACCCCATACATATCAAGATCGACTCCGGCATGCACCGTTTGGGCTTCTATCTGGAGGAATTGCCACGACTGATTGAGCGTCTGCAAGTGCAACACGTTGTGCGTGTACGTTCCGTATTCTCGCACCTCGCCGGCAGCGATGAGGAGCAGTTTGATGCGTTCACGATGGAGCAGATTCATTATTTCAAGCAGTGCGCCGACACCCTCGAACAAGGTCTTTTGTCTTTGAGCGATAGCGGTCTTTTGTCTTTGAGTGAGCGTAGCGAACGGTCTATTATCCGCCATATATGCAACTCCGCCGGCATCGAGCGGTTCACTCCGTATCAGTTTGATATGTGCCGTCTGGGTATCGGGCTGTATGGTATTTCGTTCAACGGTGCGCAGCTGCGTAATGTCTGCTCGCTGCTGACGACCATCCTTTCCGTCAAGACTGTCAAGGCGGGCGAAACGATCGGCTACGGTCGTCACACCACACTCACCGAAGACCGGCAGATAGCTGTTATACCTATCGGTTATGCCGACGGCTTTGACCGGCGCTTCTCGAACTACGGCGGCGAGGTGATCGTGCGTGGCAAACGCTGCCCTGTGGTTGGTAACGTCTGCATGGATCAGGCGATGGTGGATGTTACCGGCGCTGATGCGCACGTTGGCGACTCCGTCGAAGTCTTCGGCGAACGACTGCCGCTGCAAGAACTCTCCGACCGCCTCGGCACTATCCCGTATGAAGTGCTGACCTCGGTATCAAGGCGCGTGCAACGTGTATATTACTACGAATGATTAGACCGTTTCACTGAAAGAGTAAAGACTAATTAGGCTTTCGACTTTTGACTTTCGACTATAAATGATTAAATGTGAGAATCTATCCATCGGCTATGGCACGCGTGTGATTCAGCACGATTTGTCGTTTGAGTTGCGTGACGGCGAACTCGTTGCCCTGCTCGGTGCGAACGGCTGCGGCAAATCCACGCTGCTCCGCACCCTCGCAGGGCTTCAGCCGCCGTTGAATGGCACATATCAACTCTCAACGCGCAGTTCTCAACGCGCAGCTCAAACGCGCAGCTCAAACGCGCAGCTTACTGCCCTTGTCCTCACCGAGCGACTGAGCGTGGAGAGCGCTACGGTGCGCGATGTCGTGGCTATGGGGCGGTATCCCTACACCTCGTTCCTCGGCACGCTCACCGCTGCCGACCACCGTATCGTCGATGAGGCGATGGAGCAGGTTGGAGTAGCGGAGCTTGCGGATTCGTTTTACAACGACCACTCCGACGGCGAGAAACAACGTATCCTGATTGCCAAAGCCCTCGCCCAACAAACGCCGGACGAACCGACCGCCCATCTTGACCTACCCTCGCGCATCAAGACGCTGAACCTCTTGCACGATATAGCCCACGAGCAGCAGAAGACCATCCTCATCTCTACCCACGAACTCGATCTGGCGCTCCGCACAGCCGACCGGGTGCTGCTCATGTACCCCAAGAACCAAGGCTTCGTCCTTGATTCCCCGGCTGCCATACAAAAAGGCGAAGCTCTTCGCCTCGCCTTTGGAATAGATGTTGCCGCGATGTTTTAGTTGCGAAGCTTCAGCTCATTTTAGTTCCTGAACTTTAGTTCGCCGTCGCGCAATTCGACGATCACCGGACGGTTTCGATCGACTTTTCCTGCGATGATCGACTTGCTCAGTTCGTTGAGTACGAGCCGCTGCAGGGCACGTTTGACAGGTCGTGCGCCGAACTGTGGGTCGTAACCTTCCTTGGCGATGTAGTCGATGGCATCGTCCGTTACGCGCAGGTCTATGCCGCTGTCCATAAGCATCTTGTGTACGCTGCTAATCTGCAGACCAACGATGTCGCGAATCTGCTTTTCGTTGAGCGGCTGGAACATGATCGTCTCGTCGATTCGGTTGAGGAACTCCGGGCGGATGGTCTGACGTAGCAGTTCGAGCACTTGGTTGCGCGTCGTCTCGGTGTCAATGCCTTTCTCGGCATTCTCGCGGATGAGTTGGGAGCCGAGGTTCGAGGTGAGGATGATCAGCGTGTTCTTGAAGTTCACTACGCGCCCTTTGTTGTCCGTCAGACGACCGTCATCGAGTACTTGCAATAGTACATTGAATACGTCGGGGTGCGCTTTCTCTATCTCGTCGAAGAGCACAACCGAGTACGGTTTGCGGCGGATAGCTTCGGTCAGTTGACCGCCCTCGTCGTAACCCACGTATCCCGGAGGCGCACCGATGAGTCGGGTTGCCGAGAACTTCTCTTGGTACTCACTCATGTCGATACGGGTCATCATATTTTCGTCGTCGAACAGGTAGTCTGCCAAGGCTTTGGCGAGCTCGGTCTTGCCGACGCCCGTTGTGCCGAGGAAGATAAACGAGCCGATCGGTCGTTTGGGGTCTTGCAGACCTGCACGGCTGCGGCGTATAGCGTCGCTGACGGCTTCGATAGCTTCGTCCTGACCCACCACGCGCTTGTGCAACTCTTCCTCGAGGTGCAAGAGCTTGTCGCGCTCCGACTGCATCATCTTCGTCACGGGTATTCCCGTCCAGCGGGCTACAACTTCGGCGATATCGTCCTCGTCGACCTCTTCCTTAATCAGGCTGTCACCGTTGTCCATCTGATGCAACGCATCTTGTGCAGCTTTGATGTTCGCCTCGGCTTGTTGGATCTTGCCGTAGCGTATCTCGGCGACTTTGCCATAGTTGCCTTCGCGTTCGGCAACGTCGGCTTCGTGTTTCATCTGCTCGATGGCGGCTTTCTCGTTCTGGATGGTAGCTATGTAGCCTTTTTCCTTGTTCCAACGCGCGTTGAGTTCGTCGGACTTCGCTTTGAGATCGGCAAGTTGGGATTTGATCTCGCCAAGCTTGGCTTCGTCATTCTCGCGCTTGATGGCTTCGCGCTCTATCTCCAGTTGCTTGATCTGACGGTCGATGGCATCCAGTTCCTCGGGTTTGCTGTCCACCTCCAGACGCAGTTTCGCAGCGGCTTCGTCCACAAGGTCAATAGCTTTGTCCGGTAGAAAACGGTCGGTAATGTAACGCGCAGAGAGCGTCACGGCGGCAATCAGGGCATCGTCCTTGATACGTACCTTGTGGTGCGTTTCATAGCGCTCTTTCAGTCCACGCAGGATGGATATCGTTGCACTCTCGTCCGGCTCGTCGATCATCACGATCTGGAAGCGTCGCTCAAGGGCTTTGTCTGTTTCGAAGTACTTCTGGTACTCGTTGAGCGTCGTAGCACCTATAGCACGCAGGTCACCACGTGCAAGGGCAGGTTTGAGGATGTTTGCGGCATCCATTGCACCGGAGGTCTTGCCTGCACCAACGAGCGTGTGTATCTCGTCGATGAACAGGATGATCTCACCGGCAGCTTGCGTCACTTCGTTGATCACGCCTTTCAGTCGCTCCTCAAACTCGCCTTGGTACTTCGCACCGGCGATGAGTGCGCCCATGTCAAGGGAGTAGATCTTCTTACGTTTCAAGTTCTCGGGCACATCGCCGCGCACTATACGGTGCGCCAAGCCCTCGGCGATAGCGGTCTTACCCACACCGGGTTCGCCGATGAGGATAGGGTTGTTCTTTGTCCGGCGGCTAAGTATCTGTAGTACCCGCCGAATCTCGTCATCACGTCCGATGACGGGGTCGAGTTTGCCTTGCGAAGCCCGCTCGCACAAGTCGATAGCGTACTTCTTGAGGTTCTCGTTTTGGTTGTTGTTTTGATAAGTGTTCATAGTATGGTTGTTTTAAATTTAGTCGATGTTTCACTATGAATACTCCAAATTACATACCAAACCCCGTCAGACTGCCATTTTGTCAGTCCAACGGGGTCCCCACAAGCATCGCGCAGTGGGGTGTTTGGCGGGGATTGCTAATTTAACGTTTTCTCGTTAGAGAAAACCATTTTAACCCGTTAACGTCACGCAGTGACCATCTTAACGTTTACTGAATGTCAGCATCCTCCACTCTCCATTCTCCCGCGTGCCTGTATGTTGCAATCCTTGCGCTGCTGCTGCGGCGATTAGGGTCGGGCAGTCTGCCTCGTAGAATCCTGACAGCCACAACTCGCCGCCATGGATTAAGGTACGCGCGTAGTCTGCCATCTGTGCGAGCAATATGTTCCTGTGGATGTTCGCCATGATCAGGCTGTACGCTCCCTCCGGCACATTCGAGCCAAGCCGCACGTCAATGGTTACGCCGTTTGCCTCGGCGTTCTCTCGGGCATTCTTGACGCTATTCTCATCTATATCCACTGCCACAACGTTCTTTGCCTCGAGTTTCGCCGCCATGATCCCTAACACTCCCGTGCCCGTGCCCATGTCCAGAACGGTTAGTGGGTTAGTGGTTAGGGGATTAGGGGTTCCGCTAACCCGCTCATCCGCTAATCCGATCAACCGATTTATCATCATCGCCGTCGTCTCGTGGTGTCCGGCGCCGAAGGCGCAATGCGGCACGATGCGCACGCCCATGGGCAACTCTTCGACCTCATGTTCCGACTCCCACACCGCATTCCAGTTCTCATCAGCGCACGCCTCAAACGAAAGTAACCGTGCTCCGTTTTCGGCTATCACCTCTGCCATTTCTCTGAAATCTGAAATCTGACTTCTGATCTCTGAAATCTGACTTCTGACTTCTGACTTCTGGCATCTGACTTCTGAATTCTGATCACTTGGCACATACGCCCGCAGCGTATCCCCGTCTTGCTCAAACGAGTCGAAGCCTATATCTGCCAATGCTTGTGACAGCACATCCCTCTGCCACTCTTCGAGCCCGGTACAATCGATGATTGCTACATTGTATTTCATGTCAGAACACTATTATTTATCAAAAGCCTACGCAGCCATCTGTCGCCGTTATTCAACCGTCTGTCGGATCTCCTTGATCAAGCGGGTGATCTGCTCCGGAGATTTACCTTGCAGCCGTTCTGTCAGATCGGGAATGAGCAGTTCGGCATTGGCGGGCAGGTTGTTGGGATCCTTGACGACTTCGCGGTTCGCCTCGTAGATGAACACCCAGTAGTCGGGGTTGCCGTAGTAGCGGCGAGCGACCTGCGCGAGGCGCGAACCTTGCAGCACTACCTCGATGACCGGCAACTTATTGCCTTCTGCCTGCTGTTCGCTGACTACTGTCAGCGTGCTGTCGGTTGAGGGCACCGGCAGGATCTCCACGCGACGGTCTTTGTCGAGCTGGTGTTTGCCGTTGTAGCGGTATGGAACATCCGACCCCAGACCCTGCACGATGAGTTGCTCGGGCTTGACGCCCAGTTCCATCAGCCGGTTAGCGACGGCTTGCGCACGACGCAACGCAAGGCGCTTGTTGTACGCAGGTTTGCCGAGCGTACAAGCGTGTCCGTTGACCTGTACCTGCTGCTCGGGGTGACGGGTGAGGATGTCCGCAATGCGGATCAGGATATCTTCGGGTTCGAGGATAGGTATCGTATCATCGATCTTGAACCAGATCACGGCAGCCTGCATCACTTCCTCGAGTTGCTGGGGTGCAGTGGGGATAATCTCGACAACAGAAGTGGTGTCGCGTATCGTATCCTGGACGTAGATGTAGATCGTGTCATGAATGACAGGGCAGAAGTCGCATATATTCATTCCGCACTGATCAATAAGGTCGAATATTTGCCGGCGTATCTCTTCGCAGACGGTATCGGGCTTGATGACCTCTTGCTCGATCCGGACGGTATCAACCAAGCGTACGGTGTCGGGCTTGTCAATTTCGATTATAGTGATCTCCTGGAGTCGTTGTTTTTCGCGTTCGGCTTCACGTTCCCTTCGTGCTTGCTCTTCTGCCTCTTTGCGTGCTTCGCGTTCTCTACGGCGACGATCACGCTCCTGTTTGTCGTAATCACGCCGTGCTTGTGTCTTGCCGGCGTTGATTGACAGTCCTATCTTCAGCGCCACGCTCCACGGATGAAGTTGCTGCACATCGCCTGAACGGAGCACGCCGTCGTAGTCCGCCTCGAAGGGCGATGGGTACTTGCCTTCGCGGTAATACTGATCGAATCCGAGCGGCTGGATCTTGTTCTTGCCGGTGAGGATATCGTTGAAGTAGTACGTAGCCGTAACGGCGAGCATCAGATCAAGTCGCTTCTGCAAGCGGAAGAGCATACCTAACTCGGAGTAGGCAGCGTAGTTGACGGTGCGGAGCTTGGTGGCAAAGGTGTTGCTCACCGCAGGAACACTGAAGTCCTCAATCACGCCCGGTATATTGTCAATGATCGTCAGATCCCAGTGCGCGTACTGCACCTCGTTGTGGAACGAGCCGCCCTGGTTCAGACTGTAGTAGTCGTACACCGGAAAGCCTAACTTCAATCCCGCTACGCCGTGAAAGCCTACCTTCGACTTAATCGCACGGAATCGCAGCGCCAAGGGCAGTTCGATCATATATATACCTTGTCGTTCGCTCAGGTTCTGCGGCGTAGCGGTCAGGGTATAGACGTCGCCTTGGTAGTCATGACCGGTCACCACCCACGCCTTGCCAATGGCTGAGCGGCTGGCGTAGGTCGAGAACTGCACGCCTGTGCCGAGTCCCATCCACGGCAGGAAATAGTAGTTGATGCCCACGCCCGCATTCCACGTCGGTGCGGCAAGGGTGGAAGTGGTATGAGGCGGTGTGTACGACGAGCCTATCTGCCCGAACTGGAACTGACCGAAGCCGACACCGAAGGTGATGTCGAAGTTCCAACCTTTCTTTATACGGTGCTCCTGTGCTCCGGCTGTGCGTACGGAGTCGGGTAGTTGTGCTGCAAAGAGCGTAGTGCCAACCAAGAGGGTGATCAGTGTAGCTAATGTCTTGTTCATAGTTGTGTCCTTCCGTTATTTGACAATCAGTTTTTCGGTTTGCGTCGTGCCGTCGGCGCGGGTGATGCGCACGTGGTAGATACCTGTCACGCGCGGTGCGTCGATGACCATGCTCTCCTTGTCCGTGCCGGCTGTCAGCACGCGTTCGCCCGTGCCGGAGCAAATCTCTATCGTGCCGCCGTAGCAGGTGACGGTTAGCGGCGCACCGGCATCCACCGGCACAGGGTAGAGTGCAGGCATGTGAGCCGACGAACTGTACTCCTCGTTGGGCATAATGATCTCGCACGAGCGGTAGGAGTTGCCCTTGTCGTCGGTGAGCAGCACGTAATACACGCCCTGCAGGTCTTTGCCGTTCTCCTGATAGTACTGCCCGGTCTGACCGTCCATGAGCGTACCGTTCTTGTACCACTGGTAGGCTTTGAAGTGGAGCTTGGGCGCCGGCACTTCGCCGTTGTCCGGGTTGTTGTCAACGTACAGCACGCGGTTGAACTTGGCATGCACGTAGCCGCCAAGCCGTGACTCGAGTTGTACGCGCTGCACATCGCTGTAGCAACCTATCTCGCGAACGTTGTACGTACCCGCACTCGAACCGACCTGCAGGTCTATATACAGTCCTGACACATCCGGCAGAGGCGGTACGTTCTTGATCACTATCGTGCCCGGTTGATGGATCACACCTACGGTGTCGCTCTTGCCCATGTACTTCGCCAACTGACTGCTGTACTCGATATAGAACACATCCACCTCGCCGGATTTCTGCTCGTAACTGATGGTTATGTTACTCTCGTTCTGGCAGAACGTTGCACTGCTCTCCGAGCTGATGAGTGGTTTGTCCTGAATGTAGGTGGTTATTATCGTATCCGCCGGACAACTCTTGCCGTGGTTGTACTCGTCCCGCACGTTCCATACGTCGGTTGTCTTGCCTTTGGCTATGATGTGCGAGAACACCTTACCCTTGGAGTCTTGCCAGTATATGGTATCGGGCAGTTGTGTTACGCAAATCGTGCGGGTGAGTTCGCCGGTCTGCTTGATGCCGTAACTCTCCTTGATCTCGCCATCCGAGCGCACCCACTCGCAGTCGTCCTGACGCACCTCGCGGACGTAGGTATAGGTGTTGCCGCTCGTTTCGTAAGCGAATACCCCGTAGTAGAGATCCTTGTAGTCACTGGTCGTACCATAAGCGATTACCTCCTCTTTCGAGCCGTTGATACGCAGCCAGCGGTACTGTAATACGCCTTCGCCGGATGCCGCTTTGGTCTCAAGGACGCTGATCGTCCGCACGTATTCGTCCGGTTCGAAGCATTGCGCCCGTTCGCCGCTCTCGATTGCTCCGGCATCGAGGGCTTGCATGATATGTATCGTCTGACTGCCGTCGGACAGCGTCCATGTGGTGTGCGAGGTGTTATCCGTGACTTGGCGGACGAAGGTGTAGTCCCGTCCCGCCTGCAAGGTTACTATGCTCAGATCAAGCTCGGCACTGGTCGCGCCGCTGATGGCGTTGAGCTTCGTGCCGGACTGCGTGTACCACTGGTAGAGGTACGTTCCCGAACCGCCTGTAGGACGGGTGGCGGTGATGGTGTAGACTTTGGCGTCATCCACCGTGCAGAACACCAGCTTGTCCGACTCCGGCGTGGTGTGCGTATTGATCGAACCGGTGCGCAGGCTGTCGAACACCGTGACGGTATATACGCCCTCGGAGATCTTCTTGCCGCACTCCGTGCCGTCATCCACATAGCGGTAGAACGTCAGCTTGGCGGTAGCGGCGGTGAGCGTATAACTCAGATCGCCCTTTTCGCTGAGCGGTGTGATGTTCGCTCCCTGCTCGCTGTTCCGCCACGCGTAGCTGTACGTACCCGAACCCTCGGATGCCGGTTGAAGGGCTTTGACATGGATATCCACCGAACTGTTGCCGTCCAGATACAGCGTGTCCCACTTGGTAGGTATAACACCCGGGTTCAGGTCGATGGCGATATAGATCGTCTGTTTGCCGGCGGACTGCGTCCACTCGGTGAAACGCGTATCATCCTTCGCCTTGCGCAGGAAGACGTACTCCTTGCCCTCTTCGAGCGTTATGCCTGCTGTCTTCAGGTCGCTCAGCTCGAGGTCGCAATCGGTAGCCGGGTCTATCTTCGTGACGCTTGAGCCTTGCTGAATGAACCACTGGTAGTAGTACGTACCCGTACCGCCTGTCGCCCGCGAGGCTTTGATGGTGTGCTTGTAGGCGTCCTCGACCGTGCAGAACACCAGACGATCCATGCCCGGGGTGTTGCGTTCGGTTACGGCGCCCGGCTTGAATTGCTTAAAGTACGTCACGATATACACGCCGTCGGACAACTTGCCCTCGCAGTGAGTGCTGTCGATGACGTAGCGGTAGTAGTAATACGGTTGCCCGATCTTCGGGTTGCCTACCTTCAGGTTCAGGTTGCCGTCAGAGCTGAACGGCGTGATGTTACTGCCGTCCGGTTCGTTGCGCCACGCATAACCTATATGCCCCGAACCGCCCGAGGCAGGCTGATAGGCTGTCAGCTTCAGCGTGGTCGAGTCTTTGTCGTCAAGGTAGATTGTGTCGTGCCGCGGTCTGTCCTCCGGCGCGATGATCACACCGTGTAGCGGAGTTGACCCACACACGGCATCCAGTCCGGCGCACAGCGGTCGTCGTGAACAAACACACGTAGCATAAAATCACCCGCTGTGTCGCTCTTGATCATCGCCGTCTCGTACCACGCCGTATAGTAGAAATATTGGATTGTGTCTTGCTTCAGATCGCGCTCAAGCGTGTCAATGGCATATAGCTGCTTGTCTTGGTCGTAACCGAAACGCACAACCATGTAGTGGTGCGTACCAAAACCGTCCTGGGCATAGAACGACTTCTTTTGCCGCAACAGCACATCCTCGCTCTTGACGAGCTCACTGACAGCTACCTCCTCTTTCCAGCATATCGTGTCTTTGAAGTTGATGCCGTCGAACGTGCCGGGCTTGAGGTCATCCACGCGGCGCGGACGGAAATAGACCGTGCGTTGCTCTATGTTATTGGCGTTGGTGAGCGTAGCCGTGGTCAGCACATCCGTCTCGGCACACGGGCGGATAACGGTCACCTCGTCGCTCTCGTCTGAGAACTGGATCCACGTGCTGCCTACTATCTCCTGCGTCTGCCAGGTGATGTTCGCGCGTTTATCGACACGGAAGTCCTCCGTCAGATCGTTCGCGTGGTTGATCGGGTTCTGGCTTTCGGTGTCCACTATCACCGGCGCAACCGACAGACGCGACGCATCGGTGTGCTTGAACTTGGTGAGCTGGGGATACAACCCTTGCTCCGTGCTCGTATGCGAGGTCGTTGTCCAGTTGCTCTTCCCCTTCATGCAATCGAACATCAGGTAGGTCGTATCTACAGCCGTCAAGCCTTTGGCTACCGCACCGGCATCGAGTTGGACTCTCGGGTTGGATTTATAGACATGATGATCGATTAACTCGACCTTGTCAAATCCTACGAACGCACGCAGTGAATCAACCTCCCTTCCCTTCAGGGAGGGGTCGGGGGTAGGCTTCTTCGTCCCAAATCCCCAGTAGTTCACCAGCGGCGCTACCGTGATATCAAACGCCCCGTCGCTGAGGGTATAGACCTCTTCTGCCTCTGCCCACATAGCTTCGAAAGCCGCGTTGGTCGTGGTGTCGCGGTTGGCGTTGATAGCGCTCAATACCGAGTTCGGGTTGAACATACTGAGGCTGTTGTCAAACGCCAGGAAAGCTGCTTGTATGCTGTCTTGCAAGTCGGCTTTAGCTTCGTAGCGGATGTTGTAGTACGTGCCGAAGACCCGTCTTCCCAACCCCAGATCAGCAATGCCGCCAAGCCGATGCCCAGCAGCGCACTGATGATATGTTGTTTTTTTATTCGCATTAGAACCAAAGTCCGATACCGAGGGTCGCGTTCAGTTTCTGGTTGTACAGTTTGTCATCGCCGGCTTTGCCGATGAACGCGTTCTGCGTGTTCACATGATCCGGGTTGAGTGAACCCTGTGCGAAGATATCCAGTGTCAGGTACTCAAACTCCCACTCTTTGTTGAGCTTGATGCTGATGTTCGTGCAGGCAAATTTCTCGTTGCCGTACAGGTCACTTGCCCAAGGAGAGAGACCGATCTGACCGCCGAGCGTCAGGCCGATATTGTCCCAGGTATAGTCGTAACCCAACTCGATATACGTACTCCACGCACGTTTCTCGTCGCCGTTCTCGTCTTCGATCATATCGGCGCCGGCAACAGTGGTGTACCAGTTGATGTAGGCGTTCTGCTCGAAGAAATGGTCAAAACTGTAACCAATCGAGATCTCCGAAGTAGCGCTACTGAAATCATCGCAGTAGTAGTACTCGGTGAAACCGACAGTGGCACCGTACGCCGTGAAAGTAGCCATAAAATCCACCTCCGGCATGAACTTCGTGTAACCGCGACCATCATTCTGGTTCGCCTTCCACATCCAGTCCGAAGCACCGACATTAGCCCATGCACCGGCGCGGAACTGAATCGCCTCGTCCAGTGCCTTAAATCCTACCAGCGCCTCCGGCTGGAACGACAAACCGCCGTTGTACTGACCACGCCAGATATAACTGCTTACGCC
>CAJOFU010000006.1:0-48304 GCA_905233935.1 Paludibacteraceae bacterium
AAAATCAGCGCATTAACTATCCTACAATATATTAATTTTATTAACAACAAACCGCTTGGACAAATTAAACATGCGCTACTTTAATTCCGCCAACGGGTTTAACTATTAACTTTCAACTATCAACTATCAACTATCTTGAAGATGCATTTTCTTCTTGATCGGTTCCAGCAGTTTAGCCCACGCCTCGGGGTTGAACAATGCCGAATCAGTAGCCGCCTTGTATGTCAGAAATATACCTATCGGCAGCAGCACAAACGAACTCAGCCACATTCCCGCCCAACAAGGCCATAACGCCTCGCGTGCCATCTTATACCCCGTGTTGTCGATAATATAATATATGATGAACATCACCACGGATATAATCACCGGTGTTCCTAATCCGCCTTTGCGGATGATAGCTCCAAGTGGTGCACCGATGAAAAAGAAGATAAGACAGGCAAATGCCAGTGTAAACTTCCTGTGCAACTCAACCTCATGCCGGCGTATATAGCGCTGATAGTCATCAAGCACGATCGCATTATAATCAATCTGATCTTTTTGTGAGTTTGCACGCTCCATAGCCACCTTTAGTACACGCTCTTTCTCCGACGTGGTGAGCGAGGCGAACAGCGAATCCGGATTATAGCGCGCCAGCCAGTTCTCACCACGGCTCTCGGCTTCTGCTCTCTTCCGCTCATTGCTTTGCAATATCTGCTCGGTATCATCCACCGAATGACGCTCCCTGCCCAGATAGCGCGAATCGATCATCTGCCGGCTTTGTTCTGCACCTTTCTCTACACTCAACGAATGCACCGAGTCGATGGAGTGAATCAATTGGCGCGTGTTTTTGCTCACATGCTGGTCGGCAAGAATGCTTTCGTCCATGCGGTTGAGATCACTGTCGAAATCAATGAGCAGTTTCTTCTCGGCATAGGTCTCACGCCTGTACGGGATATTCTTCGTCGTGCCCGTCGCGCGCTGCTGCTTGCGGTCGATATTCTCAAACGACTCGCCCGAATACAAATGCAGCACAAGGTACTTCTTGTCGTCAGTAAACACGATCTTTCCAGAATCGGCAACCATGACCGTTGCGTCGCGAAATCCCTTGCTGTAGTCGTAGATCATCAGATCGTACAGCATAGCGCGCTTGGCATCCTTGTGGCGGACTATCCCGTCATAGAACTCGCCTTCGGGTATATCCAACTCCGGTGATTTCTGCCTGAGCGAGAAGATCAGCGTCCACAACTTGACTTGCGAAACCGGCAGAATACTGTTGGAGAAATAGAACGCTCCGAGACATATCATCAGAATAGCTACCACCAGCGGACGCATGATTCGGAACAGGGATATACCCGCAGCTTTCATAGCGGTCAATTCCACCTGCTCACCCAGATTGCCAAACGTGATGAGCGATGCCAACAATACTGCCAACGGCAAAGCCAACGGCACAACCGATGCTACGGCATATACAAAGAACTCCGCCAGCACGCTTAGTTCAACGCCCTTACCCACCAAGTCGCGCACATGCAGCCACACAAACTGCATTAGCAGAATAAATACGCAGATCACCAGCGTCAACACGAACAAACCGAGGAAGTTCCTCAGCATGTACATATCCAGACGTTTAATCGGTGACCGCCACATTACCGCTCGCGTACTCCTCCTTTCAGGTCATCACTTATAAAACTGAACGGCAGCAGACTCTCCGCGCTGTCGAACTCATATACATGATTTGCACCAAACAGCAGCACACGCATCGGCTGTTTGTAGCGATTCTCTGTTTCCAGCATCACTTGGCGGCAAGCACCGCAAGGCGAAACAGGGTCTTCAGTAAAATGCCCGTCGGTAAAAGCGGCAATTGCCAATGCCTTGACCGGCTGATCCGGATGTTGCGCACCGGCGGCAAACAATGCCGTACGCTCTGCACATAGTCCGCTCGGATAGGCGGCATTCTCCTGATTGCAACCGCCGACAATCGTACCGTCGGCAAGCAAAGCCGCTGCACCTACGCAAAAATGCGAATAAGGCGAATACGAATCTTCCGTCTTACGTTTAGCGGCTTCCAACAGACGCTGGTCGGCTTCTGACAACTCGCTCCATGCATAACTGCGGATGCGGGTATCAATCGTGAATTCTTTCATGATATGTAGTGTATTTTGATGTTAATTTCTGCATGTTTGTTTACCTAATTTGACTAATTTGACAAATCAGCCTACAAAGATACAAAAAATATTTGATAATTCAAAATTTTTTTTGTAATTTTGTGCGCAGAAATGAAATTATGTACAAAAATGCGCAAATTACGCCTCATACTTATCGTTTTTTTATGCTTTTCGATGCATGACGCGCTCGCTATCAACATGCAGACGATAGCCGACAGCCTGACTGTCTATGCCAACAGCAAGGCGGAAGTCGGGATTGTTTCCGTNGTTCTCACCAGCGGCAATACGGCACGCATCTACACCTGCAAGACGCTGAGTTTTCTCAGTCTGTCGCCCGCCGAGTTGACCGAACTGCGACGGAAAGTCAGCCTGTTAGTGTTCGGCACAACCAAAGGAGATATACAGATCTACTCTGACGGCTACGAACTCCACGAACTGCTGACCATGCGCTATCGTTCTGTCGGCAAGACACACGTACATACAGCCGTTCAACCGCTCGTCAAGAACACCGACCTACC
The DNA here is from genome assembly GCA_905233935.1 of Paludibacteraceae bacterium. Taxonomy (GTDB): domain Bacteria; phylum Bacteroidota; class Bacteroidia; order Bacteroidales; family Paludibacteraceae; genus Colicola. Next base: position 2,660 of record CAJOFU010000006.1, read on the forward strand.
CTACGACATATCCAACGGTCTGGAAGGCAAGCACATAGCCATGTGGGGCAGTCACGGCTGGTATTACAACAACCAGCTCGACCGCTGGCTATGGCAACGCGCAAGGCTGTGGACCACAGTCGAAGACCTGTACACCTCATCCTACACAATGCCTTACCTCGTACCGATGCTCGAGAACGCCGGAGCAATCGTTCTGCAGCCGCGAGAGCGCGACACACAGACGGAGATGGTGATCATCGAACGCTCGGACATGCGCGAAGAGGACGGCAAAACCATATGCCCGAGGAAGGTGAGTACGCCGTATATATATGGTACACACCTTCCACGCAAGCCTCCAACCGCACCGACCTGACCGTTGAGCACAAAGACCAACTCACCCGTTACCACCTGAACATGCAGATCGGCGCTGGTACGTGGATCTATGTCGGCAAGCACGCCTTCTCACCGCAGCAGACGGCACGCATCACGATCCATGCACCCAAACAGCAGATAGCCGCCATCCGTCTTGGCGGAGGTATAGATACTACCGCCAATGTCCCGCGCTTCGCGGTAGGCGCATCGCAGTATCTGCATTTTGCCGGTATCCCCGACTCTATCCTGGATTACACCCAAGGCGAGAACACCTATACCAACGACTACGCCTGTCGCGGGCAGTGGGTCAACTACTTGTTGGGCGGCTCGCAGTTGGCGCCGAAAGAGGAAGGATTACGCATCCCCGTTGACATGAGTCTGGGTCTGCACTCCGATGCAGGTATTCGTGGCGGCGACTCGATTGTCGGCACGCTGCTCATCTATTACGACCGCGATGACAACAAAAGCCGTAACCTGCCACTTGGCGACTCGCGTCTGCATTGCCGCTACCTCGGCGACTACTTGCAGTCGCAGGTGGTCGAAGATATGCGCCTGCTCCACGCACCGAACTGGAATCGTCGCTCGCTCAAGAACGCCGGTTATGCCGAAGCACGCCAACCGCGCGTGCCGGCGATTCTGCTTGAGATGTTCTCCCATCAAAACCTCAACGACATGCGCCTCGGTCTGGATCCCAAAGTGAAGTTCGATATCTCGCGCGCCATCTACAAAGGCATCCTCAAGTATTTCGCTGCCACACGCGGCACGGAATATATCGTTCAGCCTCTGCCCGTACAATCTGTCAACACGTCGCTATCCGGCGATAGTATTCGCCTCAATTGGCAACCTGCAACCTAGAGCCTACAGCCGAAGCACAATACTATATCGTATATACCCGCCGCAGCCGTACAGTCAATGGGCAGACGATTGCCGGGGACTGGAATAACGGCACGCGCGTCAACACAACCCACTACGGCTTTGTAGCAGAAAGAGGTATCCGCTACGATTTCCGCATCGTGGCTGGTAACAAAGGCGGCGTCAGTCTGCCCTCAGAGACCCATTGCGCCTACTTGGCACCCAAACCGAAAGGCTCTGTGCTCATCGTCAACAACTTCACGCGCCTCGCTGCGCCGACATTCTTTGCCGACAGTATCTATGCCGGCATTATCCCGCAGAGTTACGCCGTGCAGGACGGCAAGGATATCTCTTTCCTCGGCGAGCAATACGACTATCTGCGCACCAGCGAGTGGCAGTCGGATGACAACTGCGGATGGGGCGCATCCTACGCCGACCAGCAGTTCACCCTCACTGCCGGCAACACACACGACTACCCGATCATGCACGGAAAGGTGCTCAGCGAGTTGGGCTACTCCTACTGCAGTTGCTCGAGCGCGATGATTCTGGATAGCGCAAGCCTTAGGAAATACACTATAGTCGATGTGATTTGCGGCAAAGAGAAGGAGAATGTGTTTGCCGAAGCATTACGCAAAGCTTTGCTCGATTACACGCACAACGGCGGCAGTCTGCTGCTCTCCGGCATGTATATCGGCAGCGAGGCTGTTGCCCTGCAAGACACAGCATTCATTCATCAAGTGCTGCGCTACTCGTACCGCGGCGATCATGCTTCGCGTAAAGGCACACTGCTCCTGAACCGTTCAGGATGGCCGATGCAGATCGTACGCCTCATCTCGCAACCGAACGCCGACATTATCTGCTGCGAAAACCCGCAAGGTTTGATGCCGACCTACGGTGCATCGAGCATCGGCACATACACCGACAGCGGTATGTATGCCGGTATTGCCTACAACGGTGCATATAAGATGGTCGCTCTGCCTTTCATTATGGAGAGCGCAGAGGATTTCCCTGCATTATTTAGGAACTGCATATACTATCTCAGCAAATAATATGAAAAAGAAAAACTTACCTCTCATAGAGTCCGTCACCATCACCGGCATCGGTGCGGAAGGCAAAGCTATTGCCCGCATCCCTATGCCCAATGCGGAAGGCGGAACAAGCGACATCGTTTGCTTCGTGCCGTATTGCGTGCCGGGCGATGTGGTCGATCTGCAAGTCACGAAACGCAAACACTCGTTCATAGAAGCGCGTGTGGAGCGTCTGGTTAAGCCTGCCGCCGAACGCTGCGAACCCAACTGCCCGCATTACGGCGAATGTGGCGGCTGCAAGTGGCAGATCCTGCCCTACGAGGCACAACTGCGCTACAAACAGCAGCAGGTCTTTGACAACCTCACGCGCATCGGCAAAGTCCAGCTGCCGCCTTTCTCCCCTATTCTCGGTTCGAAGCATGTCTATGAGTACCGCAACAAACTCGAGTTCTCCTGTGCCGACCGCAAATGGCTCTCGTGGGACGCTATCCACGCTGCCGGAGGATTAGAGAACATCGACAACTCCTACGGACTCGGTTTTCACATCCCCAACTGTTTCGACAAAGTGCTCGACATAGAGACTTGCCGACTCATGCCGGACATCAACAACCGCATCCGGAACGGTGTGCGCACCTTTGCGCGCGAACACGGTCTGACGTTCTACAACGAGCACACCCACCAGGGTCAACTCCGCACACTCATCCTGCGCACCAACCACCGTGGCGAGATAATGCTCATTGTCTCCTTCGGCGAGAAAGTCGCAGAGCCAAGCTTGGCTCTGCTCGAATACCTCCACCGTGAGTTCCCGGAGATCATATCCCTACTCTACGTCGAAAATCTCAAGATGAACGACACCATTGCCGACCAGCAGATTCATGTCTTCTTCGGGCAGGATCATATCATCGAAGAGATGGAAGGCTTGCAGTTCAAGGTGGGTCCCAAATCCTTCTACCAAACCAACACCGAGCAAGCCTACGAGCTCTACAAAGTTGCCCGTGATTTTGCAGCCTTGACAGGCAATGAGCTCGTCTACGACTTATACACAGGAACGGGAACAATAGCGAACTTCGTGGCGCGAAAGGCAAGGCAAGTTATTGGTATAGAGTACGTGCCCGAAGCCATTGAGGACGCCAAAGTCAACTCCGAGATCAACGGCATTACGAACACCCTGTTCTACGCCGGCGATATGAAAGATGTGCTCAATGACGCGCCGGACATCATCATCACCGACCCGCCGCGTGCCGGTATGCACGAGGATGTGATTGCCACGATCCTGCGCGCCGAACCGAAACGTATCGTATATGTCAGCTGCAACCCTGCCACACAGGCGCGCGATCTCGCGATGCTTGATGCCGTCTATCGCGTGGACAGAGTGCAACCGGTAGATATGTTCCCGCACACGCAGCACGTGGAGAACGTCGTTTTGTTGAATCACAGATAAGTTAAGTTATTGATACTATGTTAGGTTTACTGTTATCGCTCAATGTATTCTTTGTCAGTTTTGCTGACAAACCCGTGCAAAACGTTTCGCCGTCTCTCTCGCCGCGTGCCATCGAGCAGCGCGGGAAGTGGGACATAGCCATCGACGAACTCGACTACCCCGTCAATCCCGCCTACCTCGACAGCCTGCGTAAGTACGGCGCTACTATTCATCACACCTCGCGTTGGATGAACGGAGCAACCTGCTCTATGCCGGACGAGTTGGCTGAGCAAGTTGCCGCTTGGCCGTTTGTTGCGGACGTAGAGATGACGCGCGATGATAGTGATCCTATCTACGTCGCCAAACGGCGCGTGCAGTACACGGATAATGCCAACGACATGCAGATTGCTGCCACCTATACCCAGCGACAACTGGCGCTGTACAACCTGCTGCCCTTGCATGAGTTGGGCTACCACGGGCAAGGAATCCTGATGACCGTTTGCGACGGAGGATTCACCAACGCCAACACGCTCAGTTGCTTCCGGCAGGAGCAGGAGCTCGGGCACTTTGACTTCACCGACGACATCGACGATTTCTACGGCTATACCGGCGATCACGGCACAAACTGCCTGAGTTCAATCTCCGGCATAGCAGAGGGTTATCTGGGCGCAGCCACCGAAGCAGACTACTATCTGATGCGCTCGGAGGAAGCAGAAACCGAATCGCCCAAGGAGATGGATAACCTCGTAGCCGCCCTCGAGAAAGCTGACTCGCTGGGCACGAATGTGTTCAGTGTATCATTAGGTTACGCCTATTTCGACCACTTGGACTGGTCACTCGACTATAGCATGCTGGACGGTAAGACGACACGCGTCAGCCGCGCAGCAACGATTGCCGCGAGGAAAGGAATGCTCGTGTGCGTAGCTGCCGGCAACGAGGGAAATAAAGACTGGCATTGGATATGCGCTCCGGCAGACGCCGACTCCATCCTGACGGTGGGGGCGGTCAACGTGGACAGCATCATCGGCTCGTTCTCCAGTTACGGTCCTTCGGCTGACAACCGCATCAAACCCGAGGTCTGTGCAGTGGGGGTCAAGGCAGCCCTATTAGGCGTGGATGGCAATCTCCGTTACGCCAACGGCACAAGCTTCGCAACGCCGCTGCTGGCAGGCATGGCGGCTACACTTTGGTCAGCATTGCCCAACGAAAGCGCCATGCAGATTCGCGAGCGCATCATCCGCTCGGCAGACCGCTACAACAACCCCGACCGCAATCAGTACGGCTACGGTATCCCCAACGCCTACGCCGCCTACCTCGGGCAGACAACCACGACCATTGAGTCGACCGTCTACCCACGCGCAACGAAATATATACAAGAGGGTGAACTGCTGATTGAGCACAACGGCAAAACTTATAACCTCCTGGGCACACTGTTGCGCTAACGCGCAAAAAAGGGAAGCGATCTACATCGCACCGCTACAACCTCTTACCCTTGCTTCGGTCAAGACCTGGGGGAGTTCAGAGGGAGCTGGTCGTGCAGGACTTGTTAGTTGAAAATTCAAACATTCAAACTTTCAAACATTCAAACTTTCAAACATTCAAACTTTCAAACATTCAAACTTTCAAACGCGACTGCAAAAATACAACAATTATTTGATATTTCCAAAAAATCTTGCTCGAAAACTTCATTTCACATAGAATTTTTAGCAATCTGCGAACTCAAAAGTGCAATGCAGAGGGTGAACCGATACCTTTTGTGCCCAATTCAGGTCAGCGCGAACTGATCCTGAAACTCGGCACGTTCCTCTTGGATAGCACGGAAGGCAAGCTCTTCATCCTGCGCGGATATGCCGGCACGGGCAAGACATCGGTCATCAGTGCTCTCGTGCGCACACTGCGCAGTCTGAACCAGAAGTGTATCCTACTCGCCCCGACCGGCAGAGCCGCCAAGGTGCTCAGCCGGTACGCCTCGACCGAGGAAAAAGTGCCGGCATATACGATCCACAAGTACATCTACCGCCAGCAATCCCTTGGCAAGGAGCAGTTCAGCCTGGGCGACAACCTGTTTCACCACGCACTGTTCATCGTCGATGAGGCGTCGATGCTCACCGACACCCGTGAGTATAACTCGCCGTTCGGTAGCGGTTGTCTGTTGGACGATCTGATGCGCTTCGTGTATAACGGTCAAGGCTGCTCGCTTTTGCTGGTGGGCGATACAGCCCAGTTGCCGCCTGTAGGCAGCAATGAATCGCCGGCACTGAGCGAAGACCGGATGGCACAATACACTGTACCTAACCTGCACATCACATCGCACACCTTGACCGAAGTTGTGCGCCAGGCTGACACCTCCGCCATCCTCACCAACGCTACTGCTATCCGCGAACATATACAATCGCTCACTGCAAACCTCTCGCCCACAACCGGCGAGCACATCACTATCAACAGCGCACCGGAAGTAGTTTTGCTCAACGGCGCAGACCTGCAGCAGAGTTTGGAGAAATCCTACAACGAGTGCACCATGGCGCAGACGCTTATCGTCACGCGCTCCAATAAACGCACGAACCTGTACAACCAAGGCGTGCGCGCGTATATATTATGGAAGGACGACCAACTATCCACAGGCGACCGCGTGATGGTGAACAAGAACAATTACTTCTGGGGCAAGGACTACGAGGATGTGGAGTTTATCGCCAACGGCGACATGTTTGAGGTGACACGTATCCGTAACTTCCGCGAACTGTACGGTTTTCATTTTGCCGACGCCACGCTGCAGAACGTCGATTACGAAGCCGAGCGCGAACTCGAAGCCATTGTCTGGCTCGACATCTTGCAGGCGGAATCCGACGAGCAGATCTACGAGATGCAACGAGACTTGTTCTTCCGCGTAGCCGAGGACTTCCCCGAGATTCGCAACAAACGCGAACTCATCAAGGCTGTATATGACTCGCCGTACTACAACGCCCTGCATATCCGCTACGCCTACGCCGTCACCTGCCATAAGGCGCAAGGAGGTCAGTGGCAGCACGTGTATATCGATCAAGGCTCCGTCCCCGACGACCAGCGAGACATCACCTATCTGCGCTGGCTCTACACCGCCCTCACCCGCGCCACCGACAAAGTCTTCCTCATCAACTTCGAGTAGCCACTTATGATTTATTTTTTTAGTTTTTGCTATAAAAATCAATTTTTTTGTTCCAAAATTTGCAAATATCAAATATTTTTTGTACCTTTGCGGCCGAATTGAGATTAATCTCTCTATTCAAGACATATTGAGCATTCGCGTTTGCGATTTATTGGACATCTCGGAATGTGAGAAGTTTTGAAGATATGCCAGTAATAAGTCAGCAAACGTCCATATTTATATGGGCGTGACTTATCGGTATATGGGCACTTCTCACAGCCTCGAGATGGATAAGGAAGCGCTCATATTTTTTTGTGTATATACTTAAAATTTTAATGATATGTTAAAAAAATGTATTCTAATTATGGCGACACTATTAGGGGCGCTGACAATCGATGCTAAAACTGTCTCCGTTTCCGTAACACCGGAGAATGCCAAGGTTTATCAAAACGGAAAAATTCTATCGCCTGTTTCTAACGGGTTATACCAGATTACGATTTCCAATAATAATATATCTCTCGCCATTCTGGCAGAAGGATATGACAGCGAGCGACTTGTTGTCAATTCGAAATCACCCAAAAAGATTGACATTGACTTGAAACCGAACCGCAAGCGCATTATTGTATCAACCGAACCAAACTATGCCGCAATATACATTAACGGACGGGAAACGGCTAAAGGAAAAGCAGATTTCTACATTTTCAAGAATGAGAAAAAAACAATCAAAGTTGTTGCCGACGGATATGACACCTACTCGAAGCAGTTTGATTTCAACGATTTCAACTTGCAACAAGAGTCTGTACACGTCACTTTGGAGAGCAACATACATTAACTATTCTATATATGAAATAACAAATTAAAAAAATAATGATAACAAATTGAAATAATAATAAATATTCTATGAAACAGTCTGATAATGATTATTCTCTCGCATACAAACGTCAAATTTTTGAAAGTTTGTTTCCTCAATGGAAAGGGCAAAACGGTTTACAGCAGGTAAGAATCCAAACGGACAATACTGGCAAACAGAGTGAGGCGTAAACCAAGACAGGCATCCACGCGGATGCCTGTCTTGGTAGCAACTATATAAAATCACTCTAATTTCGGTCTATTATGCATATCTCACCACAGGATAACCACAACATAACCATAAGATAACCATAGGATAAACTCCGCTTTTTGCAAATTTAAATGCTCTTACATATAATACAAAGTATTATATGGTTTTTGTTGAATTTTGCCTGATTAAATACATGATTAGAGTGCACCGAGGGCGAGGCAGATAAGGGCGAGGAAGATGCCGGACATGCAGAGGATTTTGCGCACCGGGTCGGGCTCTTTGAGGAAAAGAAGACCATAGGCAAAACCGATGATCGTGCCACCACGGCGGATAGTGCTGACAACGGCAATCATCGAATCGGGATAACTGAGAGCAAGCATATACACATTGTCGGAGATGACGAGGAAGACACTGATGAGTATAATGGGGAGTAATGACCGCTTCGATAATGGGAATATGGACCGCTTCGCTGAAGGAGTAAGGAGTAAAGACTTATTACATTTGCGGGCTCTAAGCTCTGACCTATTCATTATAAACCATGCAATGAGCATCATAAGGGCTTGGTAGAAGGTGTAATAAACCTGCACGGCGTTGTGGTCGAAACGGCGCATCAGGTACTTGTCGTACAAACCGGAACAAGCACCGATGAGGATAGCGAGGACAAGGGAGATGTAATATTTGTTATTTGTGATTTGTGATTGGATATTTATGATTGACGATTTATTACTGATTGACAACTGATTTTTGATGGATGATTTGCCTTTGAACGAGAAGACGAAGATGGTGATGATGGTGAGGAGGACACCAGCCCATTGCCAGGGATTGAGGTGCTCGTCGAAGATAAGCAGGGCACCGATGAGTGTCCAGATAGGACGAGTGGCTTGCATAGGGCTGACAACAGAGATAGGCAGGTGCTTGAGGGAGATAAACGCAAAGACCCAACTGCTGAGGACAATGGCGGATTTGAGGAGCGTGAACAGGTGCGCCTGAAGATCCATCTTGGGGACAAAGAACGGGGTGGCAAAAAGCAGCTCTGGACAAAGACGCGAGAGAATCAACGGGACAGACAGAATAAGCGAAGAGAAGATCACACTGAGGGTAAGGACATCAATGACACGGTTGTCACGCAAGGCGATCTTCTTGCTGACGTCGTAAAAGCCCAGACAGAGCGCGGATATGAAGGCGAGGAGAGTCCACATGGGAGACTATTTATGATTTCAAATTTATGATTTCAAATTTCAAAATTTATGATTGAAGATTGGTGATTTGGGGTAAAAATTTGCAAAACGGGTGCAAAGATAGTGCAAAAAAATGATATTTGCAAGTTTTGGTGTAAAAAAATGAAATAAAATTTGCAAATGTCAAATATTTTTTGTAACTTTGCGCGCTTTTTGGCTGTTTGAGCGGGAGTGCGTGTGCGTACGAATGGATTGAGGTAGTTCACAGATTAAGCAGATTGAACAGATTACAATGAACCAGATCTGTTCACGAAATAATCGTTCGAACGGAGTGAGATAAGAATTAAGCGAATTAAACGAATAGCGATGGACATTTTATAGTTCACGAATTAAACGAATTGACGAAATATTAAAACACAAGATACAATGGAATTAAATAATCGAGTTATTGCTGTGGTGGGATTAGGTTATGTGGGTCTGCCACTGGCAATCGAGTACGGAAAGAAATACCGTGTAATCGGTTTTGACATCTATGAGCCCCGTGTGGCTGAGTTGCAGGCTGGTAAAGATCACACCTTGGAAGCGGATCTTGTAGGCATGAAACAGGCTCGCGATCTGTATGAGGCAACGAAGACCGTGGGACTGACGCTGACGTCGGATGTGAACGAACTCAGAAAAGCGAACACGTACATCGTGACAGTGCCGACGCCGATTGACGAGTTCAACAACCCAGACCTGACGCCGCTGATCAGCGCAAGCGAACTGATCGGCAAGACGCTGAACGAGGGCGATATCGTGATCTACGAATCAACCGTTTATCCGGGCTGCACGGAGGAAGACTGCGTGCCGGTACTGGAGAAGTTCTCGGGGCTGAAGTTCAACAAGGACTTCTACTGCGGGTACTCGCCGGAGCGAATCAATCCGGGTGACAAGGTAAACACCTTGACGAAGATCAAGAAGATCACTTCGGGTTCGACGCCGGAGGTGGCTGATCTGGTGGATGCGCTGTACAACAGCATTCTGGAGAACGGCACACACAAAGCGCCGAACATGAAGGTGGCTGAGGCAGCGAAAGCTGTGGAGAACAGTCAGAGGGACGTGAACATATCGTTCATGAACGAGTTGGCGCTGATCTGCGACCGCGTGGGCATCGACACGAACGACGTGATCGAGGCTGCCGGCACGAAGTGGAACTTCCTCAAGTACCGCCCGGGCTTGGTAGGCGGGCACTGCATATCCGTTGACCCGTACTACATGGCGCACAAGGCAAAGGCTCTGGGTTACGACCCGCAGGTGATCCTGTCAGGGCGCGCCGTGAACAACTCGATAGCGAACTTTATCGCGCACAAGACGCTGAAACTGATGATCCAGAAAGACCACAAGATCAAGGACTCGAATGTGCTGATCTTAGGTGTGACATTCAAAGAGAACTGCCCCGACTGCCGTAACACGAAGGTGGTGGATATAGCCACGGAGCTGGAGGATTTCGGTTGTCATGTGGACATCTACGACCCGTGGGCTTCACCCGCCGTGGTGAAACATGAGTACGGCAAGGAGCTGATTGCCGCCGTTGACCCGAGCAAGAAGTACGAGGCTGTTGTGGCTTGCGTAAGCCATAACCAGTTCAAGACGTTTGACTTCGCCAAATACCGCAAAGAAGGCGCTGTGATCTTTGATGTGAAGGGATTCGTGGATCGCTCGCTGGTTGACGCAAGGTTGTAAGAAAACTTTGGCCATTAGCCATTAGCCATTGGCCGATGAAGAGCAAAAAGCCAAAAAAGAGCAAAAAGCCAAAAAACAAAAAAACATGAGAATTGCAGTAGCAGGCACAGGTTATGTGGGACTATCGATAGCGACGCTGTTGGCACAAAAGAACCACGTGACGGCAGTAGATATCGTACCGGAGAAGGTGGAAATGCTGAACAAAGGAATCTCGCCGATACAGGACGAATATATCGAAAAGTACCTTACACGAATGAAGGGTTGTAAGAGTACGGAACCCACGGAACTCACGGAAAGAGCGAATGGATCGGATATACCATTTCTGGATCTGACAGCGACGTTGGATGCGGAAGCGGCGTATAGGGATGCGGAGTTTGTGGTGATAGCCGCTCCGACGAACTATGACCCGCAAAAGAACTACTTCGACACGTCGGCTGTGGAGGCAGTGATCAGACTGGTTATCCAGACAAACCCCGAAGCGATCATGGTAATCAAATCCACTGTGCCGGTAGGCTATACCGAACATATCCGCCAGAAGACAGGCAGCAAGAACATCTTGTTCTCGCCAGAGTTCCTCAGGGAGAGCAAAGCGCTATACGACAACCTCTATCCGTCACGTATCATTGTGGGCACGGATATGGATGACGAGCGGCTGGTGAACGCTGCGCATCAGTTTGCGGCGCTGCTGCAAGAGGGCGCATTGAAGCCGGAGATTGACACGCTGTTCATGGGCTTTACGGAAGCCGAGGCGGTCAAACTCTTCGCCAACACCTATCTGGCACTGCGGGTAAGTTACTTTAACGAACTCGACACCTACGCCGAGATGAAAGGTCTGGACACACAGAAGATCATCGAGGGCGTGTGTCTGGATCCCAGAATCGGTACGCAGTACAACAACCCGTCGTTCGGATACGGCGGATACTGTCTGCCGAAGGACACCAAGCAACTGTTAGCGAACTACCAAGACGTGCCGGAGAACCTGATCGGGGCTATAGTGGAGAGCAACCGGACGAGGAAAGACTTTATCGCAGACCGTGTGCTGGCTAAAGCCGGGTACTACGACTACTACCACCGAGGTGATTATGATGCGCAGCAAGAGAAGAGTTGCGTGATAGGAGTCTATCGGCTGACAATGAAGTCGAACTCGGATAACTTCCGCCAGTCGAGCATCCAAGGCGTGATGAAACGCATCAAGGCGAAAGGTGCGACGGTGATCATCTACGAGCCGACGCTGGAGAACGGTTCGACGTTCTTCGGGAGCAAGGTGGTGAATGACCTGACGGAGTTCAAGCAGCAGAGTCAGGCGATCATTGCGAACCGATATGACGTTTGTCTGGATGATGTGAAGGAGAAAGTTTATACCCGAGATATTTTCAAGAGGGATTAGAGAAGTGAAGGAGTAAAAGAGTGAAAGAGTGAAGGAATGAAAAATTAACGAAATAATGATGAAAATACGAACAACACTACTATTGATGCTGCTCTTGCCGATGATGCAAGTGATGGCACTCACAGACCAGGAAGTGCTGCAAAGTGCTTTGACAATGCACAACCAAGGCTTGACGGAAAAGGAGATTGCGAAGAAACTACTCAGTGACGGTGCAACCATGGAACAGATCCAACAGATCAGTTACAAGGTGAAGGCTGCGCAGCAATCCCGCCAGAACAGCACGAACAACGCACAACAGCAGGGTAACACGAACACTCAGCGCAAGAACAACGGTGAGCAATTCCCAGATATGACGGCTGACGAGTTGCAAGCACAACGGCTGCTGGAGGAGGCATTCACCTTAGATCAAGCAAAACTGGAAGACCTGAATAAGCCAAAGGTGTTCGGACATGATATGTTCCGCGTGCCTGATGCACAGTTTATGCCGCTGAGGAATATGCCTACGCCGAAGAACTACAAGCTCGGTGCAGGTGACGAGGTGATCATAGACATCTACGGTGCGGGGCAGTTGAATGTACGCAGCGAGATCAGTCCAGACGGAACAGTTACGATAGACGGTTATGGTCCTATTCATCTGGCGGGATTGACTATACTTGAGGCAACGAAGCGACTGAAAAACACTATCGGTCAGCGCTTCCAAGGCAGTCAGATCATGCTCAGTCTGGGTCAGACACGTTCGATCACGGTGAACGTGATGGGCGAAGTGACTATACCGGGTACGTACCAGGTGTCTTCGTTTGCCACGGCGATGGTAGCACTGTATGTAGCCGGTGGTGTGACGGACAAAGGTACACTGCGTTCGATACGCGTGTTCCGCCAGAACCAGCTGCTGAGCGAAATTGACTTGTACGGATTCCTGATGGACGGTCAGATGGAAGGCGATGTGCGTTTGGAGGACGGCGACGTAGTGATTGTGAACACGTACAATGCTTTGGCAAGTATTGACGGCAAGGTGAAACGTCCGATGTACTACGAGATGAAACCCGACGAGACGCTGGACAGGCTGATGTATTTCGCGGGCGGATTCAGCGGCGAGGCTTATACCGATGCCGTGCGTGTGATGCGCTGCAACAACGGTGCACTATCCGTTCACACGGTCAAGAATGCGGACTTCAGTTCGTTCCGTCTGATGGACGGCGACTCGATTGAGGTAGCCGCTATTCTGCCGCGACTGAAAAACACCGTAGAGATACAGGGAGCTGTGTTCCGCCCGGGATACTACGGTTTGGATGAGAACGTAAAAACGATCCGCAGCCTTGTAGAAGCAGCCGATGGTCCGAGCGAGGATGCCTCGACCACCCGTGCGGTGCTGTACAGAATGCAGCTTGACCGTACGTACATGGCATTGGCCGTTGACCTGAAAGGCATATTGGACGGCACGACGGAGGATGTGGAACTCAAGAACGAAGACCAGTTGTTCATCCCCTCGCGCAAGAACGAGTTGGAGAACCTGACGGTGGTTATTCACGGTGAGGTGTATCAGCCGGATACGTTCGTCTATGCATCGAACGAGAGCGTGGAGGATCTGATTCTCCGCGCCGGAGGTTTGACTGAGAGAGCATCGGTGAGCAAGGTGGATATAGCGCGCCGTGTCATTGACCGTAAAGCGACGGAGGAAGCGCAGGTCAAGATCAAGTTGTTCACCGTAGAGTTGAACGACAGTCTGGGGCTGAACGAGCACGGGTTTATTCTTGAGCCGTTTGACGAGGTGTTTGTCCGCAGAAGTCCGGCGTTTGGCGAGCGTATCATTGTGCGCGTACAAGGCGAGGTGCTGTTTGAGGGAACATACACGATGCAGACAGAGGATGACCGCTTGACGGATCTGGTGTTGCGTGCCGGCGGATTGACGAGTCACGCCTTCAAGGGCGGCGCACGACTGCAGCGTACGATCACACCGGAGGAGCGACTACGCAGAAACCAGTTGTTGAAAATCAACCGTGCGGCATCGACACGTGACAGTGTGAACTTGGACAAACTCGATCTTGGCGACACGTATTGGGTAGGTATAGACCTTGAGGAAGCACTGAAAAACCCTGGCGGTGACGAAGACATTACGCTCCGCGGCGGTGATGTGCTGATTATACCGACCATCAACAACACGGTGAAGATCAACGGCGAGTTGCTGTATCCGAACACCGTAAGCTTTGTAGGCGGCAAACGCGCCAAATACTATATTGATCAAGCCGGCGGATTCAGTAACCAAGCCAAGCGAGGAAAGACCTATATCATCTATGCGAACGGTAAGATTCACCCTGCACGTGGCGGCAAAGTTATGCCTGCGTGCGAGATTGTTGTGCCGAGTAAGCCCGAGCGAGCTCCGACCAGTGCAACGCAATGGGTTAGTATAGCCTCAGCCAGTGCATCGGCAGCGAGTGTAGCCGCAACCGTGACAACGCTGATTATTAATGTGACCAAAAACAACAAGTAAATAAGACACATGGAAACAAACATCCAGACAGAAAACATACAGGAAGAGCAGGCTCAGAAGAATCCGATAATGGACATCCTGAACACGCTATGGCAGCGTCGGAAGGTATTCTACTGGCTATGGCCGATAACGTTTGTGTTGTCAGCCGCCTTGATCCTATGCGTACCGCGGTACTATACGGTTGAGGTGGTGCTGGCTCCTGAGTCGCAGTCAGCCGGCGGATCGGGTTCGTTGCAGGCATTGGCTTCGTCGTTCGGCTTTGACAGCCGCAGCATGACAGGAGGCGATGCGTTGTACCCGCTGATTTACCCCGAGATTGTGAAGTCGCCGAACTTCCTGATCTCACTGTTCGAGATACCTGTAACAACCGCCGAAGATGATTTTTCCGGCACGTTCTACAAGTACCTGCTCAAGAAGAACAAGAGTGCATTCTGGAAACGCTGGAAGGGTAAGATTCGCGCGCTGATCTCCCCGACAGAGGAAGCCCCGAAGATCAAGCGAGAAGGCGTAGATGGCGTGGATGTATTCGTCATGGATAAATGGCAGTGGTACGCCGTAGAACTGATGCGCAAGAACATCAAGTGCTCGATAGACAAAAAGACCGAGGTTATCACCCTGTCTATCACAACTCAGGACAAACTGGTCAGCGCCACTATGGCGGACTCGGTATGCGTAGCCTTGCAGAACTTTATCACCGAATACCGCACCGCCAAGAACCGCACCGACTTGAGGTTCTACGAGCAAGTGATGCGTGATTCGTATCAAGAGTACCAAGAGGCTTGCGACCGGTATATCCGTTATGCCGACGGACACCGCAACACGAATCTGGAGCAATACCGTATAGAGGCGCAGAATCTGGAAACGGAGATGGATCTGAAGCGTTCGGCTTTCACGTCGTTCCAGAAGCAGTTCTTGACAACACAGGCGCGTCTTCAGGAGAACACGCCGGTGTTCACAGTATTGCAATCCGCTTCCGTGCCATTGAAGGCCACCGGCCCGCGCAGAGTGTTGTTTGTGATAGCCATGTTGATTTTCATCACGGGTATAGCCTGCTGCTGGCTGTGCAAAGACCAGCTGATGGCTCTACTGATGTCTAAGGAGGACGAATGACCTCACAACAGCGCATATTGGTAAACACCGCAGCCCAGTACACACGAACTATTATCAACGTGTGTCTGTCGCTGTACTCCACCCGATTGATTCTGGCTGCATTGGGTCAGACGGATTATGGCATCTACAGTGTTGTCGCCGGAGTTGTGGCTATGCTGTCGTTCATCACCAACGCTCTGGTGAGCACGACGCAGCGATACCTGTCGTTCAACCACGGACGAGGTGACAAACAGAAGGTGTATCAGGTGTTTGGCAACAGTGTGCTGCTGCATGTGATGATCGGTTTGGGGCTGTTTGTGCTGTTAAGCGCACTGGCGCATCCTATTATATACTCCTTCCTGAACATTGAGCCTGTCCGTCAAAACGCAGCCTTGGCGGTGTATTTCGCCGCAGTGATTATGCTGCAACTGACCTTCCTGACCGCTCCGTTCCGGGCGCTGTACATAGCGAGGGAGAATATTGTATATATATCCATTATTGACGTGCTGGACGGTGTGTTCCGATTGTTGATTGCCATCTTCCTGACATTCATTGTTTCGTACGACAAACTTATACTTTACGCCGTACTACTATTGGGCATATCGGTGTTTAATCTGATTGCGTTTTCAGTGTTTGCTCTCAGACATTTTGAGGAGTGCCACATCCCTCGCTGGAAAGAATGGGACGGGCAGTACATCAAGAATCTGAGCAGTTATGCAGGTTGGACGGTTTATTCGACGGGTTGCATCATAGCGCGCACCCAAGGTATCGCCATTATCATCAACCGTGCCTTCGGCAGCGCTGTCAATGCCGCCTACGGAGTTGCACAACAGGTTACCGGTGCGGTGCATTTTGTAGCGGTATCCATATCGAATGCCATGAGCCCGCAGATCATGAAAGCGGAGGGTGCAGGTGACAGAAAACGGATGTTAGCATTGTCAGAAGCTTTGAGCAAATATGCCACGCTGATGATGGCGATAGTGGTTATTCCTTTGGTATTTGAGATGCAGGGAGCACTGGAGTTCTGGCTGAAGGACGTACCGGACTATGCGGTTATGTTCTGCCGGTATGTGCTGATTGCCTCCGTTTGCGACCAGCTGACGATCGGTTTGGGCACTGCCAATCAGGCTATAGGACGAATACGCAACTACTCGCTGACCGTGAACACGATCAAAGTTCTGACCCTTCCGGCAGCGTGGGCATGCCTGCAATTCGGATTGCCGGTCGATTCGGTGATGTGGTGTTACGTAAGTATCGAGATTATATGCGCCGCGACGCGCTTGCCATTCCTGAAAGTAACTGCGGGGCTGGATATATGGCACTTCGTACGGAACGTGATACTACGATCGATCTTCCCTATATGCGCCATAACACTGAGTTGTTACGCTACGACGCGCTTGGAGAATCTGCCCTATCGCTTCATATTGACGCTGAATGTAAGCGCTATTGTCGGTGCGGCTACCATTTGGCTGACGGCATTGCAGCCCAATGAGAAGAACATATTGAGAAATATATTATTAAGCAAACTGAAAAAGAAATGAGAACATTAGGATTCATCATCAGTCACAAGAACGGCGAACGGAGACGTGCTCTTCTTCCGACCGATATACAAAAGAATGTCCGGCATCCCGAATTGCTGTATTTTGAAACAGGCTACGGGCAGTCCATCGGTGTGGAAGATGAAGCCTACGCGGCTTGCGGATGTCATATAGTCAGTCGGGAGCAAGCGTTGGCGTGCGACGTGATTGTGGATGTCAAGCTTGGAGATGCAGACTATCTGGACAAGATTGATGACAACAAGATACTGTTCGGATGGGCACATTCCGTTCAGAATATAGACTTCACAAGTCATATATTGAATCGCGGGCACACCGTAGTAGCCTGGGAAGAGATCTTCGAAGGCGGACGCTACATCTTCTACCGCAACCGCGAGGTAGCCGGAGAAGCGGCGATCATGCAAGCCTATACGTATTGCGGCCGTATGCCCTACGACACCAAAGTGGCTATTCTCGGAAACGGTCAGACAGCCAAAGGTGCATTGCGTGTGCTGAACGGCTTAGGTGCCACGGTGGATATATACAGCCGCAAATTGGAGCACCTGTTCAAGGAGAAGATGTACGAATACGATGTGCTGGTGAACTGCATCTTGTGGGATACACGCCGCACAGACCGTATCATATACAAAGAGGATCTGAAAAAGATGAAACGCGGCACGCTGATTATAGATATCAGTTGCGACCCGTATCTTGAGATAGAAACCTCCCACCCCACTACGATTGAGAATCCCGTGTATGAGGTGGACGGCGTATTGCACTATGCTGTAGATAACACGCCAGCCATGTATCCGATTACGGTAACCAAAGTGCTGTCAGAAGGCATATCACGCTACGTGGACTATATGGTATCCGGCGAGTACCCAGAGAATCTAAAGAAAGCCGAAGTGATCAAAGAGGGGCATATCATCCAAGACGACATTCGTGCATTCCGAACGGCTCACAACGCTTTTTGCAAATAAAGAGAACTATCATATAATATGAGTCTAAAGTATTCCATATTCAAACTATTGACACGCATATCGCCGAAACTGAACACGCAGATATGGTATCGTCACCGTTTCGGCAAATGGCTTGACATGAACAACCCGCAGACCTCGAACGAGAAGATCTTGTGGCTGAAGTTCAACACCTATTATAAAAACCCGCTCGTGACGCAGTGCGCGGACAAGTACGCGGTGCGCGAGTACGTGCGCGAGAAAGGTTGCGGGGATATACTCAACGAGCTATACGGCTGTTGGACTAATCCCGACGACATTGATTTTGATGCGCTACCGGATAAGTTCGTGCTGAAGAACAACTACTTCTACCACATGAATCTGGTAGTAACGGACAAATCGAAACTGGATATACCCGCCACACGCAAGCTGCTACACAAATGGCTGCGCAACAACGGGCATCTCGTATATTCGGAGATGCACTACGGCGATATACCGAAGAAGATTATAGCGGAGAAATTCATAGCGACGGAGGACGGTCTGGCTCCAGCCGACTACAAGATCTACTGCTGCAACGGCAAGCCGCTGTATGTGATGGTGTGCATCGGTCGAGGAGAGAATGTACGACCGAAGTTCTACTACTTTGACCCACAAGGCAACCTGCAACGCGAACTGACACGGGACGGAAAGAACGCTCCCGAGGATTTCCACTACACTATCCCCGCGGGCTGGGACAAGATGATGCAGTATGCCGAGAAGTTGTCCGCTCCGTTCCCGTTCGTGCGCGCCGACTTCTATCTGGAGAGCGGTCAAGTGATCTTCGGCGAACTAACTTTCACACCCGCATCGGGATTAGACGGTGGTAAACTACCACTGACCGACCGACTGATCGGCGAACATATTATTCTACCTAAGAAGTAAGCTATTGTGAACAGCAAGGTACTATCATACATGACTTGGATTTGCCTGTTAATCATACTGGCAAACTCCGTTTTGTACCTTGATGAAGTGCCACTGATTCGTGTTTTCTTTTCTCTGTTCCGTCTTGCTGCGGTAGCCTTTGCCATCGTTATTGCCGTCAAGAACAAGAACTTCGGCGGAGGCTATATGAAATGGCTAATTGCATTCTTTCTTACCTTAGGAATAATTACAGTTCTCAAACGCGGCGCGACAAACATGGTTATATCAAACTTGCTGAATTCGTTTGGTATTGCTCTATTGCTTTACAATGCGATCAAGGAATCGCCGAAGATGGCAATCCGTGTGTTTTCGAGCGTGTTTTCCTTCCTCATTTACCTAAATTTTCTGACCATACTCGTTGCTCCTGGCGGCATCTTTGACGGCTCGTACCTGATCGGTCGTAACTACAACCAGATCGGAATGAGTCTGATATGCGGGATGGTAACGAATGTGGTGGCATACAACATGGGCGTCAAGCATTTCACTACGGTGCTGATATTGTGCATAGTATGCTTGATGACAACCATCATCACAGGCTCAATGACCAGTGCCGTAGGATGCTTGCTGACAACGGGATTTCTGTTCATCAAGAAGAAGGAATTGAAGCGGATTGTTCTCATCGTATTCTTCGCATTTTACGTCTTGTTCCAAAGTTTCGTTGTTTTCATGCAGAGTGACGTATCGGGTATGCGTGCTATAACCTACGTGATTGAGAATGTGATGGGTAAGGACTTGAGTTTCTCCGATCGCGCACGTGTATGGATGATAGCGTACGATTTTATACAAGATTCTCCTGTGTTAGGTTACGGCATGCAGAAAAACGAGTGGTTTGAAGAAACATTCCTCGTCAAATCGGCACACAACATCATATTCCAGATCATGATATATGGCGGAATCGTACTGCTGTCATGTCTGGTTATCGTGATTATTGTATCTGTACACCACGCCAAGAAAGAGAAAACCGCCCTTACCTACACGATTATGTTAGGACTATGCACCGCGTTCTTTATGATGATGATGGAGAACTATAGTATGGTGCTCATATTATACATGACATGTCTTCTATACAACTCGAACTTGCTCTCCAAAGCCGTGCACACAATAGCTTTGGAGAAAAAGCAAAAAAAACTGAAAAATGATAACTCCCACCTACTCGATCATCATTCCTCATTACAATACGCCGCTACTGCTTGAACGCTGTCTGGCATCTATTCCTGACAAGGAAGATATGCAGGTGATTGTGGTGGACGACAACAGTTCACCGCAGAAAGTGGATTTTGCACACTTCCCGGGAACAGAGCGCAAGCATACACAGGTGATTTTCAACAAAGAAAGTCACGGAGCCGGGCATGCTCGTAATTTAGCATTGCCACACGCCACGGGCAAATGGCTATTGTTTGCTGATGCGGACGATTTCTATACCGCAGAGGCTTGGAAATTGTTTGAGCAATATGCTGAAAGTGATGCGGATATTATCTATTTCGGCATAACGAGTGTCGATTCAGACACTATGCAACCGACGGATCGCTATAAGAGATACGGTCAGTTTGTAGATGCATACGCGACTCACCCGACAAAAGAGAACGAGAACTGGCTTCGTTACCGTCATGACGTGCCTTGGGGGAAGATGATTCGTCATGAGATGGTGAGTGCTAACCATATTGTATTTGGCGAGACGCGTTACTGCAATGATACGCTCTTCTCGTGCCGTTGTGCATTGTCAGCATCGTCCATACTTGTAGAGCCGAAAGCAGCTTATTGCGTAACAGACATGGGCAGCAGCCTGACAAAGCAACAATCGGCAGAGGCGGTCAAGATCCGCTTCGGCGTGCTGTGTGAAAAGAATAGGATTCTGCGAGCACACAACAAAGCTGATTACCAGACACCTATTCTGTTCTATCTGCGTCAAGCGTGGCAGATTTCGCCGAAGCTTGTAATTGAACTGATACATATAGGCAACTCCTACCACTGCCCATGGTTTCACCACATCAAACGATGGCTATTGCATTGAGGATATTTAATACGTGACAAGCATGAGAATATTGTTTATAGCCCGAGGCGTACCTGACAAAAATGATCCACAATGGGGAAGTTTTGAGTTGTCGCAAGCCAAAGCGTTAAAGGCATTGGGGCATGAGGTAATCATTGCGTCTGTTGATACACGTTTCCGCTTATACAGGCGCAAACTTGGCTTGACAACATGTACCATTGACGGAATAAAAACATACAATTTATTTCTCATCCCAGGCTCTATTGTTCACCTATTCGGCGAGCATATTTACGACTGCTACAATGAATGGTTGTGGCATCAAATGGAAACGGTCATTCTCAAAGAAAATGAGAAAATCGATATCGTTTATACACATTATTTGAGGAACTCACACAGAGCGGTTCATTACTTAAGCAATATACATGCACCGATTGTAGCTATCGAACACTGGTCGGAAGTAAACCAACCGACACTGCTTCCATGCGTCAAAAAAATGGGTGATGAAACCTATCCTAAAGTAGCCCGGCTGATTACGGTATCCAACGCAGCCCGTCAATCCATTCTACACCATTTCGGCAAAGATTCAGATGTCGTATATAACATGGTTGATCCCTGCTTCACGTACGATGCGGGGAATGCAACTGAGCACCATGACCGTTTTGTGTTTACCGCAGTAGGTAACTTGCTGCCTATCAAGGGTTATGACATGCTTATACATGCCATAGGCAAGGTAACTATCCCACGTGACAAATGGACCTTACAAATTGTAGGACACGGCAAGGAACGGAAACATCTTGAGGCACTTATATCACAATACGGCTTACAACAAAATATCAAACTGTTAGGGCAGAAAGACAAGACTGAGGTTCAACGACTGCTCTCACATTCCGATGCGTTTGTGCTTGCGTCACGGTCGGAAACATTCGGTGTCGCATACATCGAAGCCATGGCATGCGGCTTGCCGGTTATAGCTACCCGTTGCGGCGGGCCGGAAGAGTTTGTGACTGAGAAAGTCGGTTTGCTCGTGCCCGTTGATGACGCTGATGCGCTGGCAAAAGCGGTCGATTACATGTATGAGCATCATAAGGAATACGACCGTCAGGCGATTGCAGAAGACTGCAAAGCACGATTCTCGCAAGAGGTAATTGCTAGGCAATTAACAGAAATTTTTGAGGAAGTTGTTAATAAAAGATAGAAAAATGCACTTTTTTCTAAAAATTTTGCACATTTATTTGTAAATGTGCTTTTTTTTTTGTAACTTTGTAGGCTTTTTGCAAATTATGCAAAAACGGCTAAACACAAACAGACAAAACGATCATGAAACAACTGATAATTATCGGAGCCGGAGGCATGGGCAGATCGATGTACGACATGGCATGCAACAGCCTCGGCTATGGCACAGAATACACCGTGAAGGGATATATTGACGACAACCTCTCCGCATTGGACGGATATGACAACTATCCACCTATCGTAGGAAAGATCGCGGGATATGTTCCGGCGGCGGATGAAGTGTTTGTGTGCTCTATCGGCGGAGCATCACGTCGCAAATGTATCGAAGAGATTATTGCCAAAGGCGGGCACTTCATCAACCTGATTCACAAAACTGCTTTTATCGGAACGAACGTAGTGATGGGTGAAGGCAACGTGATCGGTTCGTTCGCGCGCGTGGCATGCGACTCGACCTTGGGTTCGCACAATCTAATACAGAACTACGCCGACGTAGCTCATGACTGCCGTCTTGGCGACTTCAACCGCGTTGACTGCTATGTGATGATGGTAGGCGGCACAGAGTTACAAGATGAAACGACGGTACACACGCGCGCCGTGCTCAACCACAACGTGGTAGTGGAGAGCAACGCCCATGTGGGTGCTATGAGTTTTGTGATCCGCCGCGTCAAAGCCGGAACAACGGTGATGGGTAACCCCGCCACACGATTGAAAATGTAGATTAACGGTGATGAAAGAAAGAGATTACACCATAGATATACTAAAGTTCATTGCGGCTTTACTAATAACAAATTCTCATATGGATTTGCTATATGTAAAGTGGACTTTTTTATCCACAGGAGGATCAATCGGCGATGCTCTATTCTTCTTTATATCCGGATTTACTCTCTTACTGAAACCGATAGATGGGATACGGCAATTCCCAAATTGGTATAAAAAACGCATAACACGCATCTATCCATCTGTGTTTGCTGTAGCTATCATTTCATGTCTGTTTTTTAATTCACATGCCGATATCATCCACATCATAACACATGGCGGAAGATGGTTCGTTTCATGTATTATGATTTTTTACATATTCATATATTTCATCGGTGCATACGCAAAAAACATCATTATTGCCTTTGAGATTCTTGTTGCGATTCTCACGGGACTATGTTTTTGTACCGATTTCGGTAAAGATATATTTTTAGCAGAGTCACACTCCATTTACGCTTCACATAATAGTATTCGCTGGCTTGTATATTTTATTTTCATGCTATTTGGAGCTCATATTGGGATAATAAAAGACAAACTATCTCACCATTGGTCTGACATATTATTATTAATCGGGAACATAATTGTTTTCTATCTCTGTTTTATATTGGGGATAAGATTACAAACACTATCATTCTTGCAGTACATCAGTATAGCACCTATGCTCGGGATATTATTTTATGCATATAAAGTATTTTCCAAAGACAAAGTCAAAACTATACTATCAAAGCGATATATTGGCGGCATCATTACTTTTATCGGTGGCTTGTGTTTGGAGATATACTTGGTTCAATTCTATCTATTCACTGATAAAATGAATGCGATATTTCCACTAAATATCATTATTATGTTTCTAATCATCCTTGCTGTTGCATATGCAACCAGATGTTTAGCGCGAATTATCTTACAGACATTCCAAGAACAATCATACGATTGGAAGAAAATTATAGAAATTTAAATAGATATTATTATGGAACTTCAAGAATTTATCAACAATTTTGCTGAACAACTGGATGAAACTACCGCTGATCAGTTGAATGCAGAAACCCGTTTCCGCGAACTGCCTGACTGGAGTTCGCTGGCAGCACTGACAATCATCGCAATGATTGACGATGAGTATGACATCATCCTCAAAGGCGAAGAGATGCGCAGTGCCAACACGATAGGCGAGTTGTTCAACCTCGTTGCATCGAAAAAGTAATCCAAACGTTCACCCATTGATCAGGCAGATTATGTCGTTTGACCCCACATACAATCCCTACTCCCTTGCGGGCAAAACCGTTTTGATAACCGGAGCGTCTTCCGGCATAGGCAGAGCGACTGCTATCGAGTGCTCAAGGTTAGGTGCGAGATGCGTGCTTACGGGCCGCAGCGAAGAGCGTTTGCAAGAGACGATGAGTCAATTAGCCGGTGACGGGCATCAGTATATCGTTGCCGATCTTGCCACGCAAGAAGGTATTGACTCGCTCTGCGCAAACGTTCCCCAACTCAGCGGCGTAGTGAACAATGCCGGTATCAACCGCCGCAAGCCGATGGCGTTCATCAAGCAAGATGACCTGAATTATGTCTTCCAAACGAATCTGTTTGCCCCTGTGCTGGTAATCAAGTCGCTGATCAAGCAGAAGAAGATTGACAAAGGGGCGTCGTTGGTGTTCACCTCATCGGTTGCCGCACTCAGTTCCGATTTAGGGAACGCCATATATGGCGCATCCAAATCCGCACTAACAGCCTACATGCGCTATTGTGCCCGCGAGTTGGCGGAGAAACAGATCCGCGCGAATGCCATTCTTCCGGGAATGGTTGATACTAACCTCATTCACAGCGGAGCTGTGTCCGAAGCCGACTTGCTGACAGACATGCAGCGCTATCCGCTCAAGCGCTACGGGCGTCCGGAGGAAGTGGCGCACATGATGATCTACCTGCTGTCAGACGCATCGGCGTGGGTAACGGGACAGACGTTTGTAATTGATGGCGGAATAACGCTTAAATAAATCAGATTATGGCTTTTGCAATTGTAAATAACGTTTCAATCAGAGGCATCAGTGCCTGTGTGCCTGCACACATTGACGAAAACATCACCCTGCCGGTATTCAAGGAGGGCGAGGCTGAGCGCGTGATTGCCCAGACCGGAATTGAGCGCAAGCACACCGTTGAACCCGGCACTACTGTGACCGATCTGTGTGCTGCTGCATTCGAGAAACTGATTGCAGACCTCGGTTGGGACAGGTCGTCGATTGAGATCCTCATCCTTGTATCTTCAGCGGGCGACTATATCACTCCACCGTCAGCTAACGTGCTACACGGAAGACTGGATCTGTCAGAGGATTGCCTGTGCTACGACATTCGCCAAGGGTGTCCGGGCTGGGTTGTCGGCATGAGTACCATTGCCTCACTAATGATGACCGGCAACTACCATCGTGCCGTGTTGCTGTGCGGCGACTCATCCACGATCATGAAGTCACCATACGACAAGGAGACCCGTCCTCTGTTCGGTGATGCCGGAACAGCCACTGCATTGGAATATGACGAGCAGGCAGCTCCCATGTACTTTGAGCACGGCTCAAGGGGCAAAGAATTCCAAGCCATCATGGCACATGACGGAGGTCTGCGTCATCCTGTCACCGCTCAATCGCTGGAATTTGTGGAGATAGCCGAGAACATAGTACGTCGTCCTATTGACAGCATGATGGACGGTATGAGCGTGTTCGGATTCGCCATATCCGTTGCGCCCAAGAGTCTGCGCGCACTGATGGAGAAGTTCGGCATAGAAGACTGTAATGTGGACACTTATCTGTTCCATCAGGCAAACATGTACCTGAACGAGAAGATCCGCAAAAAACTGAAACTGGATCCGGAGAAAGTACCATACAGCCTGAAAGATTATGGTAATACAGGTCCAGCCACTATCCCTCTGACGCTGGTTACACAACGCCATGAGCAATACAGCACGACCCGTCAGCGGAGTGTGGCATGCGCGTTCGGCGTAGGTCTGGCGTGGGCAAGCATGTACTTTGAAACCGACAAAATCATTTGTCCTGAAATACTATTATACCAAGCATGAACAATTTAGAGAAATACAACAGCGTATTCTGCGATACACTGCAGATCACAGAGGATCAGTTGGCGTCAGCTCACTTCAAAGGGCTTCCGACATGGGATTCGGTCGGTCACATGACACTGCTGGCTGCTATTGAAGATGCCTTCGACATCTTTATTGAGCCGGAGGACATGATGTCGCTGAGTTCGTACGAAGAAGGTAAAGAGATCGTTCGCAAATACGGAGTGGAATTATAATGTTTTTCAATCTACTGACATACGCAGACAAGACGGCTATTCTGGCAGATAACGGAGAGCAGTTGACGTATCGGGAGTTATACCATGCATCCCAAGAGATAGCATCGCATATCCCTGCGGGCTCGTTTGTTTTCACGCTATGCGGAAACTGTCTGGGCGCAGCAACGGGGTATATTGCTCTGCTTGACAACCATATAGCCCAAGTGCTTCTGGATGCCGAAAAGGATATAGAGATTTTGCAGCAGTTGTCGGCATCCTATCTTCCGGATTTCTATTGGTTGCCAGAGCACCGCACTGAGGAGTTTGTACAAGCCGGATTGGCAGAAACGAACAGCGAATGCACCTATAAGGGCTATTGTCTGCTTCGCAGAAACGGTCAGAAAGCACAGTCCGTTCACCCGGATCTGCTACTCTGCCTGACTACCTCCGGTTCAACCGGTTCGCCTAAGTTCGTACGGATCAGCGAGAGGAATCTGATGAGTAACACAGAAGCCATCGCCGAGTACCTGTCTATTGACGAGAACGAGCGTCCGATTACCTCGCTGCCCATGTACTACAGTTTTGGCATGTCGGTGCTGAACAGCAATCTGCTGAAAGGCGCGACCATCCTACTGACAGGTCAAACCGTTGTGCAGCGCGAATTCTGGACATTCCTCAAAGAGGCGAAAGCTACCTCGATAGCCGGTGTTCCCTATACGTACGAGACGCTCAAGGCTTTCCGTTTCTTCCGTATGGATTTGCCTTACCTGCAAACGATGATACAAGCCGGTGGCAAACTGAATGCGGCGATTGTCAAAGAGTACGCCGAATATGCACAAGCCAAAGGCAAACGGTTCTTTGTCATGTACGGTCAGACGGAAGCATCACCCCGAATCAGTTATCTGCCGGCAGACAGGGCAATAGACAAATACAGCAGTATAGGTATTGCTGTTCCAGGCGGCAGAATGGCTGTGGTCAATGAAGACGGAGAGGAGATACAAACTGCGGAGACGGACGGTGAACTCATCTATTATGGTGAGAACGTGTGCATAGGATATGCCGAATGCCGCGACGATCTGCTGAAAGGCGATGAGAACCACGGTTGTCTGCACACTGGAGATATAGCCCGATTTGACGAAGAAGGATTCTTCTACATCACAGGTCGGTTGAAACGTTTTGTTAAAGTCTGGGGTAATCGGTGTAACCTGGATGCCATCGAGCAACTGGTAAAAACGCTCACCACTGACTGCGCCTGTACAGGAATTGACAACCTGATAACGATATATGTAACCGACGCTAAATTCGAAGACTCTATCATTCGGTTGCTGACAACGAAGACAGGATTCAATCCGCAAGCATTTACTGTCAAAGTCGTTCCGACCATACCCAAAATGGAGTCAGGGAAGACTGATTATAAAAAACTTGCCGAATAAACAAAATCATTCATAATTGATTAAACATAAACACCATAATGAAACCACAAACAAATAGAGTTGCATATTTAGACATGCTCAAATGCTTGGGTATGTTCATCGTTGTACAAGGACATATTCATCCTGATTACGGATGGTTTTCACTACCTATACACAGTTATGTTATTCCGCTTTATTTCCTTCTTTCCGGTTTAACATTTCGCAGGGAGAAATTCCCTACATTCGGAGCGTTTGCAGCCCATCGCGCAAAAACACTATTGCTCCCATACGCCATGTTCTCGGTACTAACATGGGCATTTTGGGCAGCATATAATACGGCTTTGCACAATCCGGTTGATTTGTGGGGTCCACTATTGCAAACACTGTTTGCTCAAGGCTCCGGCACGTTCCTGGTGCATAATGTGCCTCTTTGGTTTATACCATGCTTGTTTGTGATAGAATCCATGTATTATTTCATCGACAAATTGTCCGTTCGGTGGAATGTAGTCGTATGCGTTGCATGTGCATTTATCGGTGTATGGATGATTACCGGAGCGTATTCAAACATCTTCAAGTTGCTCCCGTGGAGCATAGAAAGTGCATTCGCTGCTATTATATTTTATTGCACAGGCAATGTGCTAACCAAATACCGTTCACTCAAACAAATAGAAGAAGCTATTGTTGCTAAAAAAGGTATTGCTATTGCAAGCATAGCCATTTTGACTCCGATATTGGTTTACTCGTCGTATTGGAACGGACACATATCGCTGGGTTCTGATCTGTTAGGACGTTCTCCTATATTGTTTTATATCAATGCTTTCATTGGTATTGTTACCATATTCCTTTTCTCTGTCCTTATCTGCAATATTAAATGGGACAGCAAATTATGGAAGTGGATAATAGATTACCACTTGTTCTTCGGTCGGAATAGTTTCTACATCATGGCAACGCACGTTCCGGTTAAAGGAATAATAATGGTTGGCATAGCCGGTTTGTTGCATAAATCCGTCGGTTTCGTATCATATGACTACCTTTGCTGCGCCATTGTATTTGCGGTGACATGTGCAATATGTTCCGTATTAGCATTGCTTATCGGTAAACAAAAGCAAATCGATCACCAACTCATAGAGAAGTTGAGAAACAAATAACTTAATGAAAACCAATATTCTCATATTAGGCGGAGGGTTACAAGCTTTATCTACCGCATATTCGCTCTGGAAAGAGGGAATTCATGCAGTGTGTATGGCTAAAGATGTGGAAGAGATACGTCAGTCCCGATTCATCAAGCATTTCTATCCGATCCAAACAGGGAAGATATTTGACCAGCTTACTGTTATTATACAATCCGAACAGATCGGTCTGATTATTCCGATGAGCGATTATATGTCGGAATTGGTCAGCAAACATAAGGAAGAACTTGAATCAGAATATAATTGTCATGTTCCTGTTCCTGATTATGAGGTATTCATCCAAGGTGCGGATAAAGAAAAGTTTATGGCATTTTGCGAGCAGAATGGTTTTCCTCATCCACGGACAAGAGCACATGATGAATCAAATATTGAAGATGCAGCCCAGTATGTTCAATTCCCGGCACTGATTAAGCCAAACCGTTCAGTAGGAGCACGAGGTATTAAACTGGTGCATTCGCTTGATGAATTAAGACGCGACTACCCTATCATTCATGAAAAATATGGCGATGCCACATTACAGGAATACATTGACTCCAAGGATGCTCCGTACTATAACGTCATGCTCTATCGCTCGAAAAGCGGGAAAATAACAGGCTCAGCTATCATAGAGATTCTGCGTTTCTATCCCATCAAAGGTGGCAGCAGTTCATTATGCAGAACAATAGAAGAGCCGGAACTGATGGCTGAATGCGAGAAGGTTTTGCACACACTGAACTGGGTGGGAATGGCAGATTTCGATGTTCTGAAAGCCCCAAACGGTGAATATAAAATTATCGAGATCAACCCTCGCGTACCTGCATCGCTACGCGCGGCAGACATAGCCGGAGTCAACTTCCCTATGATTATGTTGAGCGATTTATGCGGCTCACCACTACCGACTCAATCATATAAGGAAAACATGTATTTGCGCTATCTCGGGCTGGATCTGATGTGGTTTATCAGTTCACCGAAACGGTTTACTGCTAAACCAAACTGGTTGCTGTCTATAGGTCGAAAAACCTATTATCAAGACATCTATGCATCCGATCCATCAACATGGTTCTCGTGGTTAATCAACGGCTTTAAACGTTTCCTACAAAAACGCAAACATATACAATGAACATCTTAACGTTTGACATAGAAGAATGGGCTCTTGAGGCGGGACGTAACGGAGGTATGCGTCAAGACAAGATAGCGGAGTATGACCGACTGTTAGACCAACTGCTGGAAGTATTGTCATCCCGCGAGTTGCATGCCACTTGTTTTTGTACCGGCATGATGGCAACAACATATCCGCAAATACTGCATCATCTGGCAAAGGAAGGGCACGAGATAGCATGTCACTCCAATGTACATACTTGGTGCAATAAGATGTCGCGCGAACAAATGAAAGAAGATACGCATGCTGCGGTAGATGCTTTGGAGCAATGTATCGGAGAAAAGGTTAAAGGCTACCGTGCACCGGCATTCTCTATTACAGAAAAGAATCCATACGCATTTGAGATTTTGGCACAAAACGGCATAGAGTTCGATTCTTCCATCTTTCCGGCGAGCAGAGACTTTGGCGGATTTCCATCTTTCGGATACGAGGTTCCCACACGCGTGCAATACAACGGCATTGAGATCAAAGAATACCCTATTCCCCTATTACACCTCGGCAAGTGGAAGACTGCCTATTCGGGCGGAGGATATTTTCGATTGTTCCCGTACAGTCTGATTCGTAGAATAATGAACAAGTCAGATTATGCGATGACATATTTCCATATTAATGATTTGATTACGGAGCCTAAAAAACTGATGACTCGCGAAGCTTACGAAGCATATTTCAAGGAACCTGGCACGCTGATTAATCGCTATAAGCGCTTCATCAAAAGCAATATCGGCACAGGTGATGCAATGGCGAAACTTACACGGCTACTAAAACAAAATGACTTTATAAACATTACTCAGGCTGATAAAAATATCAATTGGGACAAAGCACCTGTTAAGAAGTTATAGTAAACAAACGGACGAAATGAAATTGAAAACTTTCATAGTATTATTCCTTACATTTTGTTCCACAGGGTATGTGTTGGCGCAAAACTACATTTTTGTACTACTACATTCCGGAGAAACAATTTACTATAAATTGGAAGACAATCCCACCATAACATATTCATCAACAGAATTAAACATACATACAGGAAAAAATTCGCCAAAGAGTATTCCGATTCATGATGTCAAAGAAATACGATACACAGCTCCCAAAAACATCTCCGTTTCGGATGGCATACAAACAGGACATATTGCCGTATATTCAGCATTCGGATATTACATTACTATAATCAAAGAATTTGAAGATATATACAAACTGAATTTACCGATGGGTGTTTACATCCTTCAATCAAAAGATTCATCCAAAAAAGTATTATTGCAATGACACGCCGTTATCTAAACATATTATTCATTGTTATCCTCTGCACTCCCCTCATAGTCGCAGATGAATATACAACTCTTATCCATCATAAAGACGGACGAGTATTTGCCATTGCATCTACTCAAATAGATTCGATTACTCATACGGATAGAATTGATGATTCATATTATAATTTGACAGATTCTATCGTTCAACCACCCTATATGCACGCTATCCTTTCAGTTCTGCACAAAGTTGCCTCCGGCGTTCCAAATTCTCTTCTTTGCTCCGAAGAGAGTATGGATTCAATATTCACTCAAAATGCCAGATTTGATCGTGAAGGTGAGCCTTGGACACACCCTGCTATGTTTTCGTTCATTGATGATGATGTAATAGATGAATTTATTCCATCCAGTTATCCGCCCCAACGAATATCATACTCCGACAAAAAAGTAGGTGGCTACTACTCCTTACTCTATCCAATGATACGATCTCTGGAAGTAAAACATAATATTTCCTTGTCATGCGGATTAGCCACTGAAGGTCATCGTATTGGTCTGACCCGATACTGGTCAGAATCAGACGAATGTGCCATCAACGACAATGGACGACTATTGAAACAATTACTTGAACATACAAGTTGGGAATGTCTATGCCACTCCATGACAGCGCGCATCTCGCCTGACGGGAGCATGTACGTTGTGGATAGCCTGAATTCAGAAGATGCAAAAAACATTTTGAGCAATGGAAAATGGAACGGAGACTATTCCTTCTACACCGCCGGGGTCTATGACAGGGACACAAAGAAAAACTACACCATTTCAAGAGACCATACAACGTGGATAGAAACTCCGCTAAAATATATCCAGCCCTATTATTATGACAGAAAGACAGATAAATGGGAATATAATGAGAGTTATCCTCTTGATTACCAATTAGGAGAATGGAAGCGCAGGGCTACAGCCTTAGGCTTTACATACCCCGACATTATGGTATGCTGGGGATCAACTGCTTCCGGAAGGATGTTTAACAAAGCGCGACAATATATCACCAACTCTATCGGCTCCAATACGAATAATGGCGTTAACAATGTGCCTTTATCGGCATCAATTCACAGAATAAGTACTATATCCGGCAACGACAACGCTTTTGACAAAAGGAGTTTTGAAACACTCAAATCAGCTGTGGACAACGCAATCAAAACAAACGGTTGGATTGTTTTCAAAAGTCACTTCTATCTAATCAATTACTACAACGGTTACTTGGACGGAGTGTCATACCCGGAAAAGGAAGAAGACTATAATCCCGAATGGATTAACCCATTGACAACCGAAGAGCTACAAAGCATGGATGAAGACAACTATTGGGATAACCCGCCTGCCAGATTAGGGATTAACAATTGGGGAGAATGGCATCCCGCTAAAGGTACTCAACTTTGGGGAACATACCAAATTCTTGAATACGCTATCGAAAAGCAGTTGCAAAACGTCAGTCCATCCGAAGCATTCAACATAATGGGAAATAAAGTCAATATCGGCGTTTATCGCGAATACGGACTTTATACAAAAGAAAAAAATATGGACATCAGACCTATCGACAAATGTTATTTCATTGTCGGAGCGGATGGAAGTATCAAATATCACTCGGAAAAATAGTATCGCTATGTACGCACATTGTTTGAAACGCATATTTGATTTCACGATAGCATTGATTGCTATCCTGTGCCTGAGTCCGCTGCTGATTGTGGTGACTATATGGCTGCATTTCGCCAACAAAGGTGCAGGTGCATTCTTCACCCAAGAGCGTCCGGGCAAAGACGAGAAGATCTTCCGCGTCATCAAGTTCAAGTCGATGACCGACGAGCGGGATGCAGACGGCAAACTGCTGCCCGATGCCGAACGACTGACTAAGATAGGCAATCTTATCCGCAAGCTGTCGATTGACGAGTTGCCGCAACTGTTCAACGTGCTCAAAGGCGACATGGCACTGATCGGTCCCCGACCGCTGCTGGTGAAATATCTGCCGCTGTACTCGCCCGAGCAGCACCGCAGACATGAGGTGCGTCCGGGTATAACCGGTTGGGCACAGGTCAACGGACGCAATGCCATCACGCATACCAAGAAGTTCGAATACGACGTGTGGTACGTGGATCATCTGACCATGGTGCTGGATATCAAGATCATCTTCATGACCATCCACAATGTGCTGCGTCACAAAGACATATCGCACGAAGGCGTAGCTACGGCGGAGTCGTTTAACGGACATAACTAAATACATGAGGAATATAGCCATCATATTAGCCGGAGGAAGCGGAACACGCGTAGGCGGCGATACGCCGAAGCAGTTCATCCAAGTTGCTGGGAAACAGATTATAGAGCACTCCATCGAGGCGTTCGAACGTTGCGGGCGGATTGATGAGATTTGCGTCGTTTGCCGGGAGGACTATATCGCCTACATGCACGAACTGGTGCAGAGAAACGGCTACAGCAAAGTCAAGAAGATCCTCAACGGCGGCAAGGAACGTTACCACAGCAGTGTGGCTGCCATCCAAGCCTATACGGATGATGACGACAATCTGCTGTTCCACGATGCGGTGCGTCCGATGGTCAGCGAGCGGATCATCAACGACTGCATCAACGCACTCAGCCGCTACAACGCAGTGGATGTGGCAGTCAAGACAACCGATACAATCATCGCCGTAGATGCTGAGGGTTGCATAACCGACACACCCGACAGAACACACCTGCGAAACGTGCAAACACCACAAGGCTTCAAGCGGGGAACAATCCGACAGGCGTACGAGAAAGCATTGGCTGATCCTTACCTTGTAACCACAGACGATTGCGGAACAGTGCGTAAGTACCTGCCCGAGGAGCCGATATACGTCGTGGAAGGAGAGAACACAAACATCAAACTCACCTACCGTGAGGATTTGTTATTATTGGAAATATTATTAAAAAACAACCATAATCAAACATCAGTATTATGAGCAAACGCATTTATCTGTGCCTCGCGCACATGAGCGGAAAAGAACAAGCATTTATTCAAGAAGCTTTTGACACAAACTGGGTTGTGCCATTGGGACCGAACGTCAACGGCTTTGAGGATGATCTCAAGCAATTCGTCAACGCCCGTGAAGGTGCAAGCACACTTGATAAGGAGATTGTAGCCCTGTCGGCAGGCACGGCTGCTATCCATCTGGCACTCATCGCCTGCGGCGTCAAGGCGGGTGACGAGGTTATATGTCAGTCATTTACATTCTGCGCATCGGCTAACCCGGTCACCTATCTGGGTGCAACGCCGGTGTTCGTTGACTCCGAAGCGGATTCGTGGAACATGGATCCCGAACTGCTGGAGCAAGCTATCATCGACCGCAAAGCCAAGACCGGCAAACTGCCGAAAGCCATCATTCCTGTGGCGCTCTACGGCATGCCTTATCGTATCCCGGAGATCAAGGCTATAGCCGACAAGTACGGTATCCCCGTCATCGAAGATGCCGCAGAAGGCATGGGAAGCCGCTGGAAAGGACAGGTATTGGGCACATTCGGCGAGTACGGTGTACTGTCATTCAACGGCAACAAGATGATCACCACCTCCGGTGGAGGTGCACTGATATGCAAAGATGCAGTGTCCAAGCAACGGATCATGTGGCTGGCGACACAGGCACGCGAAGCGTATCCCTACTACCAGCATGAGGCTATCGGCTTCAACTACCGTTTGTCGAACATCTGCGCTGGTATAGGTCGCGGACAAATGACCATACTTGACGAGCATATAGCCCACCACAAACATATCGCGCAGCGTTACCGTGAGGCATTCGCCGAGATAGACGGCATCACATTCCATGACGCGCCGTCGGCTGACTTCGATGCGAACTTCTGGCTGTGCACGGCTCTCGTTGACGAAAAGGCACATGTACGCGGCGAAGAGAAAGCGTACGCCGAGGCAGTACAGGGAGCAGTAGGCGGAGCAGCAGGTGTCGTACATGGCGGAGGCAGTGTGCACACGGATTGCGAACCGAACAGGAACGTCGAAGCGTTGCGTATGTACCTCGACCAAGCCGGTATAGAGAGTCGCCCGCTATGGAAGCCGATGCACAAACAGCCGGTATTCAACGGTTGTCCGGCGTACCTCAGCGGCGTGAGCGAAGCTATGTTCCGTCAAGGAATATGTCTGCCCAGCGGGCCGATGGTGAGCGACGAGGATGTCAACTTCATCATCCAAACCATACGGGAGGCTTTTGTTAGATAGTTGACAATTGATAGTTGATAATTAAATTAAGAACATGAGAAAAAGACTAAGCGAAATACAGCGTTCGGATATATTCTCGCACGCAACCAACTTGTCGTACATGCCCAAGTGGGGTGTGCTGCTTATTGACATGCTGCTGGCGCTCATTGCATACGTAGTCAGTTACATGATCAGCCAAAGTCTGGTTAATTACAAAATCGCTAGCGGAAATATGCTGCCTATATGGGAGCAAGCGGGCATAGTCATGGCTGTGCAATTGATGTTCTTCTGGGTATTCCATACGTACTCCGGTATCTTGCGATTCTCTACGTTTGTGGATGCGTCGAAGGTAGTGTTTGCCGTCGTTGCTGCGGCACTCACTCCGGCTGCCATCAATAGCATCGTACGGCACACTGCAGACAGGAGCATGCTGCTCAACTCGGTGCTATATACGTATATGTTCGTAGCCATTGTACTGCTTGTTGTTTGGCGCGTGACAATCAAGTTGAGTTTTGAGTACATGTCGCACCACAGCCCGGGTATTCGTCCTGTGATGATCTACGGCACGCAGTCGGCAGGTCTGGCAATAGCCAAGATGCTCAACTCCAGCATGGACAGCCCGTACCGTCCCGTGGGATTCATTGCCGATTCCGCTGACAACGTCAAGCACGAGATGTTAGGCATGAAGGTGTATGTCAAGAACGACAACATCATCCGTCTGCTTCGCGCCAAAGAGGTGCAAGATGTGATCATCTCGCCGCTGAAGATGAAGCAGATCAATCTGGCGAAAGACCTCAGCATCTTCCTCGACAACAACATTCGCATCCTGACCACGCCGTACTTTAGCGACTTCAACGAGAGCGACAACGAGGAGCAGAACAAGAAGAAAATCGGTAGTATCGAAGCCATCAAAGTTGAGGATCTTCTGGAGCGTCCTGAGATACATATCAACACCGAGAACGTCCGTCATGTCATCTCTGACAAGGTGGTGATGGTTACCGGTGCTGCCGGCTCTATCGGTAGCGAAATCGTACGACAAGTGTCGAAGTTCAACCCGCGCTTGGTTGTTCTCGCCGAGATAGCCGAGTCACCGCTACATGACTTGAGTCTGGATCTGAACAAGCAATATCCCGACATCCATTACGCGCGCGTAATAACAGATGTACGCAACCGCGAGATGTTACGCGAGGTGTTTGAGGAGTACCATCCGCATGTCATCTTCCATGCGGCGGCGTACAAACATGTGCCACTTATGGAAGAATACCCCACACAGGCTATCTTGGCTAATGTGCTGGGAACGAAGAACGTAGCCGACCTCGCTGTAGAGAATGGCGCTGAACGGTTCGTAATGATTTCTACCGACAAAGCCGTTAACCCGACGAATGTCATGGGGGCATCTAAGCGTATTGCGGAGATCTACGTACAATCGCTCTTCCGCAAACTCTCTGCGAAGAACGATCACGTTACGAAGTTCATCACCACGCGCTTCGGCAATGTGCTGGGCAGCAACGGCAGCGTTGTACCGTTCTTTAAGAAACAGATTGCCGCCGGTGGTCCCGTGACAGTCACCCACCCTGACATCATCCGGTACTTTATGACTATACCCGAGGCGTCATGTCTGGTGTTGGAGGCTTCTACATTGGGCAATGGCGGAGAGATCTTCTGCTTCGACATGGGAGCACCTGTGAAGATTGCCGACTTGGCGAAGAACATGATCCGCTTGGCAGGTTTCCAACCGGGCAGAGATATACAGATTGTCTATACCGGTCTGCGTCCGGGAGAGAAGCTCTACGAAGAACTCCTGAATCAGAAAGAGCTGACTATGCCGACCGCCAACGAGAAGATCATGGTTGCCAACGTCCGCGAGAACGACTACGACAAGATGTCGAAGCTCATCGACGATCTGATCCGCTCCGCACAGAAAGGCTTGGCGTTCCCGTCTGTAAAACTGATGAAACAGATCGTGCCCGAGTACCAAAGCCGCAACTCAATCTACGAGCAGTTAGATAAGTAACACGCGGAAGCCGGTTTCACAGGAACCTTATAAAAGTCCACAATATATGTCAAACGCAGTAAATCGCACCCTTATGATGAATAAAAAAATCTTAACTTGTATCATTGCCACACTGCTTGGTGGTACAATTTGCGCAGGCAACAGGTACGTTTCTCATCTAACAGGTAATGACGGAGACGGTAAATCATGGGCAAACGCCAAGACCAGTATTTCTGCAGCTATCTTTGATGTAGGAGTCGGGGACACGATGTTTATTGCGGAAGGTCCGTACTATGAATCTATTTCTGTACAGGATGGTGCAACTTATCTCGGCGGCTATAATGCCGAGACGGGCGAGCGTGATGTCAATCTGTATGAGACGACTATTATTGGAAGTGGCGATGATTCATACCTTATCGTAAAATATGATGCTGCACCGGAAAATCACATCTTAATTGACGGGATCACAATCCCGTACGGCAGTATGAGCAGCTTTGGTGCTCCGGTGTACCTACGCGGAAACATGACGCTCAGCAATTGCCGAATCTCACATTGTTCTGGAGCTCAAGCCGGTGCAATCTATTTGGAGCAAGGAGAGGCTACTGCACAAGGTGTTGTAAGTAATTGTATTATTGAGTTCTGTACTTCTACCGATTATGCCGGTGCCATCTATAATGACGGTGGCATAGTTGAGAATTGTATCATCCGTGGCTGTCAAGGTAAGTATAGTGGTATATACAATAGAACAAATGGTATCATTCAAAACTGCGTATTATATAACAATTCCGGCAATGTAGCAAGTTCACGAGGATGCATATACTGTTTAGGTGGACAAGTTATCAACTGCACCGTTTGTAACAACTATGGTACCCAATATTCCGGGATCTATTTGTCACAAGGACAAGTGGTCAACTGCGTCTTCTGGGGCAATCAGTCCGAAGAAGGATTCACGAATCCACCTAATTACATTTCTTCATCAAGTGATTCTCACCACAACATAACAGACAACGGCACATCCGCAGACGCTTTTCTCTCCATTACGCTCAATATAGAGAACAACGCTGCTGATGGACCAAATTTCGTCAACCCTACTACATTTGTGGGTGTACATACTAATGTCGAAGATTCCATTGCTATGATATCTGCCGACTTTAGTCTTACAGCAGCATCCACGGCCTTACTGAGCCAAGCCGACGCATCCCTTGCTCCCTCAACGGACATCATCGGTATCCAACGTCCGCAAGGAGCAGGTGTGGACATCGGTACATACGAATTCACCGGTGAGGAAAATCCATCCGGCTGCACCATTGCTTCCGGCAAGTGCGGAGCGGAGGGTGATAGCACAAACGTCGTATGGTCGCTCAGCTGCGACAGCGTGCTGACCATCAGCGGTAGCGGGGCGATGGCGGACTATACGTATAGCAATAAAAGTCCTTGGTATAGTGTCCAAAGTAAAATTAAGCATGCTATTATAGATTATGGTGTCACAAATGTTGGAAATTATGCATTATACGGATGTTCTATTCTAGCGTCTGTATCTATTCCCAATAGTGTCACAAGCATTGGGAAATGGGCTTTCTATAGTTGCAAAGGCGTGACAAGTGTCACAATTCCAAATAGCGTTACAACCATTCAAGAGGAAGCTTTCTATGCATGTTCTGCATTGGCGGATATAACTATCCCCAATAGCGTGACAAGTATTGGTTATGGTATCTTCTATGGTTGTTCTGGTCTAACTTCAATAACCATTCCAAGCAATGTGACAATTATTAGTAGCAATGCATTTCGTGATTGTTCCAGTCTGACGAATGTGGATATTCCCGACAAAGTTACTACCATTGGAGAATACGCCTTCTCGAGTTGCTCCAATCTAACAAATGTGAATATCCCCAATAGCGTTAAAAACATAGAAGCACACGCTTTCTCAAGTTGCTCTAAATTAACGAGTATTACTATTCCCTATAGTGTCACGAGCATCGTCGGAACAGTTTTCTTTGCCTGTACCAGTCTGA
Source organism: Paludibacteraceae bacterium (assembly GCA_905233935.1). Classification (GTDB taxonomy): domain Bacteria; phylum Bacteroidota; class Bacteroidia; order Bacteroidales; family Paludibacteraceae; genus Colicola. The sequence continues at coordinate 42,267 of CAJOFU010000006.1, forward strand.
CTTCTATTATTGTGGAGTCAAGCAATAGCAAATATTGTGATTTAGATGGAGTGTTGTTTAATAAGGATTTAACTACGCTTATAAAATATCCTGCAGGCAAACCTGATGACTATTATATCATTCCTGAAAGCGTAACAAGCATTGGAGATTATGCTTTTTCTCGTAGCAGTAACCTTAAAAGTGTAAAAATTCCTAATAGTGTCAAAAGCATTGGAAAGAGAGCTTTCCTGTTTTGCAATGGTTTGAAGAGCATTACTATTCCCAATAGTATTACAAGCATTGAGGAGGCCGCCTTCAATGGTTGCAAGAACCTTACATATATTTTCATCCCCAGTAGCGTCACCAGCATAGGGGAAGATGCTTTCAGTGGGTGTAGCAGTCTTGCGAATGTATCTATCCCCAGCAACGTCACAAGCATTGGAGGTAGTGCTTTCTATATTTGCTCCAATTTGACGAGCTTCACATGCGAGGCTGAAACGCCACCTACTTGCGGAACATCTGTGTTCTATAATGTAGATAAATCTATTCCTCTATACGTCCCCTCCGAAAGCATCGAGTTGTACCGTAATGCCGATATTTGGAAAGACTTTAAGAACATCCAATCCTTCCCTTGTATCACTGCTTCCGGCAAGTGCGGAGCAGAATGGGACAGCACATATGTACTATGGTCATTGAGTTGTGATAGTGTGTTGACGATTAGCGGAACGGGAGCAACGGCAGAATGGAGCTCCTCTGACAACGCTCCATGGTACACCTACCATGATGCCATAACTTCTATAACATTGTCAGAGGGCATAACCAGCATCGGTAACTATGCTTTTTATGTCTGTTCAAACCTGAATAGCATTGACTGCAATAATCCTATTCCGGCACAAATCGGAGAAAGCACTTTCGACAGCAACACATTGTCCACGTGCGTGCTGAATGTGCCATACAGCTCTGTTTCTCAATATCAATCAGCCGATTACTGGAGTTTGTTCGCAAAGATTAATGAAGCGAAATGTATTCTTGCCTCTGGCACATGCGGTGCGGATGGCGACAATCTGACATGGGAGTTCACATGTGACAGCGTACTGACAATCACAGGTGCAGGGGATATGGATAATTGGAGCGCAAGCAATACTCCGTGGTACTCAAACCGCAATGCTATCAAACATGTATCACTGCCAAACGAGCTGACCAGCATAGGAAGTTATGCATTCCGTAGTTGTACCAGTTTGACAGACATAGTTATTCCTGACGATGTGACAACTATTAGCAAATACGCATTATCCGGATGTTCAAAACTTACAGAAATAACTATTGGCAGTGGTGTGAACAGCATTGGGAACTATGCATTCCAGAATTGTACATCTCTTGCTACCGTGTACAACTACGCAACCACACCACTTGTTATATCAGGCACAAGTCCATTCAGCGGAGCGAGTCTATCCACATGCACTTTGTACGTGCCCGAACAATCAATAGAACTATATCAGACAGCAAGCGTGTGGAAAGATTTCGGAACAATCCTCCCTATCAACAATCCCCCCTCTGGCTGCACTATTGCCTCTGGCAAGTGCGGAGAAGACGGCGACAACCTGACGTGGGTGTTGGGATGCGACAGCGTGCTGACAATCAGCGGCGAGGGAGAGATGCCAACTTCGTATTCGGGAACATCGGCGCCGTGGTATCAATACGGGCAAGCTATCAAACATATCAACATCGAGGAAGGCGTAACCAAACTGGCACTATACGCGTTCTATAACTCCGATGACAACTACCCGAACGTGCAGACGCTGTCTATACCAAGCACCTTAGGCGCGCCGATTGAGAACAATTTCTTCTACCAATGCCCGCTCAAGACGGTAACCATCAACTCCGACACCATCGTTGGTCGGGCTTCCTACTCTTCCAACAGCAGCCTGCAGACCAAGTTCGGCGCACAGGTCGAGGAATATATCATCGGCGGCAGTGTCCGTTCAATTGCGGACTTTGCGTTCCGTAATCAGAGCCCTGACAGTCTGCGCTCAATCATTCTACCCGAAGGTTTGGAAGCCATCGGCAACTGGGCATTCGGCTATATCGAACACCTGACATCTATAAACATCCCGTCAACAGTTCAGACAATCGGCACAGACGCTTTTGCCTATTGTACGAACCTGCGCAGCGTAGAGTTAGGCGAGGGGCTGATGACCGTCAACGGACAAGCATTCTGGATGTGCGACAGCCTGACGCGCGTCACCTGTAATGCGCTCACTCCGCCTACTCTCAACCAGACGGCGTTTGACCATAACCTCAGCGACACTCTGTTCATACCCTGCGAAGCCAAAACCGCATACCAAGAGGCGGACTACTGGAAAAACTTCAGCAAGATTATATGCGCTGACGATACCCTGCAGATCATTGCCTCCGGCACGTGCGGTGCGCAAGGCGACAATCTGATGTGGGTGTTTGACCGTGACAGTGTACTCACTATCTCCGGCAGCGGCGCGATGGCTGATTGGGTGGACGGCAGTCTTGTGCCGTGGTACGATGTGCGCGAAGATATACGCACCGTAATCATCGAGGAAGGCGTAACCACCATCGGTGACCGAGCATTCTACTATTTCACCCGCCTCATCGACGTTAGCTATCCGACAACGCTGACATCTATCGGAATCGGCGTGTTTGACTTCTGTAGCGCACTACCGGAAATAGACGGCTTGAGGTACGCCGGCGCATATCTCGCGGGAGTACCTGTCATGGCTCAGGATACCATCACTACCTATACCATCCGTCAAGGTACGCGCTTCATCGGTCATTCGGCGTTCCACGGATGCAGCCAATTGAAACGGATCACCCTGCCCGAAGGCGTGACGCATATCTTGTCCAGCGCGTTCACAGGATGCAACAGGTTGACGAAGATTGACCTACCCGCCACAGTGACGGACATCCAGAGGTACGCCTTCGAAAGCGACACATTGCTGACAACGTTCATCAACCGCGCCGTGACGCCACAGACTCTTCCGTCCAGCACGTCGGAGAGTGCGTTCTACAATTGCAAGTTGAGCAAATGTACGCTGTATGTACCCGAAGAATCCATCTCACTCTATCAGGCTGCGCCGTATTGGCAGGACTTCGGGGCTATACGTTCGTTGGAAGATGTTCCGTGCATCCTTGCCGAAGGCACGTTCGGTGCTGAGGGCGACAATCTCTCATGGAAGGTTGACTGCGATGACATGCTGACCATCTCCGGAAGCGGAGAGATGGAGTTCTTCCATGCATCCGAACCGTGGGCGAATTTCCGCTATCAGTTACGGAAGATTGTAGTGGAGGAAGGCGTGACGAATCTGAGCAATGTCTTCCGCCTCCATAACCAAGTGACGGAGGTCAGTCTGCCCAACACGCTGCGCGTGATTGAGGCGCAAGCGTTTGACCAGTGTTCGAGCATCACACACCTTGAATTGCCGGAGAGCGTGGATTCCATCGGCGAGGGGGTGTTCTATCTGTGTGAGTCACTGCAAGAGATTCGTATTCCTTCCCGCGTGACGATGATCAACTCCAGCCTGTTCCGCGGCTGTAGAGGTTTGCGTTCAGTGGAGTTCCCGAATGGATTAACGAGAATCTTGACTACCGCATTCCAGTATTGCAACGAGTTGAATGCCCTACACTTGCCGGCGAGTCTGACGTTCATCGGTCAGGAGGCATTTGCCGATTGTACGGGCTTAGATACTATCACTGTACTGGCGACCACGCCGCCAGAGGTAACGCAATCAGCGTTTGACAATGTGCCGGACACGACACCTGTCTTCGTACCCACAGCCAGCCTGCGTGCGTACCGCAATCATGAGGAGTGGTCGTACTTCAAGAACATCCACGGCATTGACGGTGACGGGCCTGAGACGCACACCTTCACCCTCACTTCATCTTGGCAGTTCATCATGTTACCGACGATGTTCGGCTTGACGCAAGATGATATAGTGGTGGACGGCGAGATCGAATGGGGCATCTACAACAGCGAGCAACGTGCAAGCGGTCGTTCAGGCTGGCAGGGCTTTGTGCCGACAAGCGGCTTTGAGGGCTCGCAAGCATATATTGTACGTGCTAATGGTAGTGCTACCCTCACTATCCACATCCCTGATCAGGCACGCGATCAAGCCGCAGCAACGATGCCGATCAGTTATCATCCTGCCACACGCGAGCAGAATGCCAACTGGAACTTCTTAGGCAACCCCTATCCGTACAGTTACGATATACTGAGTGCCCTTGAGGAAGCGGAGATCGAGTCGCCTGTTACCGTCTGGAACGGCACGGGCTATGACGTGTTCACGCCGGGCATCGACCTGAAGACGCTTGATCCGTTTGAGGCGTTCTTTATCCAATTGCCCGATGGCGGTTCAGAGGTGCTGCCGCTTTCGCCGGAGCATATCAAGGACAGCAGTAGCAGCAACAGCGTAGCCGATGAGAATGGTGCGCTGCCCGGGTACTTCACGATCAACACCAGCAAAGAGAAGGTGCAGTTCTCACGCGGTAACCTGCAATATCAGGCTTCGACCGCTACGTGGCAGTTTGCCGAAAATCAGTACGATGTAATCGGCGAAGGCAATGTCAACATTTCTGCTACCTACGACGGCTGGATAGATCTGTTTGGTTGGGGAACGGGTGACAATCCTACCAAAGCCAGCACCAGCAAGTGCGACTACTCCAGTTTTGTAGATTGGGGAATAAATGCCATCAGCAACGGCGGTAATACGGCAGACATGTGGCGTACGCTTAGTGCGAATGAGTGGACATATATCACCGGTCAGCGTACGAACTACGAATCGCTGTGCGGTCGGGCTACGGTCAACGGCATACAAGGATTCATTCTGCTGCCCGACGACTGGGTTTCGCCCGGTATTCCGTTCCAAGGAAGTAAGGATAACGGCTACGAGCTCAACCAGTTCACCTTGGCTGACTGGCAGAAAATGGAAGCAGCCGGAGCCGTGTTCCTTCCGGCTTGCGGCAGTCGTACAGGAACAGAATTCTCCAATGGCGCTGTACAATACTGGTCAACGAATGCCGGATCATCATGCTATGCGTACGACATCATCACCGGTGGTGATACAGCCTTCAGGCTCAAAACCAACCAAGTTGAAAGGAGCAGCGCTTTCGGAGTCCGCCTTGTCAAATAGCAGACACCTGAGCACAAACAAACGATCAAGCGAAAAACGCATATCTCACCGGATTTCTGATCCGGTGAGATTGTATATACGACCATCACGCATGATCAGCAACTGACCATCGCGAATAATCTTTCTGAATTCTGAATCCTGAATACTGAATTCTGAATCCTCGACTCCCGTCGGCTCATCAGCCGGTTTGCGGGAGTGCATCTCGCGATACAGCGCACTCAGCGGTTTGCCGGTAAAGTCAAACAACGTCGTGTTCGATATCACGTTGCCGTCCTCCCACCATGTCGTGCCGCTGCCGCTGTACTTCTCTGCCCAACAGGTCTTGATCCACGAACCGTTCACTTTCTGGTCAACGAAGATCGGATCCCAGTACATGTAACCTACTATATTCGCGTCCTCATCCAGCGCCTCATGCAACTCCTGGATGAACGACTCCTGCCCGGCTTCGGTTGCCTCGTTGTAGCAGCCGTTAAGCCCTAACTGCCCGGCCCAGCTGCCGCCGTTGCGCTCCGGGCACTTGTACGGGTTCCACGAATAACCTACCTCCATGAGCATGACGGGTTTGCCGATGTTCGTCTTCATATCCGCCGCCCACTCCAGCATGCCTGTCGGCTTGCAATCCGTTGCGCCGTGGTCGGTTGCCCAGTGCGGGTAGTACGAGCCGCCCACGATGTCGAACTTGCAGCCGTTGTTCTTGAGTTGCTGGAAGAAACTCCGGCAGACGCCAATCTTGCCTTGGTCACCGTAGCTGTGGTGGATGATCACCTGCGCGTCGGGTGCAACCTCTTTGATGGCATCGTACGCCTTGTTGAACAGATAGACGGCGTTGCTTATGCCGTTACGGGTCGTATGACCGCCGTAGCTGACGTAGTTCTTGTTCAGGTCTTGATAGAGAATACCGTA
>CAJOFU010000006.1:48353-58268 GCA_905233935.1 Paludibacteraceae bacterium
TGATGGCATATACGTAGTTATATACCGAGTCGCCAAGCAGCTCCAGCGTATTCACATTCGCCCATGCGGCAGGGATATACTGCTCCGTGGCACCCGACCAGTAATCGCTCAGGTAGATCGTCAGACAGATCTGCATCTTATGATCCTTGGCGCGCTTGGCGAGCGAGAGTATATCTTCCGTCCCGGCATAGGGGTAGCCCGACGGGTGCTTGGTAGTCATGATCGGCGTGCGGTAGGTTGTCGAACCGTTCTTAACCGCCGTGCCGGGAGCATGGTACAGACGCAGGCGCGCAAAGTTGACGCCATACGACTCCAATATATCAAACAGGTCGCCTTCCGTGCCGTCCTTGTAGTAGAACTTCGCACCCCAGTCCTCGATGTACGTTGCCATCGACAGATCGCCGCCTATCAGGAACGCTGCATCTTTCTGTTCGGGGTCGGGGTCTGGATCAGGATCGGGGTCTGCTGACGCCTCGTCAAAACGGATCGTCAGCGCCGAAGCGTTGAACGTAACCAAGTATTTGCCGGCAGGCAGATCCAGCCAACCGCTGCACGCGTTCGCCGTCGCCATCGGGTAATCCACACCAAGAGCCGACACCGTGCCGCCGTCTGCCCAACCGTAGATCACCGACCACGAGGCGTTATGCACGCCGAAGTTGAACCCTTGCCCGGGCACATCCACCGATGCGATGGTATAGATATCCGCCTCAGCGGTCGTCTCGAATTGTCCGGCATTGCCATCCAGACCGTAACTCTCCGACCAGAAATACAGATACAGGTCAGCACTCGCCGCCGAAACAGGCAAACTCAATGCTGACAAACAGCAAACAACAACGCCCAGCGTCATCAAAATAGAACGGAAATAACGACTTTTCATGATACAAAAATTAAAAACACAGCAAAGTTACAACAAATTTTTCGAATTTGCAAACATTTTGGCAAAAAAATTCGTCTAAGTTTACAAAACGCAAAAACGTACACCAATATCGGGTCATTATCGGGGTTTCATCGGTATTTTATCGGGCTAATCCTAGACTTTAATCCCACCCAGAAGCCACTCACAAGCCAACATCGCCCTAATCCGAGATATGCAGTGGCAAAAAATTCTCCCACTGTTTGCTGATTATCTCAATCACGGCTGCTATCCGTTCTATAAAGAGGAGGGGGATAGTTTTCACAAACGTCTGCATGGCGTAGTACTACATGTGTTAGAGAATGATTTGCCACAAGTGGAAGATATTTCCTACATCACTGAAGTATTATTGCCCAAGCAGGGCGATTTTATGATTGACCGCAAATATCTGTTTGAAGTCGGTGGAAAAGGCAAGAATTTTGATCAGATTAAGGATGAACCACACTCCTTCCTGACTGTTGACGATATAGAAACAGGTCACTTCAATCGCATTCCATTGTGGATGTTCGGACTACTTTATTAAAAACTGTCATGACAGTTTTGACTTTTCGAAAAGACAATATGCGCTATGCTTTGACTTTTCCGCTCGACAATCTTGATAACAAGCATCAATTTTCAAGTTATTCAACAATACCGAGCGACTCATTTTTTGAGCCGCTCGGTGCGCTATGATACAGTATCAGTTCTTTCGACTATAGTCTATTGACTATCGACTTTCCTTACCTCACCTCTTGCCCTTGCACGGTGTAAGTCTTACCATCGCGGAGGATGAAGAGTTGACCGTTGCGGAGGACTTTGGTTGCTGATGATTGCGTAGGCTGAACGCTTTCTATCAGCGTTGCTGTTGAGGGATTAACTGCAAAATTCTTTATCTCCCATTGTGGTGCGTAACTTGTGGTACTTGTATAACAGAAAGCTATATTGACACCTTGGCCACTATAGGCAGATAAATCTATATCCCCAGACTCATACCAATTCCAGTTAGCACCCGTCGGGTAATTCGGGATTACTAATCTATTCCATTGGGCTGTTTCTGGATCAGACTCATCGTAGTTTGTAGAAATCCATAAGGACATTTGATCAGTACTCTGGAAGAACTTGGCTGCGTGACTGAAAGTAAGTATGCACGGCGCGTTTTCCGGCAGTTCTATACACGGCGAGATAAGATACGATTCGGATTCATATTTCGTTGAGCCTTTGATACACTTGGCAACCATTCCATATCGCGAATCCCAATTCCATATAGATGTGAATCCGCTTGGCAGAGTAACATTCTGAATAGTAAATTCTCCCTGAGAAGATGCAAATGTCTCTGTATATGGAATATCCTTGCAATCGCGTACAGGCGGTACAATCTTCTCTTCGTAAGGTAGGAACACAAGATCCCTTATCTGATTTGTACCTGTGTAGAATGCAAAGTAATTATTTCCTGTCGTTTGATTCATTGCAAGATAACGCTCTGCTGTACCATCGTTAAAATGAATTTGAACAGCATTGCCTGTTACGTCACATGTCAATGTCTTTCCTGTTGCAGCAAGGTTTGCGGAGTTGCCAGAAGTCCACGTGACGAAATCGGAGCCATTCATCAACTTGCAATTTTCACCATCTTCAACAAGTTCCCAAATATATTTATCTTCCAAATCTTCCGTCACAATGTCACCCAGATTTTCCGTATTTGTGTTAACAGCTTGGAATCGTTTGTTACTTGCTGTACCAAGATCTGAGGTCATGTAATACCAATTCTTGTCACCATCTTTGTCACGGTTTGCTACAATGATGTACCTGCCAGGTTTCAATTCGAGATCTCCTTGCTGACCAGAATGGTCTTCTCCTTCTCCCTTTACTATCACGTATATAGGATTGGAATAGTAAGTACTGCCTGCAAAATTAAAGTTGCCGTCATTGTCCTTGTACACAAGTGCAATTATGTAAGTTCCCGGATCAAGACTGATTGTCCCAGAGAACGTCAATGTACGGGTTGCACCTGCAGCAATCCCCACCAAACTTAAACTAATCTCATCATAGTCCTGCCCTGTCGATAAGTCACTTGTATAAAGTGCCAAGGCTATTGTACCCCTAAAGTTAGTGGAGCCTGTATTCTTCAATGTCAAGCAGATTTGAGACTGATGACCTGTCACTAATTGATTATTATCATCACTATAAATAGCGAAGTCGGAGTAGGTTTCTATATCAGCTTTATAATAAACCTTAAACGTAGCAATATTAGTGAAATAATTAGACCCTATAATTTGATATCCCTGATAATTGCTCCTACTGAATAACGCTACATAGTAGCGACCAGGAACCAAGGCGGCATTTCCCGCAACGGACGGCGTCACCATCAATGTGCCATTCTTTGCAATAGTACAATTCTGCTGAATAGTATAATCAGCAAAGAAGTTACCGTCTTTATCTAATATTACCGCTACAATGTCTCCTGTAAAACTGGACGTTCCAATGTTTTTAATAGAGACACTCCCCGCCAAAGCTCCACCGTAGGGTATAGAATCTGAACTAAGTACCCAATTAGAACTAAGTTGCAGATTAACAGCAGACGCCGATCCTGTCTGAGGAACCATGTCTATAACAGCCCACTGATAAGTAGTGTAATTACCGCTTGTACCGCTACCATAACCATTAGGACCAGGTGCAAGGTCAGAAACCGGATACCATCCATCTGCATTTCCACTCCACCCCCAATTAAAATGAAAATAGTTATCACTTCTATAACCGTCACATACAAATGCATGACCACCGCCACTGCCACTTCCGCAATATACCATAGGCTGGGACGCGTCCAACTGAGATTTCAGAATGCTAATCCAATCAGACTCAGAATAGTTAGATTTATCAGCAACCTTAGTATTGGAACTATACCTAAAATAATTCTTAACTGCATTAGCTATCTGTGATGCATTTTTAATGCCGCTTCCATCGTACCCGTAGTTCATATCCATTGCTACACCGCAATGATACATTAAAGTCGCTACAGCATACATTTGATTCGCAGTACTCGTAGCAACAACAGAATCTGGCATATTCGCCCAATCATAGTAAGTCGCTCCAAAATTAGCACTTTGAGTGCCATACCAGAATGTGTTATAAGAATAGTGTCCGTTGCCAACAATTGGCCACTCCCAATATTTCATAACTTGCGCAAGCGCTGTAGCAGCACAACCAGTCAATGTATAACTTTGAGTAAGCCCATTATAAGGACATTTCACGTTATAATAAGGAGCTTGATCCCAAGTAGTAGAAATCAATGGAGAAACCACTTCTGTCGCGGATAAATAGGATTTATTTTTCAACATATCCCATTCTCTTGTAATCTCTTCTGTAGGTAACACATTATTTCTAATAGCAGATTCTATTTGACGACTATATTCACTCAACCACCAAGCTACACCTTGTGGCAATGTATTACAATCTATATATCCTTTATCTGAATATCCAATAATTGGATGTGTTCTATCATCAGCAGACACAATAACAAATCCTACGCCATCATTGCTATTAAAGATATAGAATTGCTGATCACTCGTGACTTGTTTCAGTGCTTGCATCATCCTTTTTCGCTTATGTGGAGCCTTTTGAATTGCGCCGTTTGCGTTCGTTTCGGGCGCATTTATAAAGTTTTCTGCCACTTGCTGAGCCAAATTCAGGTCAACAGGAGCGGCGAATAGAATAGCCGGTAACATCAAAAAAAAGAACAATATCTTTTTCATAATATTAGAATTTTATAGTTTTGCATCAGCTATAATTGGTTTGTTTGCATCTAATCCAGCTTTTTCGCAGATCTCATTCAGATGCTTCATAACAAATCGTTTTAATTCCTTATCATGTTCATCTAACCACGACAACTCAATACCTAATTCGATGTTTTTCTCAACACTATAGTTGTACATGTTTAGAGATGTAATGAGACATTTGTTTTCGTTCATATACAATTTGCTGTGCAAAGTATCTAAATCTTTACTAAAAACAGCAAACAGTCCTTTCTTCTCAAATTTCCTAAAGTATTCCCAATACTCTCGTGGGATAGGTAGAGTTTTCTCTTTTTTATTTCCCTGTGTAGGGCGACAAAAGATTACAACTTGAACCCCATTTTTCAAAGCTCCAAGTAAAGACAGAATAACGTTTTTAGGGCACTCCCAAAATGGAGATACTAAAATAACATACTTCTTTGCCTCTAAGATAATAGAGTCAATTGAAGTTATCGAACCTGTTGCATCTAAGATTTTTGCCATTGTCTTGTGGTGTTTTTTTGATTAAGCATAACAAAAAAGCGCGGGCTTTCTTTTGCTTCATTTGATACTTTGAGGTCCTGAACTTACCTTAGAATTTCAAATTTACACACGGAAAACTCACGCTAACACGTGAGCGTGTATAAACCTTGCTTGAAATTCTAAATGATTCTTTGAAGTTGTTCAGGTTCCAAAGTATCAAGTTTTGGCTTATTACGCTTTATTTTGGCGCACACTTGCGCCTATGTCAATGCTTGCTTTGTTACCCGCAAGCGGGGATGTATATTACTGTTTATTGATAAGGCTTAACACCTTATCAATAAAATGTTTCGTTTTAGCAATTCGAGGTACAGTATCTTCTTCCGTGGCGTAATAAGTGCAATTATAGTCACTTAACTCGCGTTGTGTCTGAAGTTGCGAATAGAAGCGACCTTCGTCTTTTGACAGAAGACCGGTTAAAACATAGTATTGGTTAAGCATGACTACCGCACCTTGATGCGAACCAACTTTGCGGTGATTGCTAATAAGTAGTGCACAAACGGCGTGAAATGCCGAATAATATAAGCGGTTGTTGATGTTGTTCCACAATCCGGCTTGACGGAGAATGTCAACTTCGGCGAAAGTGTTCAAAGCCTTCAACTTCTCTTGCTCTACGACAATACGTCTCTCTTCATCAGTCAAACTCATACTAATTGGATTTTATCATGTTCGACATTCTTGTAATAAGGCATAAAACTCATGTTTTGCCATTCTTGCTGCGAATAAGTGTGAACGCTGAAATATTGCCCAAGGCTGAAACCAAGTTCCATTAACGGATAGGAAATAGCCTCAAAATCCGCATCTTCTTTTCGGGGACGATTGAGCAGTACAAGCAAATCCCAATCAGAATCTGGTCGATAGTCTCCACGTGCACGCGAACCGTACAAAAGGAGATGACTGCCGTCGGGAATCAGTTTTTTACCGAGAGTCTGTATTTGGGATAATATGTTGTCGTTACTTGGCATATTGCTGTACACAAATCTAAATTTGCTCGCAAAGTTACAAAATTATTTTGAAATTTGCAAATCATTTTTCACTTTTTTCCAAAAATAAAGCAGAAAAATGAGATTTTTAAATGGAAAGAGAGGGATTCGATGAAGAAGAAAGAGAGGGATTCGAGGGCACCGACCTCGCTATGCTCGCCCACCTCGAAAACCCTAAACCTTGCAAGGGGCGTCCTTGCAAGGTTTTTCGGGAACAGTTGTAAAACAAAAAGAGAAAACCGTTAGTCTTCTCTTTTCATTTTCCATCTATTCCCGATCTTTCTTGCGGAAAGAGAGGGATTCGAACCCCCGGACCCGTGAAGGTCAACGGTTTTCAAGACCGCCGCGATCGACCACTCCGCCATCTTTCCTTGCGCTGTCGGCAAATTATGCTTCCGGATGTTGCCTTGCAACATTAAGCGCATAATTGCCTCGGCTTTTCCCCACCACAAACACTACGTTGGTTTGTGTCGGGGACCCCACATGAGGGTGTTTTGCCAAAAAAGCATGCAAAGATACAAGAATATTTTCGTAAATGCAAATTTATTTGCAGATTTTTTTGCATATTTGCGAAAAATTGTGTATCTTTGCAAAGTCATTTTTGAAAAACAACAAATAATCATGAAAAAGTCCATTTTGCTTACCCTTGCTGTTTGCACCAGCTTACTATGCGTACACGCGCAATCCGACCATCAGCGTTACGTGGGCGGTGACATATCCATGCTGCCGCAGTTCGAGAAGTACAGCTCCGGTTACAGAGACGTCAACAACAAGAAGATCAGCGATCTGATCAGTTGGAGCATCACCGACTGCGGCTGGAACACGTTCCGCGTGCGCCTGTTCGTTAAGCCGCAACAGAAAGCGCCTGATTACCAGACAACGGACTATGCCGTTTGTCAGGACTTGGCGTACGTAAAGGCTCTGGGCAAACGCATCAAGGATGCCGGCGGGTATTTCCTGTTGGACTTTCACTACTCCGACAGTTGGGTGGATGCCGGACATATTCAGGCTCCCGCAGCATGGAAAGGCAGTGATGATGCCACGATGGCGCAGTTGTTAGGCGACTACACCCGCGAGACACTGACGGCACTCAACGAAGCCGGAGCAACGCCAGACCTCGTGCAGGTAGGCAATGAGATCATGTACGGGCTGTGCGGCATCAAAGTAGCACCGTACAGCAAGCAAGGCAGCAACTGGGAGGGTTACCTCGGTCTGCTCGAAGCCGGATGCAACGCCGTGCGCGAGGTGTGTCCCGACGCACAGATCATCATTCATACCGACCGCCCGTCGAACATCTCATACAACCGGTTCTACTACAACAAGTTGGTGAAAGGCGGCATCGACTTTGACATCATCGGGCTCAGTTACTACCCCTTCTGGCACGGATACCTGACCGATGAGCAGGTCAAGAACAAAGATGACAAAAACAATCTGGTGAAAGCCATCAAGCAGTTGGCTACGGATTTTCCGGACAAACGCGTTCATATCGTTGAGTGTGCATACAACTTCCAGAACTGGCCTTCGCAAGGCGTCAACTACGACACACGCGACGCATGGGCGTGCAGCGTTCAAGGACAGTATAACTTCGTTCGCGACCTCGTAGATGCACTCAAGCCGCTTGAGAACGTGGACGGTATAAGTTACTGGTATCCGGAAGATGCGGGCAACGGCGACAATGTCAACTGGACGTCGAAAGCCGGTATCGTAGAAGAGACATGGTCGAACCGCGGGTTCTGGAATGAGTACCAAACCAGTTCAGGTCACATGATCAACAAGACCGGTTCTGTCTCGGATGAAAAGACTGCCGAGGATGTCTGCGCACCGTACTATATGAAAAACTTCCTACCCGAAAAGCCGTCAGCCGTGGAGAATTTAGAATTCAGAAGTCAGAAGTCAGAAGTCAGATGTCAGAAAATTCTCCGCGACGGGCAGATACTGCTCATCAAGGGCGATAAAGCGTACAACCTGCTCGGGCAAGAACAATAATCCCTATCCGCACAATTATGGATAAAGAATTTTCGATGATCGCCAAGACCTTCAAGGGGCTGGAAGAGGTGCTGGCAGGCGAGATAGCAGCCCTTGGCGGCAATGATATAGAGCTCGGTCGTCGTGCGATAACGTTCCGCGGTGACAAGAGCGTACTCTACCGCGCCAACCTATGGTTGCGTACCGCCTCGCGCGTGCTCGTACCGATAGCCACGTTCCGCGCAGGTGACGCAGATGCTGTATATGAAGAGGTAAAGAAGATCGACTGGGAGCAGTACATGGATCTGACCACCACATTCAGCATCGATGCTACCGTCTATTCGGAGACATTCAAGCACTCGCGCTATGTGACCTACAAGGTCAAAGATGCCATTGCCGACCGCTTCAACGAGAAGTACGGCAAACGACCGAGTGTGCGCATCACCGAACCCGACCTGTACATCAACGTGCATATAGCCGAGCAGCAGGTGACGATCTCGCTGGACAGTAGCGGCGAGAGTTTGCACAAACGCGGCTGGCGTGTGGCACAAACCGACGCACCGATCAACGAGGCATTGGCAGCGGGAATGTTGCTGCTCGCAGGCTGGAAAGGGCAGTCGGACTTCTACGACCCAATGTGCGGTTCGGGTACCCTGCTCATCGAAGCGGCACTCATCGCACTGAACATCCCGCCCGGAATCTTCCGCAAGCAGTTTGCGTTCGAGAAATGGAAAGACTTCAACAAAGACCTGTTCGAAACCATCAGCGAGGATGACACCGACGAACGGGAGTTCACGCATCACATCTACGGTTCGGACGCCGGTTACTACGCCGTACAAGCCGCGCTCAAGAACATCCGCTCGGCAGGTGTGCAGAAATATATCGACGTCAAGCAGATACGGATTGAGGAGATCAAGCATGAGCAGGGCACACAGGGCGCACTCGTGATGATCAACCCGCCCTACGGTGAGCGCTTGGCACAAGACAAAGATGTGCTCCGGCTGTATGCTGACATCGGAAAAGCTCTGAAGTTCCAGTTCACAGGCGCCACGGCGTGGATCATCTCGAGCAACGAAGAAGCACTCAAGTGCATCGGACTCAAACCCTCACGCAAAATCCATCTGCTCAACGGCGAACTGGACTGCCAGTACAACTGCTACGAACTCTTCCAAGGGCAACATAGCGAATGGAAGAGTCAAAAGTCAAAAGTCGAAAGTCAAAAGCCAAAGAAAGATTATGACAGAAACCCCCATACTGATAAGCGAGTACAACTATCCGCTCCCAGACGAAAGGATCGCCAAGTACCCGCTCAAAGAAAGAGACCACAGCAAGCTGCTCGTGTACCGCGACGGCCGAGTGAGCGAAGATAAGTTCTATCGCATAGGCGAATACATCCCCGAAGGCTCACTGCTCGTATATAACAACACCCGCGTCATCCAGGCGCGGCTGGTTTTCCATAAAGTTACCGGAGCACGCATTGAGGTATTCTGCCTTGCTCCGATTGAGCCGTACGACTACCAACTGTCGCTCAGTTCGACCACCGGCTGCGTGTGGAAATGTATTGTCGGCAACGCCAAGAAGTTCAACACCGAGTACGTGGAGCAGACAATACAATTAGGTACGCGCGATGTGCGCCTGCGCGCGCATAAGGGCGAGCAACAGGGCAACACCTTCGCTATCCGTTTCAGTTGGGACGATCCCACAGTAGCCTTCAGCGAACTGCTTGACGCCATGGGAGAACTGCCTATACCCCCCTACCTCAACCGTCAAA
>CAJOFU010000007.1:0-8806 GCA_905233935.1 Paludibacteraceae bacterium
AACTGCATTTGTGTGAAGTCCCAACCGGTCATTTCACCTACGAGGAACGGAACAACATAGCCGTCGCAACCGTCGCTGACAACAACGAAGGTGTAGGTGTGATAAATTGCAGTACACGGGTTCTGCTTCCATGCGTCAACGGTGAATACGTTCGGAGCGTCTGTTCCGTAGTGCTTGAGGTCAATCTCACCAGCGTAAGCACCTTGTACAACCTGTACACCACCGCGGATAACGGTAGCAGCACCTACTTGGTACCCCCAAACGAATTTGCCATCTACATCCAGCATCACCGGCTTAGCGCAATAGCCATCAGACTCACTCGGATCTTCTTCGGGATCGTAAGCAACTACATACCAGCCGTCATAGCCTTCGATCGGTTCGCAAGGAATGCAATTAGCTGCATCGCCACTCCAATCGTTGAACGAACCGGTCAGTACGATGTCATTACAAGCCATGTCAGCCGGAACGAAGAAGCAAACGCAAACTTGCCCCGGATTGTAGTAATCAGCCAGGACTTCGTCTGACGGAACAACATCCTTCGATGCAAATGCGCAAACACTAATCAGCGCAGCTGCAAGGATTGAATAAAATTTCTTCATAATTGAAAAATTTTAATTAGTTAATAAATTTGGTTAATATAATGAATTGTTGGTTCATTAGCTTTTTTTAGTACGCGTAACCGTCACCGCCTTCAGCAGCGTAGATGTTGTTAGCATCCTCTTCGACATCGGTCTTGAAGTTCGGGTTAGAACGCTTATCTTCTGACGGAACAGGGAACCAGTTCATATATTCCGGAGTACCTTGACGGAAGAACTGCTGACCGTCCTGTTGACCCATACGACCTTCCCAATGGAAACGGTACCGATCAGCTGTGCTGCCAAAGAAACGACCGAAACGCACGAGGTCAATACGACGACGTCCCTCGAACCAGAACTCACGGCTCCACTCATCCAACAGGGTCTCCTCGTCCAGCGAAGGAAGCGGAGCGGCATTTGCACGCGCACGAATCGTATTATTGATGATAGCCAGTGCACCGGCATTGTCACCCTTGCGGAACAGAGCTTCAGCCTGAATCATATACGCCTCAGCCAAGCGAAGTATCGGCAGGTCGGTATCTGCCCAGTCCTTGCTCTGACGTGGCGAGTATTTAGGCATAACAGCTGTGGAATATACACCAGTGAATTTCAGACCAGCCCATGAACTGTAGAAGCAATCATTTGCACCTACTTTCATGTCGCCAGTCAGGGTGAAGTTCTTACCGTCGGTAGTATTCAGACCATAGGAGCAAAGAATAGCGCGGTCATCTTTCAACTGAGTCGGCATTTCGTACTCGTCGAAGATCATCTGTTCGGCAGTACTGCGTTCGATACCCAGCGGCTTGATGAACTTGTCCACCATAGTCGGTGAGGTACGCAGAGCGTGCCACTCAGCCTCTATACCCCAAGCATTCATACCACCGTAGCGCGGACCAGCGATCAGGAAGTTCGCACCGGCGTGGCTCTGGGTATATAATCCGTCTTGATAGATTGTGAAGATAGCCTCTTTGATTACGTCATCACGGTCGTTATCGCCCATGAAGAGTTGCTGATAAGCGCTATATACAAACGCGGAGTCAGTAACAATCTGTTTGGTTACGAGGGAGTGTTGCGGGTTGTCATTTACAACAGCCTGAGCCATCTTCAAAGCATTATCCAGCGCAGAGCCTTGCTTCCAAGCGGTATTTAGCTTGTTATACACATCGGCATTGAGGTAAATACGCGCCAAGAGGAGTTGAGCAGCAGCCTTACCTACGCGGTACTTCGACAGACGTTGAGCCGGCAGAGCTTCTGTCAAGTCTTCCAACTCCGTTACCAGCCACTCGTAAATCTCATGACGAGGCTTGAAATGCGGGAAGTCACTCGATTCCTCGGTAAGGAACGGAGCATATAAGAACATATCCATGAGGTAGAAGTAGTGGAATGCACGAATCCAGCGTACCTCAGCCAGACGATATTTGTCCTCATCTGTATCCGAAGTTGCATATGTCAGATAGTGGTTGCAGTACTTGATGTTCAAGTTCAGACGGGTGTAGATACCTCTGATCATATCACTCGAACCGGTCCAGTCGGTAGTAGGAAGACCTCTCGACTCGGCATCATCCCAAATCCAGAAGGCTTCATCAGTTGTCAGGTCGTTGCAATACCAGATGGTACGATAGAAGCCGGACATACCTGCATCCATATCCTCCACATCGGAGTCGCTACCCGGATCTGACTGACCAATGACTGCCATACAGGAGTAGCACTTGGTGAACATACGATCCTGGTTAAAGGACGTAGAGGAGTTCGGGTCAATAGGTTTGGTATCGAGGTCTTGCACGCAAGATGCCATGCCGAGTGCCACGAAAGCCATTGCCACATATTTCACTAAACGTTTCATAATATTATGAGTTATCAGTTATCAGTTTTCAGTTATCAGTTTATTAGAATTGGAGATTGATACCGAGTACGGTAGTCATCGAACGCGGGTAAATGGAGTTATCCACACCGCCTAAGCCGACTTCCGGATCGAGTCCTGAGTACTTGGTGATGACGAACGGGTTCGAAACGGTGCAGAATGCACGGCCTTGGATCTTGTTCTTTGAGAACGAGTAGCCGAGCGTGATGTTATCGCAACGCAGGAACGAAGCGTTCTCCAGGAAGCGGTCGGTGATACTGTGGTCAGCACTACCGAGGATTGCTTTACCTTCTGCATCCCAAATGGTTCTGTTATATCCATCCACATAGTAAGTGTTGAATACATCCACCGGCAGGTTGGAGTAGTAGCCGTTACGTGACAACTGTCCGATAGGCACGTTCTGCAGACGGGTAGAGATCACATTGTTGAATACGTAGTTACCGATGTTAGCACGGAAACTGATACCAAGGTCGAAGTTATAGAACTGGAACTTTGTCTGGAAGCCCATGTTAACAGGAGCAACAGGACTGTGCTTGAACACTTTGTCTTGCTCGTCGATAGCACCGTCTTCATTTTGGTCTACGATATACCAGTATTGTGAACCGTCTTCACGTGTGCCTTTTAATGCCTCGTAGAGATAGAATACGTTGGTCGGCTGACCGATGGCGTACTTGGTAATGGACTTACCGCCCAGACCTTCGCCACCGTAACCGCTACCGTCAATCATGGTAGCTTCACCATTGATCTTGGTAATCTTGTTCTGGTTCCATGTTACGTTGTAGCCCAGATCCCATTTGAACTTTTTACCGTAGTCAAGAACAACAGCATTGATTGAGAACTCAACACCTTGGTTCTGGAGCGAGCCGACGTTCGACATCACGCGCTTACGGAAGTTCGTACCCATAGCCACGGTAACGTTGTTGAGCAGGTCGGTTGTGTTACGGAAGTAGTAGTCAATAGCACCCGAAATACGGTTGTTAAGGAACGAGAAGTCGATACCTGCGTTGTAGGTCGTTGTCTTCTCCCAAGTCAGGTTCGGGTTGAATGCATTAGGACGATCAGCGATATAGAGCGTATTGCCTGCTGCATCCACCACCTTTTCAACGATGTTCGTATTGAAGTCCTCGATAGCATAGTTTTCACCACCGACAGGATAATACGAGGTGTGACCTGTAACCTGGGTGTATGATGGCATGTAGGAGTAGTCACCGATACCGTCTTGCTGACCGGTTATACCGTAACCGAGACGAAGCTTGAGGTCATCGATCTCGTTGACGTCACGAAGGAAGCTCTCTTTGATCTTCCAACCCACAGCAACTGATGGGAATACGCCCCAACGTCTGTCTTTCGAGAAACGGCTTGAACCGTCACCACGGACTGTAGCGGTAACCATAATCTGGTTCCAGCCGATCCAGTTCATACGACCGAAGAACGATACGAGGTAGTTCTCGCCTTTACCCTCAGAGTGCGAAGCGTAAGCGGGTTGTCCTGCCTTGGTAGGATCAACGTTAGTCAACGGATACAGACCGCTACCGTTGCTCAGGAACTCGTTGTAGAAGTGCTGCCACTCGTAACCAGCCATGATGTCGAAGTGCTGGTTGGCTTTCTCCCAATCATGTCCGTATTGTGCGTAGCAGTTGAACTGGAGATTGTATTTCTTCTTCTGCGAGAAGCCGTCCCAACCGGTATAGTGGCTGGCGGTACCCAGAGGATTGTTGACATTTACTTGCTTACCGAAGGAGTAGTCGGCACCGAAGTTAGCGTGAAGCACGAGATCCTCGAAACCATGTACCTTATAGGTAGCGTCCAAGTTGCCTACGAACTGACCTGCATTGGAAGTGTTGGATTGATGTTTGAGCTGTGACAGCGGGTTAGATGCACCCTTGAGGCTGTACATCCAATTCGGGTCGTCGTACGGACCATTGACGTTGGATGAAGTACCCAGCGGCTGGAAGAAGCCGTCCCAGTGGGTATCCAATTCCTCTTTGGTCAGGTAGTACTTGGTACCGTTGGTCTCACCGCAAAGGATCGGCTCACCGTAGATGTTGGTAAGGTCACCGGTAGAGTAGATAGGCTCTGTCGGATCCTTATCCAGGTACGCACCGGCAATACCCGGCTCGTAGCTGTTGTAGATGTACATTCCCTTGGCATTGATGTTGAAAATCAAGTGGTTGTTGAGGAACGAAGGATTGAGGTTCAACGAAGCGGTTACACGTTGCATCTGTGAGCCCTTTACAGCACCGTTGTTGAGCGTATAGCCTACTGAAGCACGGTAAGGCATATCGACGTTCTTGTTCTTGAAGCCACCCATCAACGAAACGTTGTGGTCGGTAGAGATAGCGGTGCGATAGATTTGGTTGAACCAATCCACATTGTCGTTCATCAAGTACGCATTGGCTTGCTTGGACTGACCAGCTGCGGTAGCATAGGCACGCAACTCGTCGCCTGTGAATACGCCAAGGTGCTTAACAACCGCACCGAAGCTGACGTTACCGTCGTAGGTTACTTTCATCTTCTGACCGGCTTTACCTTTCTTGGTTGTGATGAGGATGACACCGTTGGATGCACGTGAACCGTAGATAGCAGTAGCGGAAGCGTCCTTGAGGACGGTGAAAGTCTCAATATCGTTCGGGTTAACCAGTGACAAGGGGTTGGACACACCTTGAATACCGTTGTTATCCATTGCCAAACCGTCGATAACGATAAGAGGATCGTTGGATGCGTTGAGTGACGAACCACCACGGATACGGATTGCAGCACCGCCACCAGGGGTACCACCGTCGGTTGTGATGTTCACACCGGCAATCTTACCGGACAACATATCGGTTGCCGTTGTGGTGAGCGCCTTGTTCATCTCATCAGGTTTGATAGCGGTTACAGAACCGGTTGCGTCGTTTTTCTTAACAACACCGTAACCAACTACTACGACTTCCTCCAAAAGCTCGGAGTCCTCGCTCATCTTGACGAACATTTTCGGATCGGCATTCAGCACTTGGGTTTTGTAACCCATATAGGAGATCGAAACCTTGGCGCCTACTTGTACGCTGAGAACGAAGTTACCGTCGAAGTCGGTAATCGTACCATTGGTCGTTCCCACCTCAAGAATAGAGGCGCCAATGATAGGTTCATCGTTTGCCGCGTCAATAACTGTACCATTGATCGTTATCTGTGCGTAGGCAGCTAACGAGCCCACCACCATAAGCATGGCGAGGGAAATAGTACGAAATATATTAAAATTACTCTTTTTCATTGTTGCAAAAGATTTATGATAATTGATGTAGCAGATTCGAGTTACTCTTTAGCACGGGTGTAAACCAATCCGCCAAGCAAGAACTCTTGCGCATTACCGTCTTCATCTGTTTTGTATTTGGAAATACTGAGTACATCCATTTCGTTGCTGTTCGTGCCTTTGATAGTAATTACGAACTTCGAATCAGATGTCAGGTCAGAGAAGTACCATGTGCAGTCGTACTCTTTCTCTTCTTCGTGCAGAACAATAACTTTCTTGGTTGCACGGTCATAACGCGAGCGAGTGCTCTTTGCGTAGTAATGTCCGGTGTTAGCGAACGTATTAGCATCACGATTGAGCACCAAGCGGCACAAGCAGGTTGTGTCGGCGTTGATGGTATCCATTTTGCCTTTGAACACTTTGATGGTGTCATAGCGGATAGTCATCGGCGGGATAAAAGTCTTGCGGATAGAATCCTCAAAAATACTGTCAACTACAAACTCGCCTCTGAAATTGCCTTCCCAAGAAGTGTTGGGGAATGAACGAAGGGCTTTCTCCCATTTGTCAACGCGAGCGGTGTTGCTCGATCCCTCGCCACCATGAGCGCGTCCGTCAGAAGAAACGAGTGAGTTGCCCTTGTACCACAGTGTGTAAGGCTCACCTGTACTCGGGGTTACGAGCAATGAGAATACGGTATTTTTCTCTTGCCACTCGCCGTACTCGTAAGTCAGGTTTTCCACTTGTTTGGGCTTGTTAACGCCGTTACCGAAAGAGAGCGTGCGGAACACCAAGTGGTTGTCATCCACGCCACCCGGAAACTCGTACTCCGAGATCGTCATCGACTGACCATCGACTTGCACAAGGCTACGGACAGATTTGTGAATGCTCTCTTTCACCATGTCCGAGCAAACATCCGTCACGTTAGACTTGGTTTCGCAAGAGGTGAAAGCAAACACTGCTGTCGCCACCGCAAAAACTGTTAGTAAAAATTTGTTTTTCATAAATTAGGATTATTTTGTTTTGTTATTGTTTTCTGTTTAATCGCCCATATATGGTCGATGCTTGGGGTTGATCGGCCAAGATGGGTCGATGCTTGGGGTTGATAACCCATGATTGGTCGATGCTTGGGACGCCCATATATGGTCGATGCTGTTATTCGTCCTCTTTCTCGCGGATGAGGAAGACGGCAGCGGCGCCGCAGAGTAGGAGGACACCTGCTACGACGAGCATGCCGGCTTGTTCATTCGCGCACGCGAATTTAAGGAGTAAGCCGCCACAGAGGGCTGCAACGATCTGCGGCACGCAAATCGTGCAGTTGAACAGACCGAGGTAGTAACCCATATTTCCGCCTTTGATAGCGTTGGTAACGATGGTGAACGGCAATGCAAGCATTGCAGCCCAAGCAGCACCGATGAGAGCGTAGCTGAGCCAGAGCACGTATTGATCGTTAACGAAGAATACCGAAACGAAACCAACTGCACCTACTACGAGTGAGATTGCGTAAGCACCGCGGTTACCGAACCAGTGCTCGAGCTTCGGCAAGAATGCTGCCCAAAGCAGCGAACCTACAGCCTGTACACAGAACACAACGCCAACCCAGTTGCCGGCATCCTGGAATGCGGCATCCTTGGCATCCAAACCGTCCCAACCGAAGCAGTTACCGGCGATAGCGCCGTTGGAGTACGTCCACATGTACATGAACGCTGACCAGCAGAAGAACTGAACCAGACCAACTGTCCAGAAGGCTGACGGCGCCTCACGGAGAAGTTCGATAAAGCCTTTGTCTCCCGACTCGTCGTCTTTCTTATTCGGATCAATGCCGTGGAACTTGGCATATTCCTCGGGATTGAGTTCTTTCACTGTACCGAAGGTATAGAGCGAGCAAAGTATCAGAATTGCTGCACCGGCATAGAACGACCACTTAACCGAATCAGGAATTACGCCCTCAGGAGCGGTGTTGGCGATGCCGATCCACGTAAAGAAGATCGGGAACAGGTAACCAACGACTGAACCTGCGTTGCACAGAGCCGACTGAATGGCGTAAGCCGTACCTTTCTGCTCCTCGTTGACCATATCGCCCACCATCATCTTAAACGGTTGCATGGCGATGTTGATACTTGTATCCAGGAACATCAGGCTGAACAGACCGAACCACATGGCGGCGTTCAAGCCAAGGAAGGCTGACTGCGCAAACGTGAAGTTACCTGCGTTAGGAAGGAGCAACATTACTGCTACAGCGATGAGTGCGCCTACCAACAGATAGGGTTTGCGGCGACCGAGACGATTCCACGTCTTGTCGCTATACTTACCAACCAGCGGCTGTACAATCATACCCATCAGCGGCGGGAGAATCCAGAAGAAGCTGAGGGTGTGCGGGTCGGCGCCGAGAGTGGCGAAGATTCGTGAGATGTTGGCGGATTGCAGCGCATAGGCTATCTGAACGCCAAAGAAGCCGAAGCTTAGGTTAAACAACTGTCCAAACGAACGATTCGTGTTCTTCATACCTTATTATATATATAGAATGGTTTTTTGCTTGTGTTGATTGTATTTGCACAATCATTGCTTTAACATGTGTATTGCCTGTTTATGCCCATGTGTATTGCCTGTTTATGCCTTGTTTCGCAATGTTTCGGAACGTTGCCCACAAAAAGCGCCACAAAGATACAAAAAAGTTTTCGAATTTGCAAATAGTTTTTGCTTTTTTTTCAAAAAAAATGCTATTTTGTGTAAAAACGGGGTGATTTGGGTGGTAGAGTTGATGATTTTTGGTGGTTTTGGGTCTTATGAATAAAGGGAGATGGGCAGATGGCAATCTTTTGTTTTTGAGAGCAAAAATGAACAAAAAGTATATATATACACAGTATATATATAGTATAAGGTGAAAAATGTGAAAAAGGGGAGTTTATCTTATGGGTATCTTATGGTTATGTTGTGGATATCTTGTGGTGAGATACCGATAACGCCCCGAAAACGGGTATGAAATGGAGCGAGAATGGAGGTGAAACGTAATGTAGGGATTGCGTTATTAAATAAAAGTAAGGAAATAATGTGTGAAGATTTGGAAATGTGAAAAAGTTTTTGTATCTTTGCAGCCGCAAAGGGCATAGCCCCTTTCCCCGTGGCGGTTTTCCCCGTTAAGCG
>CAJOFU010000007.1:8828-45684 GCA_905233935.1 Paludibacteraceae bacterium
ATCGAGGCACCGCTGCACAACAATGTAAAACCAATTAAATCCCGCCGGACAACTCGATAACTCGAAATATCGAAATATCGGTAAATCGAAAGATCGAGAATTAACTCCGGCAGTGAATCTACCAATTTTATGGCAGAGAATCAAGTATTCGGCAATTTCGACTGGGATGCCTATGAGGCAGCAGCCAAAGGCGCAAAGAACGAAGCCGAGATTGCAAAGTATGACGGTAGCCTGAGCGCTATCAAAGAGAACGAGGTAGTAGAAGGTACCGTCGTTTCAGTAAACAAACGTGAAGTAGAAGTAAACGTTGGCTTCAAGAGCAACGGTTTCATCTCTGCTTCTGAGTTCCGCTACAACCCCGACCTGAAGCCGGGTGACAAAGTAGAGGTTTATATCCAGAGTCAGGAAGACCGCGACGGTCAGTTGATTCTTTCTCACAAAGAGGCTCGCGCTGCCCAGGCATGGGATCGCGTTAACGAGGCATGCGAGAAGGAAGAGATCGTACAAGGTTACATCAAGTGCCGTACGAAAGGCGGCATGATCGTTGATGTACTCGGCATGGAAGCATTCTTGCCGGGCAGCCAGATCGACATTCGTCCTATCCGTGACTACGACCAATTCGTTGGCAAGACGATGGAGTTCAAGATTGTCAAGATCAATCCTGAGTTCCGTAATGTTGTTGTTTCGCACAAGGCTCTCATCGAGGCTGAGCTCGAAGCACAGAAGAAAGAGATCGTCAGCAAGCTTGAGAAAGGTCAAGTACTCGAGGGTACGGTTAAGAACATCACCAACTACGGTGTATTCATCGACCTCGGCGGCGTAGACGGTCTGATCCACATCACCGACCTGAGCTGGGGCCGCGTAAGCGATCCGAAAGAGATCGTTCAACTCGACCAGAAGATCAACGTCGTTATCCTTGATTTCGACGAGGACAAGAAGCGTATTGCTCTGGGCTTGAAGCAACTGACCCCGCATCCTTGGGATGCATTGGACGCTAACCTGAAGGTAGGCGACAAGATCAAGGGTAAAGTAGTTGTGATGACCGATTACGGAGCATTTGTTGAGGTAGCTGAGGGCGTTGAAGGTCTCGTTCACGTAAGTGAGATGAGCTGGAGTCAGCACCTGCGTTCGGCAAATGACTACCTGAAGGTAGGTCAGGAGGTTGAGTGCGTTATCCTGACGCTCGACCGCGCAGATCGCAAGATGAGCCTTGGTATCAAGCAACTCAAACCCGATCCATGGGAGACCATCGAGACGAAGTACGCCGTTGGTTCGCGTCATTTCGCTAAGGTTCGCAACTTCACCGGCTTCGGCGTATTCGTTGAGCTGGAAGAGGGCGTAGAAGGTCTGATCCACATCAGCGACCTGAGCTGGACGAAGAAGATCAAACACCCGAACGAGTTCACGCAGATCGGTGCAGAGATCGAGGTTATCGTTCTCGACATCGACAAGGAGAACCGTCGTTTGAGCCTTGGTCACAAGCAGCTTGAGGAGAATCCTTGGGAGGAACTCGAGGCTAAGTTCGGTATCGACACCATCGTTACCGGCAAGGTTATCGAGATCACTGACAAGGGTGCAACGATCCGTCTGGATGAGGGCGTAGAAGGCTTCTGCCCGACCCGTCACCTCCAGAAGGAAGACAAGAGCCCTGTAGCCGTAGGCGACGAGCTTGACGTTAAGATCCTTGAGTTCAACCGCGACGCTAAGCGCATCCTCGTTTCGCACCTCCGCACATGGGAGGAGCGCAAAGAGGCTTCCGCTAAGGAAGCTAAGGCAGAGAAGAAAGAGGCAGCTCCCGAGTTCCCGAAGGTAGAGAAGACTACCCTGGGTGACATCGACGTGCTCGCCAACCTCAAAGCTTCGATGGAAGCAGAGGCTAAGCCTGCCAAGAAAGCTCCGGCAAAGAAAGCCGCAAAGAAAGAGGCTGAGTAAGTTGGGATTTGTCATTTGACATTTGTGATTTGTCATTTGACATTTGTCAATTGAAAACGGAAAGAGCGATTCGAAAGAGTTGCTCTTTCTTTTTTTGAAAAAATAGCCGAAAATTATTCAAAATACACATATTTTGACAAATTTTGAAAAAAAAGCCTGGATAATTTGCAAATATGAGAAATTTTTCGTATCTTTGCGTCGGATATTATGCAATAATGTGTACACAATGAAAAAACAGTCACTTATTATGCGTGGAAAAAGCCGCTGGCTCGTGGTGCTTTCGGTGTTGTTGCTTGGCTTAGGTGATGCACTTCCGGCTTATAGTCAGGGTAATAGCGAGATTCGCTCCGGCCGAATAGGCATCGAGTACGGCAGAACCCGCTATGGTCGTAAAGGGTCGCAGTACAGGAGCCGTCGTAACAACATTATGGAGAACAACAGCAAGATGGGATTCTGGGCTGTAGGTTTGCTTGGCGGCGCAAGTTACAACTGGCAGACGCGCGAGGCGGGATACATGTACGACATGACGTTTGATGGCGGCTGGGGCGCCTATGGCGGAGTGTCAGCAACGTATATGTTCTTTGACTGGCTGAGTATTCGTGCGGACATCATGTACGCGCAAAAGAACTACGGTATGCGAAGAATGACCCCGGAATTGCAGAAGTTGAATGTTCACACCAACTACACGAACCATTATCTGCAAGTACCCGTGATGGCAGACTGGACGTTCGGTTCGCTGGTAAGGGCACATATCCTTACCGGTGCGTACGGAGGTGTTTGGTTGGACGGCGACGTGAGCCGCGTGACTATATATGACACTGAAACAGTTCGCTCCAAATACACATTCTCGAAAGAAGACAACCGTGCAGACGCCGGTCTGGTGGGTGGAGTAGGTGTATCGTGGGATCCGTGGCAGTTCTTGCGTATAGGCGCAGAAGCCATGTTCTTTTACAGCATGACAAACACCGTCAGGCGTCAGCCTGTAGCTTATGACAAACGCTACAACAATAATATTGTAGTCGGGTTGTCGGTAAGGTACGTGTTCTAAGTGAAAAGTCGAAAGTCAAAAGTCGAAAGTCAAAAGATATGAAGAAAAGTTTACTCTATATAGCGATGATTGCCGTGCTGTTTGCAGGTTGCCGTCAGAAAGGCGATGTGTATTTCGATCCGAGTGACCAGTTGAATATGGCGTATACGACGTACGCCGGTCAGTTTGAGGCCATCTGGCACGGTCTGAACACGCATTATGTGTTCTGGAGCGAGGATTCCACGGAGTGGGATCTTGTATATAAGGAAATGTTGCCTCGTTTCCAGGAGTTGGATTCGGCGTACAAGAAGAATGGCACTATTCCTGACTCGCTGACGTTTATCGGAATGTATCAGGATGTGGCGTCCACGCTGATTGATCATCACATGACGATGCAGATACGCGATGTACATACCAACAAGCCGTACGTATATAGCCCGGGCAAGGAGGAAGTGAACCAACGTGACTATGTGCAAGGGCAGAGCTACGGCGTTGCGGCAATGAAGGAAGCGATTGACGGATTTGTTAAAGAAGGACTGCTGACCAGCGGCACGTGGGGAAAGAGGGGGAATTATGTGAACTTCTTCGGTGTTCGTAAAGTGGATACAAAGAAGATTGCTTACTATTGGCAGAACAACTTCTATATGACATCGACGCGGCAAGCCGGTATTCTTGACACAGACGACGAGTTGGCGCAACAATATACCAAAAATATCGAATCGTGGCTTGACATGTGCCTGAACGACGAAGATCTGTTGGGTATTATTCTTGACAACCGCTGCAACGGCGGTGGTCAGATTGCCGATATGAGCATCGTTGTGGGGCCGTTCATCAGCGAGCCGCTGCAATACGGCAACTTGCGCTACAAAGAAGGTCCGAACCGATATGAGTACACCAATTGGATTCCGGCTATTGCAGACACCATGGATATCCGCAACCGTCGTGACTTGGCTGAGCAGAATATTCCTTACGTTGTGCTCGCCAACGCCTATAGCATAAGCATGGCGGAGATTTCTTCAGCTGCCATCAAGTTACTGCCGACAGGCTGTATGATCGGTGAACGTACGTTCGGTGCCCACGGGCAATTGTACTCTCTCTCAACCGTCTTCCACGACGGCACGTTTGGCGATCCTAACGGCAAACATTACGTCTATACATCCAGCCTGCAAACCCAATTCCTTGAAGGTGGGATATTGGAAGGGCAGGGTGTTACGCCGGACAAGAGTATTCTGCAAATGGAGAGCGGCTACGCCGGAGCGATGGAGAAGGCGATAGATTACATTAAAGCATATTAGCGTTGTAGTAGCGCGGATCGTGTGTTACTTCTTCGCCGATGAATGTTGGCCTGCTGAAGGGTGTATCCTCAGCAGGCAATTCTATTTCTGCCATAATGAGTCCCGCGTTAGGCGAACGGAACTCGTCAATTTCCCATTTGAGTGATGCGGGTTCAGCAGGGAGAATATATCGTGTCTTGTCAATGATGCGGTTGCCGCATAAGGGCAACAAAGCGCGGAAATCCTCTACGCTGATGGGTTTCTCCCACTCGAAGCGCGTGAATGACTCCAGACGTGTTTTTATAGTGAGGAAGGCTTTCTGTGAACCATCTGCCTCAGTGCGCAAACGGATACGAATAGAGCGACCTTGCTCGCGACTGATGTAGCCTTGGATTATGTCGTAGTGCGTCGTTGCGAGCGAACGGAAGGAGTCGTTAACAACAAGAAACTTGCGTTCAATCTCTTTGTTCTCCATAGGGAACTTAAATTTGAAGATTTGAAGATTTCTAAATTTGAAAATTAATCATCAATCGGGAATATACCAGTCGGGTGACGAATGGTGTATTTGGTCATGTCTTGGTTCGCCTCAAAGCCGATGCCTTTGATGATAGTGCCTTTGGCTTTGTCGCCTTTGGCTTGCTTGGCAGCCTCTGTGGGCGGTTGGGTGATGGTGATTGCGGAATCGGAATAGACGCGTTCCACTTTCTGTCCCCAGAACAGTTCTGGAGTCTCAAACTGTTCGCCGTTGACGTTGGTGGCATATACATTGCCTGTCAGGTGCCAGATCTCTGCTTGTTCATCGTAGTAGGCGTAGTCGGCACGCAAGGTGGATGAGGTGTTCAGCTGGTTGTCGAACTGCTCCAGATAGATGCCGTTGGGGAACTCCCAATGTGCAGGGTCGGCTTTGTCATAGATCTGCCACTCGCTGGCGGTTATGCGGTAACGGGTAATGCCCGAATCAGAGATGAGCGTTGTAACCTGTTGCGCATCCAGCACGGGCATCGATGCGCGATCGTCAATGGCATCCATGTGTAATTTAACCTCCCGCTGATTGCAAGAGGCAAAGAAAAGCATTGCCACCGGAATGATGGCAATGCTCAGGAATATATGTCGCTTATTGCTTAGCTGCACGGCAAGTTGTTGTTTCGTTGATCCATCCGCCTACGGTGAATGATGCGCCATCTTGCAACTCCGGCAGGTCGAAGATCTCCTCACGTGTGGGGAAGTACTTCGAGTAGGAAGCAATCAGTTTGTTGGCATCCTCTGCAACGTCGGGATCCACCATCTTTGCCTTCTGGAACTTGTCCACAGCAGCCCAGAATACGGTCTTGTTCAGGATGGCAGCTTTAGCGGGAGCCATACCTTCGCCATAAGGCTGTGAGCCTGCATAGAGCATACCCATCAGGATGTAGCAGCGACCTTGGTTAGCCATCAGCTCGAGCGAGCGGCGCAGATAGTTGCGCGACAACTGATACGATTTGATCTTGTCGAAGTAGATGTACGCGATGTTGAACAGGTACTCAGCGCGATCCTCTTTGTCGTCTTCCGGCGAGAGTTCGATAGCTTGCTCATAGTAACCAACGGCATCCTTGTAATCACCTTTCTTCATACACATCTTGGCGCAACCTGCAGCACTCTCTTCGGTCGGCTCGAGTTTGTGAGCAGCAGCGGCAGCAGCGAAGTAGTTCTCGCTCTCCGTGCATTTCACGCGACGGAACATGCCCATGATCTTGTTGAGCATATCAAGGTTATTGATGTTGTCTTGTACGATCGGACCAAAGATCTCGTCCAACTTGTCGCAGCTGGCAGCACCAGATGATGCAAATACCTGATCTACATAATCTTTGGTCTCCAGAGCGCGGGTTCTGTTCTTGTTTGCTTCGTCAGCACCTTGGGCTGCAAGAATCATAGAAACTTGCTGGTAATCGGTAATATAATCTGCTGCAAATTTGTCAGGATCACTCTTATAGCGTGCGTTACTCAGGTCAGCAAGGGTTTTGAGCACAATGATTTGTGACTTGTTACCCATTCCCATCACAGACTCTTTGAGCCAACCGTAAGCAGGCTCCTTGACAGGATCATCCTTGTAGAAGTTGCAGTAATCAACGCCCTTCAGACCAAGAATATATGCTTTCGGGTACTTCGGATCATCGCCGAAATATTTGATGCGCTTGTCGTGCAACTCCATGAGCAGATCACGAAATTTGTGGTATTCTGCTTCGTCTTGTGTTTGTGAGATTTTCCACTCCACGAGTTCATCGCCACGGGTATAGATAGCCTTGTTGGCGTTCGGGCATGTGGTATAAACCTGCCACCAAGGATCCCAAGCGTCAGCGTATTGTTTGTTCTTGACTGACTCGTTGAACAGCGATACGTTGATCACGCACTCTTCGGTTACGACAGGTTCAGCTTCCTCTACCTCTTGCTTAGCTGGCTCTGCAGCGGGTTCAGCGGCCTTGGTAGGTTTCTTTGCGAGGGCGAACGCAGGCAGCGTTGCCAGCAATGTGAATGCAATAATGTACTTTTTCATATTGACTATATTTTGTTAGTTATCGTTTAGCAGCCAAGCTTGGCTGCGGGCTTTTGCGTTGTTGTGTCAGCCAAATCAGGCTGCGGGTTGTTATAGCTTGCGCTTAAAGAACCAGTTCTCGTTGATGGCTGCGTTGATGGTGAGTTTGAGGTAATTCTCTTTAAGCAATGCGCCTCGGTGATCATATTCGACTGTAGCGTTGAATACGGTTGCTGAGTTTCGCAGAGGCAATCCTACACCTATTGATACTTTAAACTCCTTACCATTGATGCTCTCAAGATACGGGTCAGCCATTTTCGCTCCGATGCGCCAGAACACGCGATCCACATATTCGCGTCCGAGAGGGTTGTGGCGGTATTCAACACCCAAGGCGTAGATAGATCTGGAGCGCAGTTGCTGGTTGGTAAAACACTTGACCTCTCCCCATCCTTGATGCATGTAGTCGAACGCCACGGTGAGTCGTTGCTGCCATGTGTAGGATGCTCCTACGCCCCACTGCATCGGCACTTGGATGTCTGCGCCTACATACTGCACGGTGTCCAGCCAGTTTGTTTCGATGACCGAGAAGTCGCCATGTAGTGGCAGTTTGGGTTCGAATACTGCGCCTACCGCGAAAGCATGCCGGTCTTCAAACGTGTGGAAGAGTTGTGCTCCGAAGCGGGTGCGGACGCTGCTCACCTTCAGGATGCTGTACATGGCTACATCGTGCATGCCTGATTCGGTGAATGTCAATGCTCGGTAGTTGGAAACGTCGCCGAACATGTAATATACATTTGCGCCTACTGCAAACCAATCCAGGACATTAAAACTCAAACCGCCATATACTTGGGTTATGCCACCTTCTCCGGCAAACATTTGTGAGTAATGGTAATCGGAGTTAATCGAATCGCTTAGCGAGAAGTTGTATCCGACGGACGAGTAGGGCATTACACCGGCAGAAAACGCTATATATCGTTTGTAAATAGGCACTTGCAAAAGTATATACTCGAGGTTTCCGTTTACTCTGTTGCGTCTTCCTGATGCATCGACGTACGTTGTCCACATTACGCTACCGGCAAGATCGAACATAAACGATGTACTGTCACACGTCGTGTAGGAAGCCGGTTGCAGCGGGTCGATAGCTTGTTTGGAGCGCATACCTATACCGACTCCACCCATGGCGCGGAAAGTGTTCGGCGCTTCATCACCCAAATCGCCATACCCAAACCGCGAGTAGGGTGATGAAGTCATGTTCTGCGCTCCGGCTGCCAGAGCCAGGCACACAAATATATATGTCAGTAATAATTTCTTCATCAATTAACAAAATGCAATTATCGTGCCAAACTCTATTGCTCCTGTCGCGTGTTGTAGAGTAATATCTGATTCAAGCCCATCAAAACAAGGTGTTTCTCGTAACGAACATCGCCTTGCAAGCCATGCAAAATGAATGGTGCATTTCCGCCGGTAATGATGGTTTTGTAGTGAGGTATCTGCTCTTGCAAATCGCGCATGTAGCCTTTGACCTCAAAGATGATTCCGCGTATCACTCCGGCAGCGATGGCGTCGCGCGTATTGCGACCAAACAGGGGAAGCATTTCGTTCTCTTCTGCCTCCACGAGGGGCAACTTCTTTGTCATTCGGTGCAGAATAGTGAAGCGCATCTTGATGCCCGGAGCGATATTTCCTCCCACAAAACAGCCTTCCTCTGACACAAAATCGTAGGTGATAGCCGAGCCGGCATCAATGATCAGCACATTCTCCTTGGGGAAGATAGCGTTTGCTCCGACAGCAGCAGCCATTCTGTCCTGTCCCAAGGTTGCCGGAGTGCCGTAGTTGTTGGTGACGGGTAGGGCTGTGTTATGGTCAAACAAAACGAAATGACGTGAGTGCTTGTTCAGTGCATTGACTACGGCAGGTTCAATGTTCACTACTGAGGAGATGATACTGTCCTCAATAGGATACAACTGAAAGAGTTGCTCCACTTCCGCCGAAGCAAAATGCTTGTACAGGAAGTGTTTGGCAATCCTGCCATCCTCACGAAACAATGCAACTTTCGTTCGGGAGTTCCCTTGGTCAATACACAGATTCATCTACTCATTTACCATTTGGTCATTTACCATTTGCCATTTGGTCAATCGGCCATATTCGTGTATAGGAATCGCTTGATTGATTTCTTCGGTGTCTTTTCGAACTCGTGCGGATAGATCTTGATCTTCACAATCGGCTCGTAGGATGCCAGCAGCGGATTCAGCGCACGACGGTTAGCCTCCATCGCTTCTTCCAGTTGTGCTTCTGTCAAGTGGTTGGCATCAACCGCTTCCATATCCGGACAAACGAGTGCCACCAATTGGCTATCCTGATTCTGCAATACCAGCGACTCACTCACGTAAGGCATGTTATCCAGTTTTGCTTCGATCTCCTCGGGGTAGATGTTCTGCCCTGAAGGCCCGAGCAGCATGGTCTTGTTGCGACCTTTGATGAAGATAAATCCGTCTTCGTCAATCATTCCCAGGTCACCGGTCTTCAGCCAGCCGTCCTTGGAGAATGTCAGACGCGTTGCTTCTTCGTTTTTGTAATAACCGTACATCACGTTCTCACCGCGCACCTCAATCTCGCCGACTCCGTCTTCATCCGGTTTGGCAATACGGGCTTCCATTATGCCGGGCAATACGCGTCCGCAACTGAAGGTCTTGTATTCCTCCCACTCGGTGAAGGAGATAAGCGGAGCACATTCCGTCATGCCGTAGCCTACCGACACCGGGAACTTGATGCGTCTGAGGAACGCTTCCACTTCTGCATTCAGCGGTGCGCCGCCGATGATGATCTGACGGAACTCGCCGCCGAAGGCGTCAATCAGCGTCTGACGGATCTTGCTAAGCACAATCTCGTCGAGGTAAGGGATCTTCAGCACCCAACTTACCGGCGCTTTGCTGATCTGCGGAACGATCATCTTCTTGTATATCTTCTCCAGAATAAGCGGCACAGACAGGATGATGGTCGGCTTGACTTCGGCAAAAGCCTTCAGCAGAATCTTCGGCGCAGGTGTGCGTCCGACAAGGAACACATGTCCTCCGGCAGCAAGGCAGGCAAGGAAGTCAAACGCACAGCCGTAAGCGTGTGCCAACGGTAGGAACGCCACATGGCGTGCTCCCGGGTAGGTGAGCTTGATGTCCTCAACGCCGAACTTGATGTTACCCGCCAATGCATTGCACGGAGTGATTACACCTTTGGAGAATCCCGTTGTTCCGGAGGTGTAGTTGATAGATGCAACGGCATCGTTTGGACGCTCGTCGTAATGCACCATCTCACGCGTCAGTCGTCCGCCGAACTTCCGGACAAACTGCTTCTGGATGTACAGCATCGTGATATGCTTTACTTCCATGTGCTGGGAGATAGGATGCCAGTCGTTGAGCGACACAACAACCTTCACATTTGGAATCTGCTCCAGATCGATGCCTTCCCAGATGTTGTCGCTGATAAACAGCAACTTCGCATCCGAATGGTTGATGATATGTATCGCATCGTCAGCCTTGAAGTCCTGAAGGATCGGTACAACGATTGCGCCGTACGTAACGGTGGCAAGGAACGTGGCTACCCAACACGAGTTGTTTCTACCCATCAGGGCTACTTTGTCATCTTTCTTCAGACCGTTCTCCTCGAACATCACATGCAGATGGGCAATCACGGTGGCTAACTCGCCGTACGTCCACGATTTGTTTGTTCCCCAATCCGATACAGCAGGCAAACCCCAGTGCTCACGAAACGAACGCTCATAAATCTTTACAAGATTGTATTTTTCGTCGGTTAACATAAAGACAGTTACTGTTTAGTCATTTACGATTTTGGCTTTTATTCCATAGGCGGCAACTCCGGTGCGAACGGGTCATCCGCCTTAGGAGAATGACTGACGCTATAGATGGAGTCCACAACAAACTGGCTGTTGCCACGCCAAGGCAACGTGCCGAGATAACGATTCCAGTGCAGTTTGATCTGACGACTGGAGGCATTGTCAATCTGTTGAGCTATGCGCTCATCAGCCACCGAGAACTTGAACTCGTTGGACTGAATGGTGGAGGAAGTGTTCTTCGAGTTGTAACCCGACTGAATCATCTTGCCTTCGTACGTCTTGAAAATGAATCCTTCACGCTGGAAGTAATTGATGTCACCTTCGTTCACGCCACTGCTGTAAACAAACCAAAACTTGAAGTACAGAAACAATCCGAGTGCCACAATCAGCACAACGGCAATGATAGATAATGTTTTTTTCATGTCACGATATTTTTAGTGCCACAAATTATTGCGACCGCAAAGGTACAAAAAAAATCCCATATTTGCAAATTTTATGGGACTTTTTTTCAAATAAAATGCAATTTTATTGAAACTGGCTCTTCAGAGCTTGCCCGGTGTAGCTGTTCGGACATTGCATAATCTGTTCCGGTGTGCCTTCTGCAACAATCCTGCCACCGTTTTTTCCGCCTTCCGGACCAAGGTCAATGATGTGGTCGGCTGCCATAATGAGTGTTGGGTTGTGTTCGATGACTACCACGGTGTGCCCTTTGCTGATCAGTCGCTCCAATGCATTGAGCAGCACAATAACGTCGCTGTGATGCAAACCTGTTGTAGGTTCGTCGAAGATGAATAGCATCGGCTGACTGTTCTCTTGTGCTATGTACGAGGCGAGTTTGACGCGCTGGCTCTCACCGCCGGACAGGGTGCTGCTCGACTGACCGAGTTTGACGTAACCTATTCCTACGTCTTGTAAGGGTTTGAGCAGTTTAACCACTTTTGTACATCCATATTCCGTGAAAAAGCCGATGGCTTCGTCCACGGTCATATCGAGAATGTCGTAGATGTTCTTGCCGCCGAAAGTGATCTCCAAAACCTCTTGTTTATAACGTTTTCCGTGGCAGTGTTCGCACTCTATGATGATGTCTGCCATGAACTGCATCTCAATGGTTATAGTGCCTTCTCCCTGGCACTCCTCGCAGCGACCTCCCGGGGTATTGAACGAGAAGTGCGCCGGAGTAAAGCCCATCTGTTTGGATGCTTGCAGATCGGCGAAGATGCGGCGAATCTCGTCAAAGGCTTTCATGTAGGTCACGGGATTCGAACGTGAGGATTTGCTCAATGGGTTCTGGTCAACAAACTCCACGTCTTTCAACAGGTGCATGCTACCGCGCAAACTGCCGTAATCGCCTGTGTGTTCGGCGGCTATGCCTCCGTAGTGTTTCTTCAGGGCAGGGTAGAGCACCTTGCTCACCAGCGAGGATTTGCCACTACCACTCACGCCGGTGATGACGGTGAGTACGCCCAGTGGAAACTTGACATTAAGGTTCTGCAGGTTGTTCTCGGCAGCACCGATGATTTCGATGTAGTTACTCCAGTGGCGTCGTTGTGGCGGAATAACCGAAGGAAAATCATGCAGACGAGGCTTGCCTACGTAGGTTATTTCGCCTCCGTTACTGCCTGCCTTCGGTCCTATCTCAATCATGTAATCCGCAGCCATCATGATGTCCTCGTCGTGTTCGACAACCACAATCGTGTTGCCCAGATCGCGCAACTCGTGCAGCACATGAATCAGTCGCTGTGTATCGCGTGCATGCAAACCGATTGACGGTTCATCCAATACGTAGAGCGAACCTACCAGACTGCTGCCCAAGGATTTGGCGAGGTTGATGCGCTGGCTCTCACCGCCCGAGAGGGTTGATGCCATTCTGTTGAGTGAGAGGTAACTGAGTCCGACATCGTGCATGAATTGCAAGCGGCTGCGTATCTCAACAATCAGTTCGCTCATACCGGCAAGATGCTTGTCGCCAGCGGCTTGCAACTCTTCGAGGTGCTTGATCCACTCCATAACCTCGCTCACGGGCATTGCGGCTACATCGGTCAGTCGCTTTCCGCCTACCCACACATATTCTGCCTCTTTTCTCAGACGCATACCGCGACAATCGGGACACGTGGTTTTTCCCTTAAAGCGTGCGAGCATAACGCGGTACTGGATCTTGGCATATTGGTCTTTTTCCAACATGTGGAAAAAGTCGTTCAGCCCGCGGAAATATTCGTTTCCTGTCCAGATGAGTTGTTTCTGTTCGGGTGTGAGGGCATAGAATGGCGTGTGAATAGGGAAGTCGAACTCGGCTGCGTGCCTGATCAGCTCGTCGCGCCATGCACTCATCTTCGTACCTCGCCAGCAAGCGATGGCATCCTCATAGATGCTCTTGGATTTGTCGGGCACAACCAGATCAACGTCTATACCTATAATATTGCCGAAGCCGTTACATGTCGGACATGCTCCGAGCGGGTTGTTGAAGTTAAACAGATGTTCGGTGGGTTCGACGAACTGAATACCATCTGCTTCAAACCGCTCCGAGAAATGCACCATGGCTACGCCGCTATTGGCTGTTGGCTGTTGGCTATTAGCCATTGGCTGTTCGGTACGTAGATAGCATTCGCCTTTGCCCTCGAAGAATGCCGTCTGTACGGAGTCGGCAAAACGGTTCTCGGTGGCTTTCTCACCGTCAGCAACGATGCGGTCCACAAGCAGATAGACGTTCTGAAGATCGTTAAGCAGATCGGGGCTAAGGCTGTTGCTAAGGCGCAGTATATCCGCGCTGCCATCGTCGTGTACGTGCAGCAGACGCGAGTAACCCTCGCTCATCCATGCTGCGGCTCGTGCTTGCAGGTTATCCAACTCCCCTAACCCGCTAATCCGCTCATCCCCTAATCCGTTCAACGCTGCCAGCAACATAACGCGTGTGCCGTTAGGCAGTGAACGCAAGTGAGCCAACACATCGGCTACGGTGTGACGTTTGACTTCAGTACCGCTGACAGGCGAAACAGTAACACCTGCACGGGCAAAGAGAAGCTTGAGGTAATCGTAGATCTCGGTGACGGTGCCAACGGTGGAACGCGGATTGCGCGAACTGACTTTCTGCTCGATGGCTATGGCGGGAGGTATTCCGTCAATCTGATCCACATCGGGTTTTTGCATTCGCCCGAGGAACTGTCGCGTGTAGGCACTAAGGCTCTCTACGTATCGCCGTTGCCCTTCGGCATATAGTGTATCAAAAGCAAGCGACGATTTGCCGCTTCCTGAAACGCCCGTGATAACAACCATCTTGTTGCGTGGTATATCCACGCTCACGTTTTTGAGGTTGTTTGTCCGTGCACCTTCTATATGGATTACACCTTCTGCCAACTCTTACTTCTTATCTTTTACCTTCCTAAGTATTTCTCACTAAGTCGGTCAAGTAATGCTTTTGTGTCTGGATCGTTGATGTTACTCAACTCTTTCGGCAACTTAGGTATACGCAATAGCGTTCCCGGAAGCACGAAATCCGGTGCGTTGAGACGGTCACGATTGACCTCATAGATAAAAACCCAATAGGCTTTCTCGCCGTAACGTTTCTTGGCTATCCACGCAAGGCGGCTGTCTTGAGCAACGGTCTCGGTGGGTAGAAACTCTGTGAACTTGCGTTGCGAGTCGTCGAACCAAGGACTGAGTGGTTGCGCTGGAGCTTCCGTCACTTCCGTTGTTGCTGGTGTGTCAGTCGTTTCTGTTGCTTCGGGTATCGCAAGCGTCGGTTGTGGCTCGCTCACTGCCGGCTGCTCGCTGACGCGCTGCTCGATTGAGGAGCGCATCCCGTCAGCCCAATTGACAATCTTATGACGCAGAATGAAGTAGGCTATTACAAGCAGCATAGCGAAAACACCGATGGTTATTAGTCCTGTTAACCAAGGGTTGAATGGCTTCTTTGTATCTTTGGCGGGTTCCTCTTTCTTATTCGGTGTTACCGGAACTTCCTCTTTTGCCGGAACTTCCTCTTGTTTTTGGGTTTCCGGTGCGGCAGGAACAATAGGAACTACCGGAATAGGCGTTTCTTCCGTGTGCTCCGTGGATTCCGCACTCATTGCGTTCAGTTCGCCGAGGATATCTTTAATCTCCTCGGCTTGTTCGCCGAGTTTCTGTATCGGGTCAATGTCAGCGTTGGCTTTTTGCTCTTGGCTGTTTGCTTTTGGCTTACCGCTTGCGGCAGTAAACACAACTTTTTTGTATCCCTCAATAGTGATACGTTCGCCAGTGGCGACGTTCACACTCTCGCGTGCTGGTACATTTTGTGTGCCGAATACTCCGAGACCGTTGATGATTACTTGTCCGTCTTTCTGCAAACCTGTCTGTATGCTGTCGGTTAAGGCGTTGAGGAAGTCGTCTGCAACTTTCTCACTTACTCCTGCGCGTGCACTCAACGCACGCCGCAACGATACCATTGTCAAATGTTCTGCCATATGTGTAATTGCATGTTTATGACTTTGTGTTGATGACTTCGGGTTGATTACGTTGTGTTAACATTCACTCGCTAACATTTACTCACCAACAGCCGAAGGCTCACCAACATTTACTTATTTCTCATTCACCGCTTTCTTCAGTCGGTCATTGGCTTTGAAAGCCCACACTTGTTTGGCGGGAACTTCCGTCTGTTTGCCATTACGCGGGTTGGTCACTTTGCGTGCTTTGTGCGCGCTAACACTTAGCGAACCGAAATGTTGGATCTTCACATCGCCTCCTTCTTTGAGCGTTTCGGTGATGATCTGCACGGTCTGATGCAGCAACTGCTCCGTTGCTTGCTTGGTCAGTGCCGCTTTTTGCGACACGGATTGTATTAGGTCTTTGTTTGTCATAGTCTTTTTAAGTTTTCAGTTTTCAGTTTTCAGATTTCAGTTCGCCATAGAGATCCACGCCTTCATATCCTGTTATCTTCACATCGTAGAACTCGCCCACACAAATCTGACTTCTGAATTCTGAATCCTGAATTCTGATAAGCACTTCACAATCGACTTCCGGCGAATCGGCTTCTGTTCGTCCGATGAAGTAGCCGCCCTCTTCGCGGTCGATGATCACCCGTTGCGTCGTTCCTACTTTCTCCTCGCTCTTCTCGGCGGCTATCTGCTCTTGGATGAGCATCAGTTCGTCAAGTCGCTGTTGCTTGGTTTGTTCTGGCACATCGTCGGTGTAATGCAGGTTGGCGTACGTACCTTCTTCGTCGCTGTAGGCGAACGCACCCATTCTGTCGAAGCGTTGCTTCTTGACCCACGCTTTGAGTGCTTCAAAGTCTTCGTCCGTCTCGCCCGGGTGTCCGACCATCAGTGTGGTTCGCAGTGTTATGCCAGGCACTTCTCGGCGAATCCTATCGAGTAGGGCATCCTGATCTGCGGCGGTAATATGCCTGCGCATCAGTTGAAGCATGTGATCCGTGCAATGTTGCAGGGCAATGTCAAGGTACTTGCAGACGTTCGTGTGTTTCGCCATTACGGGAAGTATATCGTACGGAAAATCCGTAGGGTAGGCATAATGTAGCCGGATCCACTTCACGCCCTCAATTTCAGCCATTTGGTCAATTAGTTCTGCCAACTTATGTTCCTTGTATATATCCAACCCATAGGACGACAGGTCTTGTGCGATCACGTTGAACTCTTTTACGCCCTGGCTGACCAGCCAGCGCACTTCGTCAAGAATCTCCTCCTTCGGTCGTGACTGATGTCTGCCCGTGATGAGCGGGATAGCGCAATACGAGCAGAACCGGTTACACCCCTCGCTAATTTTCACGTAAGTGTAGTGCTTCGGTGTGGTGATCGTCCGTTCGTAAGGCGCGCAGTGTGTCGCGTTGTCTGCAATTTTGAAATTTGAAATTTGAAATTTGAAATTCACGAGGCTTTCAACGAGTGCATCGTAGTCAAACTTCCCGTACCAGCCGTCAACCTCGGGGATCTCTGCGGTGAGTTCTTGCATATACCGCTGACTCAGACACCCCATCACGTACAACTTCTTGAGCTTGCGTTTCTTCTTGCGTTCCACCATCTCCAGTATCATGTTGATACTTTCCTCTTTGGCATCACCGATGAATCCGCAGGTATTGATGATCGCAATCTCGCCTTTGGGGTCGGCGGCATCATGCACACACGTATATCCGGCGCACTCCAAACGCCTCATGACGCGCTCGGCATCCACAAGGTTCTTGGAGCAACCTAATGTGATAATATCAATCTCTGATGTGTGCATTGATGCGTTCTTGCAATTACTTGGTTGCTCCGCCGAGGGCTATATACAGGTTGATGATGGCAATCGAACCGTTGTAGATGTTCTCAGCGGCATTGAGTTGTGCGGAGAGCAGCGACTCCTGTGCGGTGAGCACCTCTATATAACTGGCTTTACCGTTATTCATCAACTCGTGCGTGCCTGTATAAGCGTCATGCAGTACTGCCAATTGACGGCGGTAGAGGTCGTCTTTGTCCTTGGCTGTCTGGCAGTCGGCAAGGTACTCATTGACTTGGTTACCGGCATTGATAACGGTCTGCACGTAGTTGTCAAGTTTCTCCTCCTGACTGAGTTGGGCAATCTTGAGTTGTGCCTTGAGTTTGCCTTGTTGGAAGATTGGCTGCGTCAATGTAGCAGCAATCTTCATAAGCAATCCGGCAGGGTCGGTAACGGTAAGTCCGCTGTTCGTCCAACCAAGCAGACCTGACAGACTGAACGAGGGGAAGAAGGCAGCCTTAGCCGAAGCGGTGTTGTAGAATGCCTCTTCCAATTGATGGTCAGCCACCTTGATATCCGGACGGTTCTCGAGCAATTGAGCGGGAACACCTGTGCCGAAACGCTCCGGGAAATCGTACTGCATCCACGCATTACGTTGGATGGTTTGCGGAGTGATGCACAGGAGTTTGCACAGACTGTTCTCCACGCTACGGATACTGCGCTTGACATCAATAATCTGTGTCTTCACGCTCAGGCTCGATGATTCCATCTGGTTGACGGCAGTAGAGTAGGCTTTGCCGTTCTCCCAGAGGGCACGTTCGGTCTCCAGCGACTCTTCCCACAGACTGTCGGTCTGAACAAGAATACGCAACTCCTCATCCAACAGCAACAATTGGTAATATGCTTGTGCTACCGTGGAGATAATGTTTGCCTGCATAGCGTCGCGTGAAGCTTCTGCCTGCAGCACAACGGCATTGGCTTTGCGCTTGTTCACCGTCACAGAGTTCGATATACCTATATTCCAGTCAAGTGACAGAGGAATGCTGTAGGTATAGGATGCGCCGCTGACTGATCCGCTCTGACCCACTGATCCATATAAGCTACCTTGCGGAGCAAGACTCAGAGAGGGTAGGTAAGCGAGTTTGGCTGCGCGCAATGCTGCCTGAGCCTGCTCCAGCGAGATACGGGCAGACTTGATGTCGCCGTTACGAACCAGTGCCGAATCGATGAGATCTTGCAGCAGCGGGTCGGTAAAGAATTCGCGCCACGAGAGTTCTGCGGGATTGTCGGCAGTCAGATCAATGCTGTCAAGCTGTTGCATGCCAAACAAGTTCTCTGGGGCTTCGTTTTGCGACTGATATTTCTTATACACGCCGCAACTTGACAGCACAAGACCGGCGAGGATGATTATACTTAACTTTTTCATTTCTCCTCCTCCTTTCCACTTTCGTCTTCCGACTTGCTTTCTTCTTTCGACTTTTGACTTTCAACTAATTCCGGACTTCCGCTGACTTTCTCTTCAAGCGTCTGGAAGACGATGAAGAATGCCGGAACAACGAACACCAATGCCAACGTACCTATACTCATGCCGCCGACCACGCCCAATGCCAATGCACGGTTGCCATTCGCACCTGCACCGCCAGCAATAATCAACGGAATCATACCGGCAATCATCGTGATGACGGTCATCAAGATCGGACGCAGACGGTCTTTACAAGCTGCAAAAGCTGCATCTACGATAGACAATCCTTGTTTACGACGCTCTGCGGCAAACTCCGTGATAAGGATGGC
Organism: Paludibacteraceae bacterium; assembly: GCA_905233935.1. GTDB lineage: Bacteria > Bacteroidota > Bacteroidia > Bacteroidales > Paludibacteraceae > Colicola. Next base: position 27,392 of record CAJOFU010000007.1, read on the forward strand.
GGTCTTCGCGAGCAAACCGATCAACATGATCACACCCGTCTGCAGGTAGATGTTGTTCTCCATACCCGGCATACCCATCTTGTTGCCTACCCACGAGAACAGGAACGAACCCATCAAACCGAACGGCACGCTGAGCAGCACTGCGAACGGCGTGAGCCAACTGTTATACAGCGAACCGAGGATGAGGTAAATGAGGATAATACAGATCAGATAGATGATCAGCGTCGAGTTACTCTTCGAGCTCTCCTCCACCTCACGCGACATCGAGCCGTACTCGTACGTGCAGTAGGTCGGCATAGTCTCTTTGAACACCTCGGCTATAGCTTGATGTGCCTCTGCCTCCGAATAACCGTTACCCGGCGTTACAGAGCACGAGATAGACTGAAAGAGGTTGAAGTGCTTGTGCGATGCCGAACCGACCACCTCCTCCAGCGTCACAAACTGCGACAGAGGTGCCATCTTATCGCCACTGACCTTGATATACATGTTATTCAGCGACGACGGGTCAAGTCTGTATTCCGGTGCAGCTCCTACCCAGATCTGATAAACCTTACTGAACTGGTTAAAGTTGCCTACGTACGAACCGCCGCAGTAAGTACCAAGGATGTTCAGTACTGACTTGGCGGTCGTGCCGGCGCGCTCACATTGCACCGGATCAACATGTACCTTGAATTTCGGGAAGCGCTCCGAGTAGGTGGACATAGCGCTGGCTATCTCCGGACGCTCTTGCAGCTTGGCGAGGAACGCGTTGGTCTTGTTACCAAAATCGGTCATGTCGCCGTCGCTCTTGTCTTGTACTTGCAGGTCGATACTATTCGACGTACCGTAACCCGGGATCTGCGGCATCTGGAATGGCAGTACCTGCGCGTTCTTAATGCTCTTGCAGTCGAGGTAGAACTTGTAGATGACGAGGTCGATATAGTGCTCAAAGCCCGGACGATCGTCCCAGTTCTTCAGACGAATGATCAGCGAAGCGTAGCTCGAACCGTTGGAGGATATCAAGCCGTAACCACTAACCAGACCGTAACTCTCCAACTCGGGGATAGCTTTCACTTTCTCCTCCACCTGCTTCATGATCTCAGCATTTTCATGCAGGGTTGAGCCTTCCGGCATACGCACCTCGCACATGATAACGCCTTGGTCTTCCTGCGGAACGAGTCCGGAAGGCAGAATCTTCATGAACAGCACGAACAGCACAGCGGCACACGCCAACAGCAAGAACGATACCCACGGGCGTTTCAGGTATTTCTGTACGGCGCCCTGGTACTTGCCGAGGATAGCGTTGTAACTTGCCTCATAAGCAATCTTTGTATAGTAGTCAATGCCTTTGTGCTGTACTGCACCTTCCTCGTTCGGGCGCATCAACAATGCGCAGAGGGCAGGGCAGAGTACCAACGCGCAGACGCACGACAGACCTACCGAACCCGCAATCGTTATACCGAACTGGGTGAAGAATGTACCAGACGTTCCGCTCATGAATGTCACAGGGATAAACACCGCCATGAACACCAGCGTACACGAGATAACGGCCACCGACACCTCGCTCATCGCCTCGCGCGTAGCCTGGATGGCTTTGTCTTTCGGTGAGCCCTTCATCTGACCCGTTTCGAGTTTCGCCATCACGGCTTCGACAACCACGATCGCATCATCAACCACTGTACCGATGGCGAGCACTAACGCAAACAGCGTTAAGATGTTCAGCGAGAAACCTGCCAACTGAACAATAGCAAACGTACCAAGCAGGGAAACGATGATAGATATCGAAGGAATCAAGGTCGCCTTCCAGTTCTGCAAGAAGAAATATACAACCAGGATCACAAGCAGAATAGCTATAACCAGCGTCTCCACCACGTTGTGGATGGCGGCGAACAGGAAGTCGTTACTTGTCTCAAGTGTCACGAACTCCAGGCCTGCCGGCAGACTCGGACCCATCTGCTTGTACAACTCGTCGATCTGTTGGTTAACAAGCGTAGCGTTCGCTCCCGGCGATTGATTAACCAGATAGAACACACCGGGCTGACCATCCATAATGGAAGTCATAGTATAGCTCTTCGCACCGATCTCTACTGTTGCTACATCTCGCAGATACAGCACGTTACTGTTGTCCTGCGTACGAACGACGATGTTCTCGAACTCCTCAATCGACTTGAGCGTACCTTTGTACTCCATCGGGTACTGATAGGCGTTCTCCGACTGCTGACCGAGCGTACCGGTCGAAGTTACGAAACTCTGAGAAGAGATTGCTGACGATATATCGCTCGGTTCAAGACCGTATTGCGCCATCACGTCCGGTTTCAGCCACACGCGCAGCGCGTAAGTATTACCCAAGTTGCTCACGTTACCTACACCCGTGATACGCAGCAAACGCGGCTTGACGTTGATGTCGATGTAGTTCGAGATGAAGTCTGCATCGTACTTGCCGTCGGTGGATTTGAGTCCGGCAATCTGCAAGATACTGTTCTGGCGCTTGCTCACCGTCACACCGGTCTGCAGTACATCACTCGGCAACAACGCTTGCGCCTGGGTCACACGGTTCTGAACGTTCACCGTCGCCATGTCCGGATCCGTCCCCTGCTTGAAATACACCGTGATGTTCACGTCACCTGTCGAGGAGGCGGTGGCAGTCATGTACGTCATGTCTTGCACACCGTTGATCTGCTCCTCCAGCGGCTGGATGACCGATTTCATACAGGTATTAGCATCTGCACCCGAATAGGAGGTGGACACATCCACCGTAGGCGGTGCTATGTTCGGATACTGCTCAACAGGTAAGGTGTTGAGACAGATGAATCCGACCAGCGAGATGACAATCGCTATCGAGATCGCCATCACACTTCGCTTAATGAATATATTCTCCTTCATAAATTTGAAACTTGAAATTTGAAATTTGAAATTTAGAAGAGAACTCTCTGTCCCTCTACGAGGTTGTTAGCGCCCTCTGTAACGATGACTTCGCCTACCTCCAGACCTTCCATTACCACGAGGTCGCGCTCGCTGCCGATACCTACGGTCTTGACGATTGCACTGTACGCGCAACTGTCAGCTGCTACCTTGTATACCAGCGACTTGCTCTGCAGGCGAACCACAGCGTTCTGCGGAACAACAATCACTTGCTTTACGTCAAACGGAATAACCACTGTACCCTGAATACCCGAATACAGCACGCCGTTGGGGTTAGGGAAGGTGGCTTTGCAGGTCAGTGCACCTGTTGTGCGATCCACCGTACCGGTGATGCTTGTGATACGACCTTTCTTGCCGTACTCCGTGCCGCTCTTGAACAGGAACGTTACATCCGGAAAATCAGCCAAAGAACCATCTGCTTCGCCATTGGCGCGCTCCTCAAGCACAGATTCGCTCACCGAGAACTCCGCGTACATCTTCGCATTGCCGCTGACCATCGTCAGGTACGTGCTTGCGTCCACTTGGTCGCCGGCAAATACCGGAATAGAGCCTATCACGCCATCCACCGGAGCGGTGATGGTACAATAACTGAGGTTCACACGTGCACGGTTGGCCGCAGCTTTGTATTGTGCAACTGAAGCTTGTGCCTGTTTATAGGTGTTCTCTGCATTGTCAAGCACGTACTTGCTGACGATGCCTTTGGCGTAGAGGTTTTTGTTGCTTTCGAACTCCAACTTCGCACTGCTCTCTTGCGCCTCTGCGGCAAGCAGATTGGCTTCTGCCGACTGCAGTTCCAACTCTTTGTCGCGGCTGTCAATACGGAAGAGTACGTCGCCTTTCTTTACTTGCTGACCTTCCGTGATGCATACTTCCATAAGTTGACCGCTGATCTGAGGCTTGATGGTTACGTCCGATGTACCCTTGAGGGTAGCACTGTACTTGAGCGGGATCGTGATGTCGCTCTTAGTGATAGTCATTGTGTTGTACGAGGTTTGCTCCGCTGTGGGAATTTCCCCGCCGCACGCAATTAGCAAACATGCTACTGCAAATAATGTTAACTTTTTCATTATATATATTAAATTATTAGATATTCACTATTAATTATTCACTCTTATCAGTTGCCAAGGTCGCTGTGGAACTGGATGCGTACGAGGCGCACTTCAATTTCGCTGTAGTAGTCTTCGCCCAATTCCTGCATGGCGAGTTTGATGCTGTCGTTCTCGGCGTGCTTGAAGTAATCGAAGATCTCCTCAATGGAGTCGGGGTCGATCACCTCCTCAAGGAAGTAGCGAATGTTCAGTTTCGTGCCGGAATAGACAATGGCTTCAATCTCTTTGACAATCTCCTCCATCGACATGCCGAAGCGAAGCGCCAGATCGTCAATAGCGATGCGCCTGTCGATGCCTTCGATGATGGCTACCTTGTGCGCGGATTTGTGTGCTACAGTCTTAACGCGCAGATCTTCAGGACGAATGATCTCGTTCTCCTCAACATACTCCTTGATGACCTTGATAAACTCGTCGCCATAACGTTTTGCCTTTCCTGCGCCTACACCAGGGATGTTCTGTAGTTCCTCAAGAGTGATAGGATAGAACGTTGCCATCGCCTCGAGGCTCGGGTCTTGGAATATGACGTAAGGCGGTACATCGTGTTGCTTGCCGACTTTCTTGCGCAGATCCTTCAGGATGCTGTACAGCTCGGTATCGGCTGCTGACGAACCGATCATGTTTTGCTCGATGTTCTCCTCGGCATCTTCGTCAATCACCTCAATAGGTATCTCGAATTTAGTAGGACGGCGGAGGAACTTCTTGCCTTGCGGCGTGATATGTACGCTGCCGTAGGTGGATGCATCTTTCTCAAGGAAACCGTGCATCATCGCCTCTTTCATAATCGTGTTCAGCAACTCTTCCGTCTCGTCGGAGGCTACGCCGAAGTTCTCCATTTCGTCGTGTTGGAAGCTGAGCACGTCAGGCGTCTTGTTGCCGTGCAGGATATCCACAATGTGCTCGGGTTTGAAGCGTTCGTTGCACTCCTGAACAGTTTCGATTGCCAGCCCTAACAATTCGGTTGCATCATATTGCTTGAAGATCTTGTTGCAATTGTCGCAGCAACCGCAGTTCTCGTGCGGGTACTTCTCACCGAAGTAATGCAGCAGCAGCCTGCGGCGGCAGGTCGAAGACTCCATATATTGCTGCGTTTCGGCGAGCAACTGGTTGGTGATCTCCGCCTCCTGCATGTTGTTGTCCTGACGGCTCTTGTCAAGTTGGAAACTTCTCAGACGGTCAATATCCTTCGGCGAATAGAAACAGATACAACGCCCTTCACCACCGTCACGACCGGCACGACCGGTCTCCTGGTAATAACCTTCCAGCGACTTGGGCACGTCGTAGTGAACAACGAATCGTACGTCGGGTTTGTCGATACCCATGCCGAACGCAATGGTTGCAACAATCACCTGACATTTCTCCATTAGGAACGCGTCTTGGTTCTTGCTCCTTTCCGCAGCATCCATGCCGGCGTGGTAGGGCAGGGCAGAGATGTTGTTGACTTGCAATATCTGAGCCAGCGACTCTACCTCCTTGCGCGCCATGCAATATACGATACCCGACTTGCCCTCCATCTGCTTGATGAAGCGCACAAGATCCTTGTTGACCTCAGCGGTCTTCTGACGTACCTCGTAGTAGAGGTTCGGACGGTTGAATGAACTCTTGAATACCGCTGCATCGTTGATCTGAAGGTTCTTCTGTATATCCTGTTGCACCTTTGGGGTAGCGGTTGCAGTAAGCGCGATGATCGGGGCTATACCGATCCTCTCTACCAGCGGACGGATGTTCCTGTACTCCGGACGGAAGTCATGTCCCCACTCGGATATACAGTGAGCCTCGTCAATGGCGTAGAAGCTGACCTTCACTCCCTGCAAAAGCTCCACGTTCTCTTGCTTTTGCAAGCCTTCAGGTGCCATGTATAGCAGTTTGGTCTTGCCGTTGATTATATCATCATGTACGGCGTGAATCTCCGGCCGCGAGAGCGAGGAGTTGATGAAGTGCGCTACGCTGTCCTCGTCATAATAACTGCGGATAGCGTCCACTTGGTTTTTCATCAGCGCAATCAGCGGGGATATAATAATCGCCACTCCGTCCATCATCAATGCCGGCAACTGATAACAAAGACTCTTACCGCTGCCGGTAGGCATCAGCACAAAAGTATTCTTGCCATCCATTACGTTGTTGATGATGGCTTCTTGGTTGCCTTTGAAGTTGTCAAAACCAAAATTATGCTGCAAAGCAGCAATCAATTGTTCGTGTCTCGTCATTTCTTTCACAATTTGCGACTGCAAATATACAAATAATTTTTGAAATATGCAAATTTTTTTGCAAAAAAAAATACACACCCCTCTAAAATGCCCCGTAGTGCCTGTAAAATCCCCATTTCTACTTTTCTTGCATCCGCCATACATGGCGGATCAATCCCATTACAACCAAAGCAGCGCACCATTTCTGATGCGCTGCTTTCTCTTTTTTTGTATCCGCAAAGTTTGGCGGATTATTGTCCTTTTCCCGCTCTTCCATCGGTCTTGCAATGTATGCTCAATGTATGCTCAATGTATGCTCAATGTATGCTCAATATATGCTCAATGTATGCTCACTACAACATCACTACTCCCAGAGTACCCTAAGGCCTCACTTCCTCACCTCGTTTGAGCATCTCGCTCACATTATGCCTTATATAGTCCGTCAATCGCCCCTGTATTGGCTTGTTATGCCTTTTAGCTTTGCGTTTATCCGCCTCATATTGCGCAGTCCAAGCCGCCTGCCTCTCCGGCGATTCCTTGATCTTCTTGCTCTCCGCAATCATCTGATTGAAATCCGTCACCTGATGCATCTCGGCTTTTTTCTTTTTTGTCTTCTTACTTAGTTCAGGCTTGTTGCACACTGACGCCCACTCCCCGTTTCCAGGAATGTGCCGCGCATAATGCTTCGGATCTATCCCGCCTTTCGCTTCATCTAATAGCAATGTCCATTTTACTTTCATATTCGTTTCCCTTTTTCTATACGTTTATTTATCGAACGCGAGTACAAAGATAATGAATTTTTCCGACTTTTCCAAATATTTCCACCCCTTTTCCTCACCACAGTGCATTCTTACCCATTTTTGTACATTATATTGTACATTATTCCACATTATTCTACTTTCTACAATATTTTACATTTCGCGCTTAGCGCGCCATTTCCCGTGCAAAAACCAAGAGGGCATGACATGGATCCATGTCACACCCTCCTTAACAGTTTAACTTCTTAACCGTTTACCGCACTTACGCACCCAGCGCATTGTAGTTTGCCCATTTGCACCAAACAAAAGAGAGCAACCCGCAAGCTGCTCTCTTTCACTCATTAATTCTTTCACTCTTTCACTCGTTATCACTCTTGCATCAGCAATTGCATAACAACCTTCGCGCTATAGGCAACCGGAGTACCGGGGCCAAAGATAGCAGCAACACCGGCTTTGTAGAGGAAGTCATAGTCTTGAGCGGGAATTACACCGCCGCAGGTAACGAGGATATCCTCGCGACCGAGTTTCTTGAGTTCGGCTATCACTTGCGGAATCAAGGTCTTGTGACCTGCTGCGAGCGACGATACACCCAGTGCGTGAACGTCATTCTCCACAGCCTGCTTGGCTGCCTCTTCCGGAGTCTGGAACAACGGTCCCATATCCACGTCAAAGCCGCAGTCTGCGTAGCCGGTAGCTACAACCTTGGCACCACGGTCATGGCCGTCCTGACCCATCTTGGCAATCATGATACGGGGTTGACGACCTTCTTTCTTGGCAAACTCTGCCGTCAGACGGCAGGCTTCCTGGAAGTCGCTGTCGTTCTTTGTTCCTGCTGCGTACACGCCTGAAATAGTTCTAATGGTTGCTTTATAACGTCCTACGACCTTCTCGCAGGCATCACTGATCTCGCCGAGCGATGCGCGTAGACCGGCTGCTTTGACTGCCAGAGCCAAGAGGTTCTCTCCCTTGCCTCCGTCAGCCCAAGCTTGAACGGACTTCGTGATCTCGGCGAGCGCTGCCTGAACGGCTGCCTCGTCGCGGTTAGCGCGGAGTTCTTTCAGACGCTCCACCTGCTCGGTACGAACGGCAGTGTTATCGATCTCGAGGATGTCGATTGGGTCTTCGTGATCCAGACGGTACTCGTTCACGCCGATGATCTTCTGATTGCCCGAGTCGATACGTGCCTGCGTACGTGCTGCGGCTTCCTCGATACGCATCTTAGGTACGCCGGTCTCGATAGCAGCAGCCATACCGCCGAGTTTCTCGATCTCCTGGATGTGTGCCCACGCTTTGTCCATAAGCTCTTTGGTCAGAGCCTCTACGTAGTACGAGCCGCCCCACGGGTCGATCTCCTTGCAGACTTTCGTTTCCTCTTGAATATGGATCTGCGTGTTACGAGCGATACGTGCGCTGAAGTCCGTCGGCAGGGCGATAGCCTCGTCCAATGCGTTGGTGTGCAACGACTGTGTGTGACCCAATGCAGCGCCCATAGCCTCGATACAGGTACGACCTACGTTGTTGAACGGGTCTTGCTCGGTGAGTGACCAGCCTGACGTCTGGCTGTGCGTACGCAGTGCCATAGATTTCGGGTTCTTCGCGCCGAACGACTTCACAATCTTTGCCCACAACATTCGACCTGCACGCATCTTCGCGATCTCCATGAAGTGGTTCATACCGATAGCCCAGAAGAACGACAGACGCGGAGCGAACGTATCCACATCCATGCCGGCATTCACACCTGCGCGCAGGTACTCCATGCCATCAGCCAGCGTGTAAGCCAGCTCGATGTCGGCGGTTGCACCGGCTTCTTGCATGTGGTAACCCGAGATAGAGATACTATTGAACTTCGGCATATTCTGCGAGGTGTACTCAAAGATGTCGGCGATGATCTTCATCGAGAACTTAGGCGGGTAGATATACGTATTACGCACCATGAACTCTTTCAAAATATCGTTCTGGATCGTTCCTGCCATCTCTTCGAGTTTGGCTCCCTGCTCCAGACCTGCGTTGATATAGAACGCAAGGATAGGCAGCACAGCGCCGTTCATCGTCATAGACACGGACATCTTGTTCAAAGGAATACCTGCGAACAGCACCTTCATGTCCTCCAGCGAGCAGATCGATACACCTGCTTTACCTACGTCACCTACTACACGCATATTGTCGGCATTGTAGCCGCGGTGTGTCGGCAGGTCGAAGGCTACTGACAGACCTTTCTGACCGGAAGCGAGGTTACGGCGATAGAACGCGTTACTCTCGGCTGCGGTCGAGAAGCCTGCATACTGACGGATAGTCCAAGGACGCAGCGGGTACATTGCGCTATACGGACCACGAAGGAACGGAGGAATACCTGACACGTAGTCAAGGTGCTCCATGCCTTTCAAATCTTCTTTGGTATAGATCGGCTTGACGTCGATAAGCTCCGGCGTCTGCCAATCTGCTGTGTTAGGTCCCAGCACCTTAGAGGCTGAAACCTGTTTGATGTCTATTTGCTTAAAATCTGGTTTCATTGCTGTTACTTTTTAAGGAGTTGGGCGTTAAACTTTTTCAGTGTATCAAGGACATTCACGCGTACATGGATGAAGTTCTCGATGCCGAGTTTCTGCAAATCCTCCATGCATGCCGGAGCACCGGCAACGATGAACATCGGACGTTTCTGCTCGTCCATCTTGCTGAGCACTTTCCATGCTTCGGGAGCGAAGGTTGCGTACTCGTCGTCGCTGGAGCAGAGCACGATAATGTCGGCTTTGGCTTTCTTGGCAGCCTTGATGCCTTCGCGAACGGTCTTGAAACCGTTGTTGTCTATTACCTTATATCCCGCGCACGCAAGGAAGTTGCATGAGAACTGTGCACGAGCAATACGCATCACGAGGTTGCCGATGGTCAGCATGAACGCAACAGGTTGCTTCTTGCTTGCTTCGGTCTCCAAACGAAGCGTCTCAAACTCCTCGGCAGCACGAGCCACGGGCAGGGTAGGCAATGCGTTCTCACACTTGCCGTCACAACCGCAATGGCTTGCCTCGGCGGGTTTGTCTTTGCATGTGCAGATCGAGCTGCAAGCACCTGCGTTGGCTTTGATCTTCTTCGCAGCAGTCTCCGTGAAGTTCGGGAACTGGTTACTTCCCAACAGCACCTCTTTGCGTTTGGCTACATCGCCCAAGCGAGCCTTCAGGTTTGCAGCAATATGCTCCTGAACCTTGCCTTCGGCTACCATCTGATACATGCCGCCTTGCTCCTGAATAGCCAGGAACTGCTTCCAAGCCTCGGCAGCAATCGATGCTGTCAGGTTCTCAATATAGTACGAACCGCCGGCAGGGTCGATGATCTTGTCGAAGTGTGCCTCTTCTTTGAGCAAGAGCTGTTGGTTACGGGCTATACGCTCGGCAAAGTCCGTCGGCTTCTCGTAGGTCACGTCAAACGGCGTTACGGTGATCTCATCTACGCCAGCCAATGCAGCACTCATCGTCTCGGTCTGCGAACGGAGCAGGTTAACATAAGCATCAAAGATCGTCATATTGAACTTGCTCGTCTCGGCGCTGACGTTCATCTTCGCAGCGTTCTTCAGCGCGGTCGTAAAGATCGGGTTCTTGTAAGCCTCAACGATCTTAGCCCACAGCAGACGGGCTGCACGGAACTTGGCAATTTCCATAAAGTAGTTGCCACCGATACCCATATTGAAACGGATAGCGTTAGCAGCGCGGTAGTTAGGCACACCGGCTTCGGTCAGCATCGTCATGTACTCTGCACCCCAAGCCAAGGCGTATGCCAGCTCCTGAGCTGCGTAAGCACCACTGTTGTTCAGCACAACGCTGTCAACAGCTACTACGCGGTAGTTAGGCAGCGACTTGGCGGCTTTCACTACAGCAGCGATCTTCTCACTCACTTGCTCACGGCTCAGCGGTTTGCCCTTAATCAGCATTGCCTTGATCGGGTCAACATTGATCGAGCCGCGGAACAGTTTGATGTCTGTGCCCTTGTACTCACGACCGATATAACGAACGAGGATGTTCGCCAACTCGGGAGCCTTGCAGGCGCAAATCGAGAAGTTCACAGGGATAATGTCAATGCGGATCTCATTGAGCAGCGTCTTGATGAACCGGTATGACAGCTTCTCTTTGTTCAAGCAGAAACCGATTGAGTTGATACCTTTGTTCAAAACCTCCAGAGCCTTCTGATTCGCCTTGCGTGCATTCTGGCAAGCGCAGATGTTCTGACGGATATCCCACTCGTTGTTTGTACGTGTTCCGCGCACGTACGGGAATTGTCCCGGAGCGGAAACGGTCGTCTTCAGACCCTTCAAGTCCTCACGACGGTAGAAAGGCTGCACATTGAAGCCTTCCGGAGTGCGCCAAACGAGCTTCTTGTCGAAGTCGGCGCCTTTCAAGTCAGCAATGATCTTTTCCTTCCAGGTCTTTGCAGAGATGGGCGGAAAGTCTGCCAACAGGTTAACGGGAATTTTTTCTTCTGCCATAATTGTATATTTTGTTGTATAGTTTGTTTATTTTCTTTTGCCGAACAAACTCAGCAGTCTGAGCAACAGGTTGATGAAGTCGAGGTACAATGAGAGTGCACCCAGTAGTGCCAGTTTCATATTTCCTTCGTTCACGGTCTCTTCGTTCATCATCAGCAGGCGTATCTTCTGAGCGTCATAAACAGTCAATCCGGCAAAAATTATCACACCGATTACGGACATCCATATACTTTCCGGTTTGCCCATAACAAGCCCTACTATGGAAGCTATAATCAGTCCTCCCAGTGCCATGATCAGGAACGTGCCGAGTTTGCTCAGATCCTTGTTAGTGACTGTTCCGATAGTTGCAAGGATGGCGAAAGCACCTGCAGTAACGAAGAAGATCTGTCCGATACTTTCTGTTGTATATGCAAGGAAGATCGAACTTAGTGTTACGCCGTTTAGCGCGCAGTAGAGCACGTATAGAATGGCGGCTGTAAGGAATCTGATTTTGTTGATAGCTGCGCTCAGTATGACAACAAACACCACTTCTGCAATCAGCAGTCCATAGAGTACGGCATTACTGCCGTAGATCAGATGGAGCATATCGGGTGAGTTGGCTACCATCCATGCAATGGCTCCGGTCAGCGCCAAGCCGCCGGTCATCCACAGATATACGTTACGCATCAGTTCGCCTACTACGGCTTGCCTCTGTTCATCTATTACGATGGTTTTTTCAATAGTTGCATCTTCACTCATAATCGTGTTGTTTTATAAATTGTTTATTTTTTAGGTTTGTACTTTGTTGCTTATTGTGCCTTACAGCCCGAGTATATTGTACTCGCGTCCGTTGTAGATAATTATCAGTTGTCCGTCACGTAGCACTTTCTTTGCTGCCGGCGCTGCGGGTAGAATCATAACATCCGTCGTCCCGTCGCACGAGGTGATATACCTGTTGTACGAGGTACTTGCACCCGTCGCATTGATGGTAGCTGACGAGATACGGATTCCTTTGTTTGTTCCGTAACTGCTATAGAACGTAATCGGCGCAATACCGCTCAGCGATGCGCTGTTCGCCCATGTCAACTCGGTCAGTGTGCTACCATTGGTTGTCGTGATAGAGCCTATATCCGCTCCGTTTGCTTTGATGCGTAGCGTGTTATTCTCTTTGCCTCCGTACGTGCCGATGTTCACTGTAATAGTGCTCAAGCCTGACAAATCAACAGCCGGTGAGGTCAACTCTTTGCCCGAATCCAACAGCCAATATGAACCTTTGTCCGTGCCTGTGTTCGTCCAGCCTTGTTCATGTTCGGCATCGTAGGTATATACGGCCGGTGCAGAACCTGATTCTGTAGTCTCTTTCGCAAATACCGCATAATAGCTTATATCTTCCGTCACAACCGGCAACTCAGCAACCTTCGTGTAGAGTACTTCGGGTGCATCATCGCTTGCGCCTTGGATAGGCGTTCTCGTCCAACCCATAAACACGTTGCTCTCTATCGAACACGACTCGGGTGCATCGGGTAGGGCAGTTACTTTCTTGTTCTCCACGATTGAATCCAGACGTACAACCTCGCCATCTACCATCCACGTTACGCCGTACTTTGGCTTCACGACTACCGGTACGTCGCCGTCACGCCAACCGTTGCTCTCACCCGGGATGAACCCTTCCTCAAACGAGGCAATCAGTTGTGCCATATTCACCTCTTCACCCGCGTGATCGCCCCAAATATATTCCGCAAGGAACGGGTAATCAATAAACGGATTCCTATTATGTTGGAAGTTGCTCACCGCGTCCGCACGTTTGATCTCCTTCACGCTCACGGGGTCTTGCCGGTGCCACGTAATCAACACCTCTTGTTCCCACGGCTGAAATTCCAGATAGTTGTCGTTCTGCATAGCGAACTTCGAACCGACATCACTGTTGTCAAGACGCCAGCCTTGATAAGCCGAACATATAGTCGGGTCATAGTTGCCGTTGATATCCTTGCCGTAGCACGTTGCCATATAGAAATATGCACGCGCAAAATCTCCTTTGTACTCGTCTTTCGGCTCAAACACATTGAAATCCACATTCAACGCCTCATGATGTATCTTTCCTATCTTCAATGAGCCTGAAGTCTTTATTTCCTTCACCGGCACGCCGAGCGGATAATTGCTGCGCGCACTGTTCGCCGTACTATTCGAAGGATTGAGGTGGTAGCAGTCCTTGTAGGCATCATTCTTTGCACCTCCCCACCAACTCTTGGCAAAACTGTGCTCCACATTGCAGCCGGAAACAGCATCACCCGGTGCACCGAACTTCTTCCAGTCGTCGCAATACATATCCATGCAGTAGCCGTTCTCGTCTTGGTCGGAGTAGTAGAACACGTACCACGACGAGTTACTTCCACTGCCGTACGCCATAACTGTGTGGCCGCGAATAATCGTCTTCAACGTTCCTTTCAGTTCGCCGTCTTTTGTCCCGTTCACGGCATCGTAGTAGCCTTCCGGCATCTCTTCCGCCAGCGCGAAAGAGGCACACAGTACAAGGCTGATGAGTATAAATAGTGTTTTTCTCATGTTTAGAAACCTAAGATATTGTATTCTTTGTCATCCACAATGATGATCAGTTGCCCGTTACGCAGCACTTTCCTTGCTGCTGGCATATCAACCACATGGTTGCTGACCTCCGTTGCTGTCCCGCAGTTTGTTAGATAGTCGCTATAGACGGTTACCACAGTATTATCCTCGTAGGTCACGGTAATCTCACCTATTCCCTTGTAACCGTTGTCGCCGCCTACCGTGAACGTTATCGACGAAGCGTTTCCTGTCCACTTGTTGTCGTTAACCATTGTACCGGTGTTCGGCGAGAGTTTGTTGCCCTTGTCGTTTGTGCCCGGGGTGAACACAATCTCTGACATTTGCGCTCCAGTGAACACAATCGTTGACTTGGCGTAGCAGCGCACTTCTGTGTAATAGGTAGTAGCATTGCTTGCACCTGCCTTGTTGAACGTGATGGTCACATTCCCGGCTTTCTCTTGTGTCACAGCATTGCCGCGCTTATAACTGCTGAAGTCCTGTGTTGCCGTTACCGCACCTTGACCTTGCTCTTTCTCTACGTGCGCAAACACGGCGTGGTACGTCACGTCAAACAGCACAGCCGGCATATAATCAATGTTCGAGAACTCATCGATATCCATCGGCAGGTAGTTAGGCAATACCCCGTCCCAAGAACCTCCTGCCCAGCCGTAGAAACTCTCACTCGTCTCTGAGCACGATTGCGGCTCAGCGGGCAGTTTACTTGGTTTCTTGCCCTCAACCACTGAATCGGTGTACAACTCCACGCCATCCACCATCCACGTTACGCCGTATTTGGTGGTTGTCTGTGGGGTAGGAGTGAGGCTTTCGCAAGTCGGAGTCATTGTGCTCAAGTCAACTTGTTGCCCTATCTTGTTGCCCCAAATATACTCCACGAGTTCCGGGTAGTCGATAAACGGGTTGCGGTTGTTCTGCTCACCATATACGCCCTGGTTTCTGTCCACCTCTTTCATGCTCACAGGATCGTTTCGGTGCCAGTCCAGCAAAAACGACAGACTATAACTCGTCAGATTCGTCGGGCTTGACGTGAACATCGATGAACCTTCGCCGTTGTTCAGCGTCTTGTCGCGATAACGTGCAACCATATAAAAGAACGTACGCGCAAAGTCGCCTTTGTATCGGTCGTCCGGCTCATAAACGGTATTGCTCCCCGCACCCGTTAGGGCTGATGTCCCCAACTTACCCAATGCGTGATGCTCGGGGTCGTTGCTTATACCTTTGTTTGTACCCACTACGCCGTACGGGTAGTTCGAACGCAGATTGTTCACACGCGCATCAGTCGGATACACATTAAACATATCCGATACCATCGGACCACTACCCAACCATGACTGACAGACAACGTGCTCTTTGTTCCAGCCGTCGCACACATATTTCTGCGGAATATTCGCCATGTCGTACGTAAAGTTGCAGGTCGAATACATATCCCATAGTGTATCGGCATAGAAGTCCGTCTTCAGATAGTGCGGCTCCAACCCTTTGTACGAGATATCGTTGTAATTCTTGGATATACAGGTCTGCAACGCATTCAATATATTTTCCGCGCCTTTCTTCCCGCTCACGCCGTCGTAATACCCGTCAGGGATTGACGCAACGCCCGTCACGACATTGGCGAACCCCATCTGTGCCACCAACGCCAATATGATTACAATATACCTCTTCACGATATAATTTTGCATTTTGCATTTTTAATTTTTCATTTAACCCGTTGCCCTTGCACGGTAAACAACTGCTCACCCACAAAGATATACAACTCTCCGCCTATCAGCACTTTCTTTGCCGGAGCGTCTGTCTGTACAGCCACAACCTCTGTCGTGCCTTGACAGCTCGTTATATACCGGTCATAAGTTACTGTTGCTCCTCGGGTTTCAATCGCGATGGAAGCGATTCCTATACCTTTTTGCGAACCGTAACTGCTTGAGAATGTCAGAGCGGAGTTACCTGCGATGTACAGGTTGTTGATCCACTCATATTCGGTCAGCGTTTTGCCATTTGTCGCTTCAATTGACGCCAGTTTGCCGCTTTCCTCATGGATATCCAGTTGGTCGTATTGTGTGCCGCCGTAAGTACGCATCTTCACGGTGATTTTTTCCAGTTTCATCAGGTCGATCTCCGGCGATACGATAGTCTTGCCTGTTTCCAACAACCAGAAACTTCCGTTTGTCAAGTTGGCGGTATTCGTCCAACCCTCTGCTTCGTTTCCGACAGCGTAGGTGTAGGTCATTGCTGCTGCCCCCTCACCCTCACCGGCGTGTGCATAAACAGCATAGTACGTCACATCCTCTGTCACGGCAGGGATCTCTGTCACTTTCGTGTAGAGTGGAACAGGCGCGTCGTCTGTCGTGCCGGAGATCGGTGCGTCAGCCCAGCCCATGAACTCCGTGCTCTCTGACGAACACGATGCCGGAGCAGTGGGCAGATAGGTTACCTTTTCGTTCTCTGCAATTTCAACGGAATGAATCTCTTCGCCGTTTGCCGACCATGTTACCGTATATTTCTGTGTCGGCGTCGGAGGATCAACCGGCGATGAACCTTCGCGTGAACCGTCGCTCTGCCCCGGTACAAACTCCGGATCGGTCGATGCCATCAACTTGCTCATATCCACCGTCTCGCCTGCGTGCTCACCCCATATATATTCCGCCAGATACGGATAGTCGATAAACGGATTCCTGTTGCCTTGCGTGGCTTGGATGCCGTTATTTCTGTCTATCTCCTTTTGACTCACAGGATCTTCTCTGTGCCACTTCATCAGCAACACTACAGCTTTCTTCTTCAGACCGTAGTAGTTTGCTGCATCATATTTGCCGGAAAAGAAACTGTTCCCGCTCGTCAGGTTCGCTTGCTGCCATTTGACAATCGTACCCATATATCCGCGCGCAAAGTCGCCTTTGTACTTGTCCAGCGGTTCAAATACATTACCCGAACCGTTCACTACCTCTCCGGCTTCCGACGCGATGGTTTTTTTGTCTGTTGACCAGCTGCCCGCTGTACCGGATTTGTTTCCGTTCCAATCCGTGCCGCCGTTTACTATGCCGAACTCGTCGTTGCTGCGTACACCGTTGATCTTGCCGTCAGTCGGTAACAGGTGGAAGATGTCGCAACCTATACCGCCTGTACCGCCTCCCCACCAACTCTGCGGGATACTATGCTCGCGGTTGTAGCAGTCGCAAACTTTACTGTAACTACCGCATTTGTCGTCGCCATAAGTAAATACGCAGTCACCGTACATATCCCAGATCTTTCCGGCTCTGCCGGATACGTAATCCGGGTGATTGGGATCAGTCGGGTAAACATCCGTCTTGCCGTACGCAGTCCACAGACCATTGTAACCGATTGAACTGTACCCTTTATTGGTCTGCGAACTTATCGCCGACCATAATGCACTGCCCGACTTGCCGTCAACCGACGACCAATAAGCGGGAATCTCACTCGGTTGGGTGACTGTTGCCGCCCAAACCACTTGCGCCATCATTACCAGCGCAATCGCAAAAGTTATGTGTTTTTTCATGATTAATGAGTTATATTTCTTTAGCAATCTGTTCAATCTGTTCAATCTGTGAACCTAAATATCCATTGCAATTGTCTTTAATTGTCTTTAATAGTTGACCTAAAAGATCTTCACATTGCAAAAAACGTACAAAGTTACGAAATTATTTTGACATTTGCAAGTTTTTTCTGCTTTTTTTACAAAAATATGCGTTTACTCCATTTTTTATTTGCAAATATCAAATATTTTTTGTACCTTTGCAAGCCGATTTGTGCGTAAGCAATATTTTGTATAGTGTTGTCAGCCAAGTTTGGCTGACGTAAATAGTAAATATCTCTATGTTTGACAACCTAAGCGAACGACTGGAACGGTCGTTCAAGATACTGAAAGGCGAAGGACGTATCACCGAGATCAACATCGCCGAAACCGTTAAGGACATCCGCAAAGCCCTGCTTGAGGCGGACGTTAACTACAAGACTGCCAAGCAGTTCACCGATGCCGTTAAGGCAAAAGCCCTCGGTCAGAACGTCATGACCGCTGTGCGTCCGGGGCAGTTGATGGTCAAGATCACCCACGACGAACTCGCTGCCCTCATGGGCTCCGAAGCTTCCGAACTCAACCTCAAAGGCAATCCCGCCATCATCCTTCTCTCCGGTCTGCAAGGCTCGGGTAAGACAACCTTTGCCGCCAAGCTCGCCAACTTCCTCCAGACAAAGAAAGGCAAGAAAGTGATGCTTGTTGCCGACGACGTCTATCGTCCCGCCGCTATTGAGCAACTCCGTGTTCTCGGCGAGCAGATCGGTGCCAAGGTCTTCACCGGCGAAC
>CAJOFU010000008.1 GCA_905233935.1 Paludibacteraceae bacterium
GATACGCGCGAGCAGAATCATACGGAATGGACGCCATGCAGATGCAGGGTGCTATAACTATGTTTGCTGCGAATGTGAAACGTATTATCAAACTGCTCGCGGAGTCCAAATAAGAGGAAATACCCCTCAATTTACACCCCAAATCACCCTATGCGACCATTATGGAGCGCATATGACTCCCTATAACATCTTTTTTACGAAAATAATCAAAAAAGGGACTGCAACGTAAAAGCGTTACAATCCCTTCTTTTTTATAGCTCCGTTCTAAAAGGCTACCTTTTTCAGTGCCCTCCCTGAGGGGACAGCGGTTTTTTTAGTATTCAGAATTCAGGATTCAGGATTCAGAATTCAGTTTGATGTTGTTTAATGCTTCGCGTTTGATGCTTCGCGTTTGATGCTGCGCGTTTGATGTTAGCGTACCACTTGACCTTGAACGGAGTACATCTTGCCGTCACGGATCAGGTAAAGTTGGTCGTTGATGAGCACCTTGGTAGTCACGGTCGGTGCAGCGGTGTTATCAACAGCCGTCGGCATGCGGTAGATAGGACGGAGCATCAGACGGTCGTTGAACGTACCCTTCTCGGAGTAGATCGTGATGGTCTCACTCAGGTCGTAAGCACGGTCGGCGAGAGCGTCGTAGAGCTCATAGCTGTCCGCGAATACCGGCATACTGATGTTGATGTCACCGGCGTTGCGCATCATGAAGCCGAGACGCATATTGTCGTCACCTGCAGGACGAACCATCTGTGCGCACTGGATGTTATCGACGTCGAGGAAGTACATCTGGATAGGAGCGGTCGAAGTGATGAACTTCGATGCGTCACGACCAGCCTCGTACTTAACGCTGGAGTTAGCGCGGAAGATCACACGCGACTTGTCGGTATAACCACCGGCTGTAGCGTGGATATCGATGCGACTGTTCTCCTCCACCTGCGGAGCACGTGCCGGAGCGCCACTTGGTTGTCCACCATCGTTGCCACCAGGAATAGGATCGATATTCATGCCACCATTACCGCTATTGCTGAACGTCAACTGTCCTGCGCCGGAGGTCTGGATAAAGAATGCCTGCAGCGGTTGAACACGGAAGTCACCACTGGTGATGAGCAGGTTGTCGTACGCTGTGCCGTTCCAGATAGTAGCGGTAGGCTCTTCTGTGCCGGTTACGACGATATTCTCCGCACCCATCTCGGCATTGATCGGGTTACCTACGAAGTTCCAGTTAGCGTTCTCCGGGTGAACAGACTCGTACGCATTCAACTCGGTAGAAACGCTGGTCTGGCTGATATTCTCGGCATAGACAGCCAGGCGCAGACGACCTGCGATAGAGCTGTAGATGATAAATCCTTTCTTGGCTTCGGAGGGCACTACGTTCTCCCAACCGGAGCGTGATGCGGCACGGACAGCACCGTTGTACGTACCCCATGAAACGTCGGTCAGTTCGTTGATGTTCATCTCGCTGAGCTGCCACTCACCGCCTTGGGTCTTCTCGGGCAGACAGAGGAAGTTCCACTGGTTAGCTGCGATCTCAAGATCTACATGCGAGTCGCTGTAGAGAGCCACGAACGTAGAGTCGCTAACGATGATTACCTGACGACCAGCCGACTCCTCGCCATCCTGCCAACGGAGGAAGTGGCGCTCGTCGTTGTCCTGAGCATTCAGGGTGAGCTGCATACCATACGTAGCCTCTTGGTAGGTTGTGTCCTTATCCAGAACGATGGTTACGGTATATTGGATAGCCTCTTGGGTAAACTGCGCAGTATAGCTTGCATTGGATGTAGCCACCTCAACCTGCGGGAACCAGCCAGAGAACGTGAAGCTCTGACCTTCCACGTCAGCACGTGTAGGCTCTTCACCGCGGAACTGCGGCATCGTGCCGTGATCGAGTGAGTCTTGTTGCAGGATCGTCTCATCCCAGTTGTAGAACGTGATCTCGTATCTGTTCACACCGAACAATGCCTGGAAGGTCGTATCGCTAACAATATTCACGAGACGCGGGTTGTCCAGCTCGCCGTCGCTCCACTTAACGAAGTGGTCGCTCTCAGCAGGCTCGGCATACAGATCGAGTTGGTCGTTGTAATGCGCGAGAATAACGCTATCACGCTCGTAGAGCAGGAAGTGAACGGTGAACTCAATATCCTGGCTGGTGAACTGCGCGATATACTGTGCGTCTTCCGTTACAGCCACCGGTTCGGGAGCCCAGCCGGAGAACGTATATTCGATACCTTCCGCCGTTTCGCGAACAGGATCGTTGCCGTGGTACTCGGGCACTACGCCGTACTCGATGCTGTCGGACTGCAACTCCTCGCCGTTCCAGTTGAGGAACTTGATCTCGTACTTGTTGACGATCGTATCCCACACAGCCGTATAAGTCTGCGGACCTTCAACCTGAATTACCTCGGGGTTCCAACCACGGAAGTTGAAGGTGTATTGAGCCGTATTCTCTCTGTAAGGAGCATCGGGCTCGTTAACCTCGGCGCCATAGTAATACTGACCGGAAGTTACCGGCGTGCCATCATCATCGACGAACGAAATCATGTACATATCGTGCTGATACAGAGCCACGAGCGTCATTGACTCGTTGACTACGATCTGGCGAGTCTGCGACGGATCCTGGTCGCTCCAATAGGCGAAGATGTAGCCGGGTATTTCGCGTGCAGAGATCTCCACTGTAGTGCCGGCGTCATACACACCACCACCCAGCGGGAAATAGCCCTCGAGGGAGTCTTCCTGAATCTCCATATCGGAGGCATAAAGGTTCAAGTCAACCTTAAGTTCACCCGGATCACCCGGGAAATCCTGCGCCTTGACGGCTGCTACGGACAGAATGCCAAGAACGGCAAATAAGGTAAAGAGCTTTTTCATATGATTAAAAAATTAATAGTTAACAATTTATAACTAATATTTTTGCGATTAACGCTCCTATTTATTTGAGCAGATAGGTTTGTCCGGCTTGGATAACTATACCACGGTACGTTGCATCCACCGGCAAACCGAGGATATTATACATCGGCGCGTTGATGTCGAGTTCGCGGCGCAGCTTGACATTTTCCACTGCGACATGTTCGTCGGGTTTGGCGGTAAGATCGAACTCCGTAACGGCTTCGGGACCATTCTCCGTGTTGACATACAAGCAGTTCATATCCTCGCCATCAGAGCCCGGAATCGGACCGTACATAGCATCCGACGGTGATACATCAACCTTGTTGAAGTCCGTTGAGCCAAAGCCTGACAGAGCAGGACCTCCTGTCTCATCGAGCTTGATGATTCTCCTGATGTAACGGCGCACAGCAGCCGGCGTGCCGACTGAACTGACGTGCATGGTAACCGAGTCGAACGTGATATTTGCCTCGGGTACACCGATGATAGGTACAGCACCGACTATATCGAGCGAACCATCGCCGGTGATCACAATATCCGAAGTCGAAGAGATGATCGTATCCGCCGTGATAGACGACGAATCGCAGATCTCAATCACCAACGGGTCTGAACCCGAGTAACTGATGACAGGCGAGTTGCTGGTAGTGTCCTCATAGTTGGCAGACGAGAGAGTCAGCACGTTATCTACCGTGTTGTAGGTCATCGTCGAGTCGCCATCCGGGCTTACGTCGATGATCTCCGGCACAACCGTAGTGGTGTCTTCGGGATCGGGCGTAATGGTATCGCCCATGATAATCACAACAGGCGGTACGTACACCAATTCTCCCGGATCATCGGGGAAAGGCGGCACAGTAGGCGAATCCGGATCATCTCCGGATTGCGCCATTGCAGACACAAACGGAAATACCAGCATCAGCAGGCACATCAGAAATGTATGAAAAATTCGTGTTTGCATACGAAATAGGATTAGTTAGGTTACTCCTATGCATTTTCGCCACAAAGGTACAAAAAATAAATGAAAAATGCAAATATTTTATAAAATATTTTACTTTTATTACGAATTATTTGCTTTTTTGGCTTAAATTTCGTAAATTTGCAGGGTAAAATGTTCACAGATTTAACAAGATTAAACAGAACAAAAATGAATATAGCAGGAATTATCAGTCGTCGGTTGGGAATCGGCGAGAAACAGGTGCAGGCAGTGATCGGGTTGCTGCGTGAGGGTGCGACCATACCGTTTATAGCGCGATACAGAAAGGAACGTACGGGTTCGCTGGACGAGGTGCAGATAGCACAGATCGAGGCAGAGAACAGCCGTCTGGAGGAGTTGGAGCAACGCAAGCAGACGGTGCTGAGCACGATAGAAGAGCAAGGCAAGTTGACGGACGAGTTGAGGGCGAGGATAGAGGCGTGCGAGGACGGCGTGGAGCTGGAAGACATCTCCCACCCCTACAAGCCGCACCGCAAGACACGTGCCGACAAGGCGCGCGAGGCGGGATTAGAGCCGTTGGCAGACCTGCTGATGCGTCAGGACGGTCGCACGGATGTACGCCGCGAGGCGCAAAAGTACGGCAACGCGGATGACGCATTGCAAGGCGCACGGGACATCATAGCCGAGCAGATAAGCATCGACGAGCGATCACGTAACGCCGTGCGCCGTGAGTTCAGTTATACGGCGATGATCCGCACCAAGGAAGTGAAACAACTGACCGAACAGCGTGCACAAGAGGCGATGAACTACCGCGAATACTTTAAGGTCGAAGAGCCGCTCAAGCGCATCAGTTCGCACCGGCTGCTGGCAATCCGGCGGGCAGAGAACGAAGGGTTCTTGCGCGTGGATATATCCTGCGACGAAGAGAAAGCACTGGATAAGTTGGCGCACCTGTGGCTGAAGAACAACACCGATGCCGCATACCAAGTCGAACTGGCGATGGAGGACAGTTACAAACGTCTGCTCAAACCGGCAATAGAGACCGAGACAGCCGCAGCGGCGAAAGAGAGAGCTGACAAGGAAGCAATCCGCGTGTTTGCCGACAACCTGAGGCAACTGCTGTTGGAAAACCCGTTAGGGCAGAAGCGTGTGCTGGCTCTTGATCCGGGATTCAGGACAGGGTGCAAACTTGTGTGTCTGTCAGCGCAAGGCGACCTGCTGTATCACACAGCCATTTACCCTCACCCGCCTGTAAACAAACGTAGCGAGGCTGAAGCGATACTAATGAAGGCGTTGAAAGACTACCAGATCGAAGCGATAGCCATCGGCAACGGAACAGCGAGCAGGGAGACGGAGACGTTTGTGCGTAACGCATTACCCAACAGCGGAGCGGTCACACAGCGCAGCGGTCACACTTCCAACAGCGTAGCGGTCTTTGTCGTGAGTGAGAACGGGGCATCGGTGTATTCGGCATCGAAGATTGCACGTGAGGAGTTTCCGGATGAGGATGTGACGGTTCGCGGAGCGGTGAGCATAGGGCGCAGATTAATGGATCCGTTGGCTGAGCTCGTGAAGATCGACCCGAAGAGCATAGGCGTAGGGCAGTACCAGCATGACGTGGATCAGACGGAACTAAAGAAGAGTCTGGATCAGACCGTAGAGAGCGTGGTGAACTACGTGGGCGTGGATGTGAACACAGCGAGCAAGCACCTGCTGACGTACATCTCCGGCGTGGGTTCGACGCTGGCACAGAACATCGTCAATTACAGGGCTGAGAACGGTGCGTTTGCAGACCGGAAGGCACTACTGAAAGTACCGAAGTTAGGTGCTAAGACCTTTGAGCAGTGTGCGGGCTTCTTGCGCATTGCAGGCGGTACAAACCCGTTGGACAACACAGCCGTTCACCCCGAGAGTTACGCCATAGCCGCAGCATTGCAGAAAGCCAAAATGGCAGGAAAAGAGGTGCGGCTGGAGGATTATGTGACGGATGAAGTCGGGCTGCCGACACTACAAGATATATGGCGCGAACTGGAAAAGCCCTCACGCGATCCACGCGAGCAGATAGAGGAGTTCCGTTTCTCGGAGCAGGTACACACGATCGACGACCTGCAAGAAGGGATGACTCTGCCGGGGATCGTGACGAACATCAGCAACTTCGGTGCGTTTGTGGATATGGGTATTCACAAGGACGGCTTGATCCACGTATCACAACTGCGAAGCAGAGGCGTACAACTGCACGAGCATGTACAGGTTGAGGTGCTCAGTATCGACCGCGAGCGCAAACGTATCTCACTAAAGTTGCATAAGACGACGTAAGGGCAAAAGATCGACTTAACTCCGATAAAACCCCGATAATCCCCCGATATAGACGTACGTTTTGCATTCAACAAACCAACAGAGCCCCGCACTGATGCGAGGCTCTGTTAGTGAGGTACTGATGCATGCTTAATGCAAGAAGAGTTTGCCTGACTCTAGACGTGTGTTACCCGTATAGAAGAGGTAGAAGAAGGTCTGTCCGTGGGTCGGGAGCGTGAATACGACACCGTCACCGCTGGCATCCACGAGTTTTTCATGTCCTGTATGGTCGATGACTACGTTCGCGTCATTGGGGTTGCAGACAGGCATCATCGTATTGAGCATGAGGTGTCCGTAGTGGTCATAGACGGCGAACCACGTGTTCATACGGATGGTGTAAGCCGCAATCTGATCCGTGCCGGGTATCTGCTTGATGAGCACATCGCTCCGGGTAGGATCTTGTGCATCGTTGATAGTAGTCTTCGCGAAGTTGATGATATAGGTAGATGTCGAACCATCTTGCGCTGTACAGGTGATGAACATCGGCTCGCCCTCGACGTACAGCGGCACAGCCACCTCGGCAAGCGAGTCTTGCGGCACAGCCTTGACCGTGATGACTTCAGCTTCTTTCATGATATAATCATATACGAATACCGAGTCAGCGAATCCTTTGATCGTTTTGCCGCCAACGGTAAGATCAGCAAGGTAACTGTTGTCGTTGAGGCGGATATACTGCGTGATGGTATATACGCGGATATCACGTTGGTTCTCGGGCGTTACCTGGATGGTGATAGTTCCCTCATACTCACTGACTTCCACCTGTTCGGTTGGATGAGCAAGCACGTACCATACATCCTTGGCATGAACGAATGCTGTGGAGTCGGAACCCATAGGATGGGCAATGACATAATCCAATGTATCTTTGTGGAAGTTGATGTTATAGCCATTGACCATGAGGGTATCCAACCAGTTGATTGCACAGCGCTCCACCTCGATGGCAATGACGTAGTCCAGTTCGGTTATGGAGTCGGGTGCGAGTACGGTAACGGTGATGATCTCACCCTCGACAGTAACCTGCACGGCTGCGTCCTCATCAACTGGTGTAGCCGTCACATCTTCGGCTGTGGGGAACTCGGTCGAGCCATAGGGCAGCGAATAGATATAGAATGTCGAATCCGAACGGAAGTCTTCAAACGGTTTGCCATCGACAGCGAGCGAAGCCAAGTGCGCCTCGGCAGACTTGTCAACCACGAAGTTGATGCTATACGTGAACTTGGTTACCTCATCCTCGGCAACGACCTCAATGAGCACAAGCATGTCTTGTACAGTGAGGGTGACATTCTGCGCCGGCTCGGCTTTGGTATAGAGCACATTGGGCAGAGTTGTTGTGCCGAATGGTAAGCGGACGGTGTATTTCGGATTCAGCGGATCGAAGTTCTCCAGCGGTTTGCCACCGACAGATATCCCCTCGAGAGCCGCCTCATGGCTACGCTCGGCTACGAAGTAGATCGAATAGGTACGCGAGTGACTATCCTCGGCGGTCACCTTGACGGTGATCGTACGGCTTTGAACGTTCGTTACGGTATCCACGGTCTGGAACATATCGCCCTCGATGAACCCGACGGAAGGCAGTTCGGTGATGCCGATAGGCAGCGTATCGTTGTAATTGACAACGTACGGGTCAAAGCCCTTGAGCATACGCGATGTCTCGCCGGAAACGATGTAGAGGGACTTGAGGGTATCGACATCGGACGGCTGGATCTCGCAGATCACCGTATATGTATTTGCGTGCAAGCTATCCTCAGCCATCACCTTGCACTGATAAGTAGTGCGGTATGTAGTGATGATCGTATCTACACGTTGCGGCAACTGATACTGATCACCCGGCACAAAGTCGATGTACGGGAGTGTACGAACGCCCATAGGCAGCGTATAGGTATAGTAGAACGAATCCGGACGGAAGCCTTCGACTACCAGACTGTCGAGCACAATGCGATTGAGCAAGGCGTTGTCGGAGTACGTGAAGCTGAAGATCAAGCTATAGGTTACTTTCGTGCCGTCCTCTGCAGAGACTATGAGGTCGTATCGCATACCGTTGTCAAGCGTATCGACATTAAGCGACTGCATCGTCTCGCTCTTGATAGCGTCAACCGAAGGTATGCGGCGCTCGCCAAGCGGGAGAGCTATTCTGTATTCGAATACATGCTTGTCGAACGATGCGAGCGAATCGCCGTTGATGAGGATCATTGACAAGGCAGTGTTGGAGGATTTCTCGACCGCGAAGAGCAGTTGGTAATCGTTGGAATCCTCGCCGTTCTCGGCAATGACATGGATCTTCTTGACCGTACCTTTGCCCGTCTCGACTGTGGAAATCTCTACGCTCTGAGCATCTTCTTGCAGACGAGCTGCGATGTCGGGCATCGTGTCGCTCTTGATCATCGGTATCGTATAAGAATATACCTTCGCGTTGAATGCCAGATCCTCGATTTGGTGCAATTCGGCATACTCGCTCATCGGCATATTGTTGAGCATGATGTCCGCCAAGTTGGCGTTGTTGGACTTAGCGGCGCGCCAGATCTCCACTTCATACATACGTGTGGTTGTACCATCCTGTGCGGTAACGTTGATTTGCTTGCGGATTCTGTCTTCGACTTTCACCTCGGTGACCTCAACAGTCTGGAACGGGTCACCTGTGGTGTAATCAATATTCACCTCATTGTCATCACCAAACACCTGCATAGAATAGTACGTACGTGCGGGGTTGAATCCGCTGACCGTGTCGCCGTTGACAAGGATGTTTCCAAGTTCGGCATTGTGCGACGGAGCGGCTGTGAAGGTGATCGTGTAGATACTTGCTTCGATCTCGTTGCCGTTCTCCGGCGTAACAGTGATGCGCGTTGCGTCACCGAGTTTCTTTGCCGGCTCGACAGATACATTCTGACTTTCCTGACCAAGGGT
Source organism: Paludibacteraceae bacterium (assembly GCA_905233935.1). GTDB lineage: Bacteria > Bacteroidota > Bacteroidia > Bacteroidales > Paludibacteraceae > Colicola. Next base: position 9,062 of record CAJOFU010000008.1, read on the forward strand.
ATAAGTTACTTCCGGCAGATCAGGCTCTTTGAGTTTGGGTGACTCTGACGGAATAACATAGGTATATGTCAGTTTCTCGCGATAGAAGTCCTCAAGCGGTGTGCCGCCCACGCTTATACCTTCGAGTGTACTTATATCCGAGCTCTCGGGACGGATAGTGAACGTATATTGCTTGGTATCGCCATTCTCGGCTGTGATTGTGATGTTCAGGACAGTTACCACCGCGCGAGCCATCGAATACCGTTGCTCTACTCCACTCTGGTCGCTGCCAATAGTGATAGTCATCGTCTGAACATCCTCGTCAAGGATGAACTGCACATCCACGGGATCGTCAGACTCGTAGGTATAACTGGTCTGCAACGGCGTGAACTCTTCATACGGATTACCGTTGATGAGGATTCCGCCCAGATCGGCATCGGAGGAGAGCTCTGTCGGATAAGTGATGGTATATGCTTTTCCGGCAACCTCGCCCACACCTGTTACAGCAACCGTTACATGGTCGTCGGTTAGGGTTTCGACAATGCGATCGTGTTCCTGACCTTCCTGGCGTGCAAAGCCAATGTTATGGCTGAACTTATAGGTGTAATCCAGTTTGTAGGAATCGAAGTCAGACAGACGTTCGTTGTTGCGCGTCAGGGTTGCAAGAATGCCCGTAGTGGCAGGTAAATCCCGCGTGAAAGCGATCGTATAGATCTTTTCAGCCGTGCCGTCACCGGAGGTAACCGTAACGGTTGCACCCTCGGCGGTATATTTGAGGACAACAATCTGCCCCAGATCTTTCTCGTCTTCAGTACGTAGTTTGAGGAAGTTCACCTCTGGCATTGTTTCCGCGGTGATTATGTAGTCCGTTACCTCGGGATCGAAGCCTTTGGTAGGATCATCTTTCTGCTTGAGACCTGTAGCGGTAAGGTTGGCGAGCGATGCATCGGCTGTTTTCGTCTCGCGGAAGATATATACATCCGTTCTCGGGTTACCGCTCTCAGCTTGTACGGTTACATTGACCGTATTACCGATCTTGTTGATCGTGAAGAGCTGGTGAATGCTACTCGGGGTTATGTTGAGGTTCGGCAGCACTTTTGTTCCAAACGGCATATTGACGTAGGTTGTATCACCCACCACCGTGGTCGTATAATCACTTTCACCAAGGTTCACAGCGTATTCGAGCGATGTGACAGCTGTGCGCTTGAGCACTACTTTATAAACGGTACTGTCTATGCGGTTCTCACCGAAGTTCACTACGCGTGCAGTGAGCATGCCGTCCTTCCATTCGCCATTGTGGAGCCACTCGATCTTCTGCGTCTGATCGTGCACCTTACCGGTGAACTTCAAATCAGGTACGCCGACAATATCTTCACCATCGGAGAGCTGGTAAAGGAAAGTGTCTTTCGACAAGGTTGTCGGTTTGCCATTGACGGTAGCCGCTGTCAAGTCGGAGTTATAGACAAAATGTACATTTTCAATCTGCAAATCGGAGGTATAGATTGTGTTCGACCCCGTCATATCCCCTGCATTATCCGTATGCGCCGAATTGATGGTAAGCGCATATTTAGCCATCGCTGCAGTATAGGTGGGTATCGCAATGGATGCATATCTCCATGATGCATTATTATAATCACCCTGGAACGTGCTATTACGTGTCGTATTGGTGCCCACCACGGTCTTGAGTTCAAGATACCAGTTCTGAACATTCATTGCACTTAAAGATGATTTATAGCGCATAGACAGAGAGTCAGGCGTATTGCGCATCTTGATAAAATTGGCTGCATTATAGCTTATAGACGATGTCGAACCTCCACTCTTACCCGGCGTTAATGCCATCGTACCGCCCAGCGTCATCATCCCCGGCACAGATCCGTTGATACTTGCACCGTTGATGGTTGACAGCAGTGCTCCGTTCGTTCCGGCTGCAATAACCTCCTTGCCTGTGTACCAGAACAAATCCACTACATTGCCAATTAACGAGCCAAGATTAATCTCATATTCCAAACCGGCGCAATAATCAGCGGGCACTGACCAACCATAGGGTTTGAATCCTGTGGATCGAGGTGTACCGGTCGGTTCTGCACTGCTCGTTAACGTAGCCTTATACATAGCAGCCGGCGTAGTTGCCACCCAATCTTGCGAGAAGTCGAGGTAATCGTAATACTTACCATTCTTTTGATACTTTCCGTCTTTGTCATAGAACCAGCATACAGAATACGTTTCGCCATTAACGACGGTGAATGTGATCTGTTTCTTTTTGCTGTCAATAGTTGATACTTTGACTTGTGCATTGGGCACGAATGTCGCCTTTTTGAAATCGTTTGCTTTCGGCTCTGCGTCCACATAAATGATATAGTTATAGACATCAGGGCGGAAGTTCGGCACGGTTACGCCTTTGAACGTCAGGTCTTTGAGTTTGCCGACCGTATCCAATTCGGGTATATCCGGTGTGAGGGTATAAACGACATCCTGTTCGCCTTCGCGGTTGGCGCTGACAATGAGTGTTGCACCACGGCGTACACCTCCGTTGTAGAAGAGAACGGACTGCTCGTTGTAGTTACGCTCGTAGCTTGTAACATCGAACGACTGCGTACCATACGGCAGGCTGATGCTGTTATCGCCCAGTTTAGGCACAATGCTACCCGTTTTGCTTACGCCATTGGCATCGACATACTTATACTTGATGCTGCGGAGGTAATTCTCACCTTGCGGCTCGGAAAAACGATAGCGGATAGAGTACGTACGTGTATCTTCACCATTCTCTGCGGTAACGATGATCTTCGTCACACCGGTGATAGGAGCACTGATGTACTCGATGAGTTGACCGTCTTCGGCTTTCTTGAACTGCACGTCGTATGCCTCCGTCGTACCATAGTCCACAGGAAGGACGATTTCCGTCTCATCCACGGGGTAGTTCTGACCATCGATAATGAGTTCGGCAAGTTTGGTGTTAGCAGATTTTTCGGTAGCGAAGTTCAACTTGTAGTCTTGCTGAGTTATGCCGTCAGCAGCCACCACATGGATGGTGGTAACCTCATCGGGTTCGCCGTAGGTGATAGTGACGGTTTGTCCGGCATTGTCGAGGGCTATAGCCCAGATACACGGCACGACTTTCGTTCCCTTCGGCAGTGTGATGTCATATGCATATTTGTCCCTGGCAAAGCCTTGCAGGGGTTGCCACTGGTCATCCAACTGGAGATTGATGCCCTTGATCAGCGCATTGGCTACAGGTTTCTCATTGTAGTTGATGGCATACGTCTGGGTAGTACCATCCTCAGCCACAACAATAATCTGCTGACCGAGTGCACCGGTCTGCGCGGTTATAACGGTCTGCTCGTCGTGTTTGTCATACGCGAGCTCGGGCAGGTCATCGCCTTGATCTATATCCTGAGAATAGTTATTGTTTTTGTCGAAGGTTATCTTAGTACCATCGAGCGTCACACTATTGAGCGCAGTTTCGCTAGATGCACCTGTAGAGAAGTGGATCGTATAAGTCAGCGATGCGCCACTCTCGGCGGTAACAACAAGACTATATGCATATTGGGCAGACTGACCAGCCACCACGTGTTGGGACTCCGTTTGGCGCTCATAAGTGATGATCGGCATATTGCCGTCATCCGGCATCGGCACATTGTAGTCAAACTTATCCGCAGCAAAATCTGCAAGTTTCTTTCCGTTCACAGAAATCGAGCGCAATGTGGCATCCTCGGAGTAAGTTTGTACGAAAGTAAGTTCATACACCTTCTCTATTCCGCCCGCCTCAACGTAGATACGTACTTGCGAATCATGGGAAACCATTGTGGTCGTCAATCCGTCTGCCGCATCATACGTAACAACAGGCAGTGCACCGGAGTACTGAACATCATACTCATAGACTGACGGTTTGAATCCATTGAGTGCAACACCGTTCAGATAGATGTTGGTTAGTTGCGGCAGCGCACTGGATGTGAAGTTGATGTTATATGTGTTAGGGGACCCCGCCTCAGGTGTGACAACGATACGTGCTGTACCGGTAGCTACCGGAGCAGTGATGAGCACATGTTGTGAGGGGTCTTTGTCCACCAATATGGTCGGACAAACGGCTGTTGTCAGAATCACGTCATACTCAAACACGTCTTTGCGGAAGCCATCGAGCGGATGATCGTAATCGCCCAAGTAGATCATGTTGAGGAACGCATTCTCGGACTTCTGGATAATGAAACGGAATACGTACGTAGCCTGCGCACCGCTCTCGGCGATGACACGCAGCGTCCACACAGCACCTTCGAGCGTGGCTACAACCTTCTGCGAATCTTCGCTCTTCTTGAACGAAACGGCAGGCACTTGGCTTACGCCGGCAGGCAGATTGATCTCATACTCATAGACAGCGGGATCGTAATCCTCATACAACTTGCCGTCGATATATACAGCCGCCAGAGCCGTGTTTGCCGATGTAGTGACGGAGAAATGCAGCACATAGACCGTCTTCGTTCCCGCTTGGGAGATAACGGTAATCTTGGTGTCACTGTTGACATCACCAAGCAGCACAATCACTTTCTGCCACTCGTCGTGTTGGGTATAACCGATCTCCGGCAGAGTGGTTGTACCTTGCGGCAGAGCGATGTAGTATTCGGTCTTCTCGGGTTCGAATCCTTCGACAGGCACACCACCGACCGTAATCATTTCCAAAGTCGATACATTTGCCTGCGATCCTGAGAAATAGATCTCGTACAACGACGAACTGCCGTCGCCGGCTGTAACGAATATACGAGTCGTAGCATTCAGACCACCGTAATTCACCTGCACCTGTTGGAACTCATCACCTTGGTCGCACGTAACCGTAGGGATCTTTGTGACACCTGTAGGCAGGTTAACCGTGTAATGATACGTAGCCGGGCTGAACCCTTCGAGGGGTTCGCCGTCCAGATAGATGTTCTTGAGCGACGAGTTATCCGACTTGGCAACCGTGCAATAGATCTGATAAACCGTCTGGCTGCCATTGCCTGCAGTAACGGTTACCGTTGACTTGCTATCGACTGTACCGTAATTGATCACAACCGTCTGGTACTCATCACCCTTGGTGTAGGTTATCTCCGGCACTTTGGTTGTACCGATAGGCAGGTTGACGTAATAGACAGTGGTCGTCGGGCTGAAGTTCGTCAGGAAGTCACCCATCTTCAGGTCAGCCAGTTTGCTGTTGGATGAAGCGGTGATGACAAAGTTCAGTTTATATACGCGTGTCACCGAGTTACCCGGTGCGGAAACGCTGATCTTGTATTGTCCGCCATCAATCTTGTCAGGAGCGGTATAAACGATGGTCTGTGCTCCGGCAGGGTAAGCCGATATGGCTTCAACCTTAGGCATCGAGGTTGTACCCAGCGGCAACTCGACACGGTAACTGGTCTGCGACGGAGCAAATTCCTCCAGTGCTTTGCCATTGATCTTGATTCCTGCCAGCGTATTGTCGCTCAATTGTGCAACGGAGAACGAGATAGTGTAAGTCATCTTCGTTTTGCCGTCAGCAGCCGTCACGTTGATGGTAGCCTTGCCCGTGGTAGAAGTGGCTTGGGTGATGGTCACCTTCTGCTTGTCTTCAGCCTGAACGACTTCCACTACTGGTGCTTGTGTTGTACCGTAAGGCAGAGCAACGTTATATGCTACAACCGAAGGATTGAAGCCGGCAAGAGGTTGCCCGTTGATCAGGATGCTATTGAGTTTGGCATTGTTCGACTCCTCCTGAACCATCTTGATCTTGTAGGTAGTGGTGGATTTGCCATCGCCGGACTTAACGGTGATGACCGTAGGATCGCCATCTACCTTGCCGTATTGAATGGAGATCTCGCTACCCGACAGACGACGTCCGGGGAACTCGACGGTAGTATTTCTCGGGTTGGTGAGCGAGCCTTTGCCACGCATTGCCATCACCTCAGGCACAACAGTGGTACGACCTACCGAATACACCTGTTCCTCAGTGGAGTTGGGGTCAAAGCCTTTCCACTCCTTCCAGCTGCTTCCGTCCTTGAAATACAGGCTCTGAATCTTTGAGCTGTATATGAGTTCGATGTCATCCGCATAGAGCGAGTTGCCGGTATATAAACCGTCGTTGGCACGGAAGTTAGGATAGTTACTTGCCGAGAGAATGACATTACACTTCTCGGGAACTTCATCGTTGAGGTAGAAGATCGGCACGCACAGACGTGTCCAGTTGGTATATTCCTTACGATCACGCAGCCAACCTTCGGCGATCTCAGTACCCTTGGTGTCTGTACCGCACTCATTGCCGTTCAATGCCAAACGGATATCGGACTCCTCGTTAGTCAGCGAATAATCGGTACATCCGTTGTTTTTGTTCTTATACTTCGAACCTTTGGCAGTACCTTTCCACGAATAGAACAGAATATGAAAATCCTCTTTTTCCCAGTTATTACCGGTACGTTTAACCCATACAATCATCGAGTCAGGGCGATACGTAAAATCGATACCGCCATACGTTCCGGCAGTAGCTTTACCTACCTGAGTAATACTCGGCAGATACTGCCACGGATGACCGAGAGATACATATCCCGGAGACGTTTCGGTTATACCCATAGCACCGACATCCTGATCCTGTACCATCACACAATAGCCGCTACGGCCTGTCTCGCGATGCTCGAAGTTAAACGTCAAACCCAACTGCTCAACGTTCGACGCGTGCCAGTTTTTCAACTGCACTTCACCGTCGAACTTGTCGCCGTTCCAGTTCTCAAAACCCGAGTCAGGAAGCTGTTGGGCAAACACAAACAGCGTACTCATCACGAGTACAACCATTGTCAAAAATCTTGTAAAAAATTGTTTCATTTGTATAGTTTTGTATATATTATTCCGCAGTAATCCAAATTACGACGCAAAGTTACAAAAAAAAAATGAAATACACAATAGCACGGATTGTGAAAAGTAGTACGTTTTTTAAGACTGGAACACCGAAACGTGCTGTTTCGGTGCTCCATGATGTTCTATTTTTAAGATTGACCTTAAAAATCGGCTATTGTAGTGCAATCTCAAGTTTGCAGTTTGCTTGTTCACGAATTAAGCTAATTAAGCGAATTGCGACGGAAGTTTGCCTGCGACTGTCAAGCCATAGCCCTCGTTAGAAGACTATGAACTTGACATTTGCTGTTCTTACTCTGTCATCGGCATCACCTGTGACGAGTGTAGCGATATACATACCGGATGTCAGGTTAACATCTACGCTACGCTGACCTTCGGCGAGAGTGAACTCTTCAACCTTCAGACCGCTCTCCTTGGTAATCGTCAGGGTTGAGCCTACGAGTTTCTCGAGTATGATACCCATTGCCTTGATGGTTACCGGTTGTCCGACAGGAGCCGGAGTCGGGTAAGCGATGAGTTCGAGCGAGTCACTGCGCAAGTCGAAGCACTCCTCGCAGGTGTAGATCCACGAGCTATCCGAAGCAAGTTGCAACTTAACACGGTAGCATGCGTTGAGGTCTTCGCCGTCGGAGTAGTATTGCTTGGTCGCACCCTCGATCTCAACATCATCCTTGAACCACTGGTAGCCGATGAACTCCTCGTTGAAGTTATTGATTGCCACTACATCCGTCCACATCGAGACGATAGCGCCCTTGTAGTTGACGCGAATGTAGAAGTCATAAACTTCGCTGCTCGAGTAGTCGTCGAAAAGTTGCAACTGAGCGTGATATACTCTCGGCAGACAGTTCTCAGGAATAACCAGCGTGAACAGACTATCCAAGCCGTGGTTCGGCAGTTCGGTCGTATCCGTTACTTGGATAAAGTCACGTGTAGGATCAATCTCCTGAACAACCGACATATCCGGGAAGAGCAGTATGTACTTCGTCGGATGTCCCTTCAGCAGGTTATATACGAAGCTCATCGTATCACCCGGGCAGTAACCGAACGTATCAACACGTACAGGCTCTTGCGGGTCGAGAACGATACTGTCGGTCATCACAAGTATCAAGGTAGTGATACTATCGCAACCGGTTAAGAACGATGGCATCGTATCCACATATACGCCACTCTCCCAGATCGTATCATTCTCCGTCGGCCACAAGTAGAATGGAGGCGGTACGGTATCCTCGATCTCGACATACAAGGTCGGATTGATATCGATGTACATCGTAGTGATACTATCGCAACCGGTGAACGAGTTGGTCAGCGTGTCGCTATACGTACCCGATTCGAAGTAAACCTTACCGTTCCATACGAAGGAGTCGCAAGCCTGCGTATCAGGAGCAAGCACGAGATCGTGACGCAACAGACGCAGATCCATCGTGACGGTCGAGTCGCAACCTACCGTTGAGCGGAAGGTCTTGACATAGATACCGTCGTCGTGGATGGTGTCAATTCCCGAGTAAGCATCACCCCAAACGATGGAGTCGCAGTGCAGCGAGTCGATTACGGAAACCTCTTTGCTGCCATAGACGATCAGATGGAGATCAACCACGCTGTCGCAACCGGTAAGTTCGGATTGCAATACCATCGGGTAGAAGCCCGTCTCGGTCAGCGTCTCGCCGTTCCACAAGTGACTGTCACATGCCGTATCAGCCACAACTGTGTCAATTGACGGATTGACGATGAGGTTGATGGTCAACGTCGAGTCGCAGCCCGTGGTGGTCTTCAACTCTTGGATATACGTACCCGTCTCACGATAGGTCTTGCCGTTGATGGTGAATGCATCGCAGGTCTCAACATCGATAATGCTGTCACCCGTATGACCAATTACAGCGTGCAAGATCACAAGACTGTCGCAACCGTTAATTGCCGGCAATGTATCGTAGTACAATCCTGTCTCGTAGATCCAGCGGTCGGCATCCTCCCAGAACAGACTGTCGCATGCCATCTGGTCAACAACCGTCTGTGCTTTCTGCTTGATATCCAAACGCAAGATTACAATGCTGTCGCAACCATTCTCCAGACGGTGGTGACGCGTGTACGTACCCGTGGTGGTGTAGGTCTGACCTTCCCACTCGTAGGACTCGCACTGGTCGCTGACGATGATGCGTGTCGTGTCAAGACAGAGCGGCTCGTCACACCACTGCAGGTGGAAGCGTACTATACTGTCGCACTGCGAGAGTTCGGATACCAGCGTATCGCAATAGATACCTGTATGACTTACCTGCTCACCCCACGGCAGCGTGTAGTGCTCAGCGTACGACGGATCAGCCGGATCGCAAACGCGTACGGTGTCGAACTTGTCGGTGTAAACCGGCTCGTGGATGATCAGCGTCATCGTTACCACACTGTCGCTACCGTTATCCGCGGTGAATACCTCTGTATGGATGGTACTGTGCGTATAGATGCTATCCGCCCAAACGTACTCCGTACATGCCGTATCACTCAGTTCAACGTGAACGTTATGGATGATGGTCAGTATCATCGTCACGATACTGTCACAACCTGTCGATGAGATGTACGTGCGTGTGTATTCGCCGGACTCGGTGTAATCCACGCCGTCCCACGTATATATGTCACGTGCCGTAGCGGTGAATACGCTTGAGTCGCGCTTGCATATAGTGAGCGTCATCGTTACCACACTGTCGCAACCGGCTGCGGTCTGCAGCACTTGGGTATAAACGCCCGACTCATAGTACATCACGCCGTTCCATTCGATGGAGTCACAGAGCATCATCGAGTCGCTGACAGCCACATCGTGGTTGATCACGAGTGACAGTTTGACGATCGAATCGTTGCCCTCCGCTGTCTGGAAGTTACGTGTGTATGTACCCGACTCGTAGAACGTCTCTGCATCCCATGTGTAAGCATCACAAGCCGTGTCGGCAATCTGGTTGATCGGCAGCGGATCGGTGATGGTCAGATCCAGTGTTACGATGCTGTCACAACCGTAACCTGTCTCAGTATGGAAGCGCTGCTCGTAGATACCTGTCTCGTAGTACGTCTGACTGCCCCACGTGAACTTCGTCTGTGCTGTCTCGGTGATCGTATCTCTCGGGTTAGGAGCGATGGTCAGATCCAGCCTTGCTATACTGTCACAGCCCGTTACAGCCGAGGTGAAGGTCTCGAAGTAGAAGCCTGTCTCGGTGTAACGTTGACCGTTCCACCAGAATTCGTCGCAAGCGGTATCCATAGCCCACGGACCTTGGATCGTCTCAGGCAGAGTCAGGTGCATGGTCACAACACTGTCGCAACGACCTTCGAACGTGTAGATGCTGTCATAATCACCTGCCACATTGAACATTCGGTTGCCCCATACGTAGTGACCGTTGCAACCTACCGCATCGAACTCGGTGTGGTACGACGGACGAACACTCAGGTTAAGCGTTACAACCGAGTCACAACCATTCGATCCTGTGAGCACCTTGGTATATACACCCGACTTGGTGTAGGTTGTACCTTCCCATGTGTAGTCGCCGCAAGCCGTAACAGAGATGTTGCGCGTCTGACGATGAGTGATGGTCAGGTGATAGTTCACGATCGAGTCGCAACCGTTGATGGTGTGCAACTGCTGCGTGAAGGTCGTATCACGGAAGAAGGATTCACCTCGTACGGTCAGTACATCACAAGCCGTATCGGAGTGCTCAATCTCTACGCGGTGGAAGATCGTCAGATGCAGAGTGTCCACGTTGCCTTCGCAGGTATCGGTGTAACTGTACTCAACCGTCTGGCTCTCGAAATATTGTACACCGTGCCAGTTAAAGAAGTCACAAGCGGTCTCGGTGTAGGCATTGAACTTCTGGTGACCGATGCCGAGTTCGAGAATACGGGTCGAGTCACGCTCCGTTTGCAGACCTTCGTCAATACGCATCGTAACCGTATCAACTGTCGAGATGGTGTAAATACTATCGTTCCAATCCCACTTGAAGGCATCGCAAGCGATCTGCCGTTCAACGGTGTCTTTCGAGTCGTTGATGATCAGGTGGAGCGTTACGGTACTGTCGCAGTGACCAACCACGGTCTGCAAGGTCTTCACGTAATCACCGGATTCGGTGTAGGTATCGCCTTCCCATTCATACGAATCCCATCGTGTTACCCAGATACTTGAATCCCTGTCAAGATCAATAGTGATATTGAGCATGACTACCGAGTCACAAGCAAACTCTTGTACCGTGTCGCACGAATACTCATAGATCTTTCCGTTACGTTCGTACAAGTTACATGTACGTATCGTGTCGTAGATCGTATCGGGCTGCGTGACATTGACATGCAGACGGACTATACTGTCACAGCCATAAACATTGGTCAATTCCAGAACAAGATCCGTCGTATCCCTGTACTCGATATCCTCATGGATGTATGAGCGGCATGCATCCAAAGTATCGGATGTCACAGGCGACGGTTGGTTGATGGTCAGGTGCAGATAAACTACACTGTCGCAACCGTACATAGTCTCTCCTACATATCGGATAACATCGCTACCGGTATAGGTATTGCCGTTCAGATCCCATGTGTAGGAAACACACGCCGTGTCATAGTTATGCACAACTATACTATCATGCACAATCAGGTACAAGTACGGTATTGAATCACATCCCGTAGACAGTTCATGAGGATTACCCTGATAATAATCTGTTTTATTGTAGGTCTCCCCTGTTTCGCCCCAAGTCAGCTCATAACATGTATGGAGAGTGATTGTATCACGTACCGTCTTGTGGATGGTCAGCGGCAGGTAAACGATACTGTCACACGTGCCATCCATCTGCTTAACGTAATGCTTAGCCAAGGTGTCACCTTCCTGATCGAAGTCCTGACCTTTCCAACGATAGAAGTCGCAAGCGAAGACGGAATCCAAGGTATCGGTCTTGCTGTAGAAGACATCGAAGTGACGGGTCAGCGTCGAGTCATTGCAGCCATAGACGGTCGTGAACGCCTTGGTGTACGTACCTGTCGTATTGATCAGCGTATCAATCCAGAGGTATTCGTTGCAGATCACCGTATCGGATAACTCGGCATACGACGGCGTATGCATCACGAGATGCAGGTGCGCATCCAGCGAGTCACAGCCGACGATGTTCTGCTTGTATGCGTCAATATCGATTGCATACGTGCCATCCGGCTGGAGATAAGTTGCCTCTTCTGGAACAGTACGTGCCTCACCGTGCCACAGGTAGCTGTCTTGGTAGCAGATATGCATGGTATCGTAACCGCCTACACGCTCGCTACGGTTCACGGTCAAGTCAAGACGATGATACGTCGAATCGCACTCACCCGGAACGGTGAACCAATGATAGTAGGTATATTCACCCGGAGTGATGACAGGAATAGTCAGATTTTCCCATGTAGTCGGGTTCAACGAATCCTGACAGATGGTCTGCTGTTCCGTACTCGGAGGTGTTACGTTCGTATTAACCGTGAAGTGCAAGATGAAGGTCGAGTCGCAGCCCGTAGGTGACGGACGCACATCCGTGTATTCGCCGTCCTCGGTCAGCAACTGTCCACGCCAGTTGTACGGCAACTCGTTCGGACAAGCCTCGTAGTTTTGCTCGTCACGGAACGACTCTACCACATGAACGGTCGCTGTATAGATCGAATCGCAACCGTGGATCGTCTTGTCATCTGTTGCCAGAGGATAGTCGCCTGCCGTGAAGTGAATCCGTACCGTGCCACGTGAACGCCTCATTGCTGCAGATCGTGAATGCAGGTTCTGCCTCGCTGAAGCTGTGGTGGATCGTTATGTCGCAGAAGTGGATCTCGTCATACAGGGTCTTGTCATCATCCAGGAATACGGTGTCGGATACCAGACACGTGGTCTTATACCACTTATCCGTTGTGTTCCACTTGACGCTGTCACAACCGGTGAGATGCAACGTATCGCGCTCCACGAAGTTCACATGGAAGTGGATATGGTGAACACTGTCGCAACGATCTTCCGTTGCCGGATAGATGTCGTAGTAGTCACCATTGGTGCTGAGCAGCGTATCGCCCTTATGACCAAACCATACGTACGGCAATGCCTGTTCAGAAACCTCTACGTCCTCGTCAATCCTGTACTGCGGCTTAGCCGTCAGGTTCAATGTGTAGATCTGCGTTGCACAGCCTGCCGTGAACGTCGTATCGTAGTACGTTCCCGCTATTGTGAAGGTCTTGCCACGCCATATATATTCCGTACCCTCGCAGAACGAAGCGTTCTCTACATCCTCGTACGTACGGGTCGAAACAGTCACATTGTACGTGATCGTCGAATCACAACCCTTGGCGTTCGTCAGCGTCTCAACAATCGGAGCATAACTCGTCTCCTCGGCTACGAACGTCTGGTTGCCTACCGTTACCAGCTCATACTGGCATACGGTTACATCTTGCGTGCTCGAGCTCGGAGCATCAACCGTCAGTTTCAGTACAACCGTACTGTCGCAACCGCATATCGATGTCAAGCCAACAGGATATACACCCGTTTCCGTGTAGTCGTCACCACGCCACGTGTAACTACCGCAAGCGTGTACGTACGTCGTATCGCTATATGTATCGTTCACCGTCAGGTGCAGATAATGGATAGCTATCTCCTTCGTATCCTCGTACTCTGTCACACTATACAAACCGCTTGCAGCATAATCGTTGCCTTGCCAGTTGTACGGAGCGGCATCAGAACAGATCGTGACATCAACGGTATCCTTCGGCAGTTGCTCTTTATGAACATTCAACGTGATGTGATAGATACTGTCACAACCGCCGATGGACGTAAACTCACGGTCAAACTCTCCGCCTTCGGTAAAAGTGTACTCATGTACCGTGTACGGCAACTGCGTCGAGTCGATATCGTATGTCTCATTGAACTCGTAGCTCTCGTTGATGATCAGATTCAGTACGAAGATCGAATCGCAACCGTCAACGGTCGTATATTGCTGACGATAGATATCCGAGTGCGTGTACGTATTGCCGTTAACGGCTTCCCATACATACTTGTCGCAAGCGGTTACCGTTACTGAGTCATAGTAGCGATTGCCTACCGTCAGATCGAGGCGCAGATATACACTGTCGCAACCTGTGCCGCCGTCTGCCCTGATTGTATCAAGCAGTACTTGCTGTCCTACTGACAGAGCGGTGTATGTCTTGTTGTTAAAGAAAACCTCTTCGCCGTAGCAAACACTCATTGCACTGCTCTTCTCTTCTGGAACAAGCTGGTCAACAATGATGCGGTAGATCTTGTCGCAACCGTTAGCTCCATCCGGCTCGCGAGCCTCGTAGTTGCCCGCTGCGGTGATCTCTTGATCGTGCCATGTGTAGCTCTCACCAGCGCAGAGCGTGTAGTGATCCTCGGAGATCAGGTTCTCAGCATATACGGTCAGGATCAGCTCATATACAGGATTACACTTCTCCGGATGCTCAGGATCGTTGCACGTGAGAGTGATCACCTGATGAGTTGTCTCTGTCAAGCCGCGCATCAACGTGTCAGGTGTCACACCGTCGCAACCAGGAACAATCCAATCAAATGTCTTACCGTAGCAGATTGCTGTATCCGTAACGATTGCCGTTGCCGGATCGGTTACCGTCAGATCAAGACGATTGTACGTCTCATCGCACTCACCCGGTACAGTGTACCAATGATAGTAACTGTACTCACCCGGCTCGTTGCCATCGATCACAAGATTATTGCCGTTTGCCCAAGTATAGCTCTTGCCTTGGCAGAGGGTTACCGTTTCTGTGGTCGGAACTGTTACTGGCTTGATGCTGAAGTTCAATACATATATCGAATCGCAGCCCGTAATAGAAATCAGTGAATCGTAATATACCTTCGCCTCATTGAGCAACTTTCCGTGCCATTCGTATGGCAACTCGTTCGGGCAAGCCTCGTAAACTGTCGAATCATAGAACGACTCTACCACATGAACGGTCGCTGTATAGATCGAATCGCAACCGTGGATCGTCTTGTCATCTGTTGCCAGAGGATAGTCGCCTGCCGTGAAGTGCGTGCCACGTGAACGCCTCATTGCTGCAGATCGTGAATGCAGGTTCTGCCTCGCTGAAGCTGTGGTGGATCGTTACGTCGCAGAAGTGTACCACCTCATACTCCTTGTTCGTCGGAGCGTCGGTGAAGACGGTGTCGGAGTACAAACCGGTCTCGGTGTACGTCTTACCGCTTACACTCCATGTGTAACTCTCGCAGCCCTGTGCATCAACCGTATCACGTGTTACCCAGTTCACATGGAAGTGGATATGGTGGATACTGTCGCAACCGCTAATGGCTGTCAGGTTGTCGTAGTAGTCGCCGTTAGTTGACAACTGTTGTCCGTGCCACTCGTACGGCAATGCCAGATCAGATACCTCCACATCCTCGTCAATCCTATACTGAGGTTTGGCAGTCAGGTTGAGTGTGTAGATCTTCGTCGCACAGCCTGCGGTGAATGTCGTATCGTAGTACGTATTAGCTGTCGTGAACGTCTTGCCACGCCATGTGTATTCCGTACCCTCGCAGAACGAAGCGTTCTCTACATCCTCGTACGTACGAGTCGAAACAGTTACATTGTACGTGATCGTCGAATCACAACCCTTGGCGTTCGTCAGCGTCTCAACAATCGGAGCATAACTTGTCTCATCGGCTACGAACGTCTGGTTGCCTACCGTTACCAGCTCATACTGGCATACGGTTACATCTTGCATGCTTGAGCTAGGTGCGTCAACTGTCAGTTTCAGTACAATCGTACTGTCGCAACCGCAGATCGATGTCAAGCCAACAGAATATACACCCGTTGCCGTGTAGTCGTTGCCACGCCAGGTGTAACTGCCGCAAGCGTGTACGTAAGTCGTATCGCTATATGTATCGTTCACCGTCAGGTGCAATACATGGATAGCGACATCCTTCGTTCCGTCATTCTCCGTTACACTGTACCAGCCGCTTGATGCATAGTCGTTGCCTTGCCAACTGTAAGGAGCAGCGTCTGCACAGATCTTGATATCGGTTGTATCCTTAGGCAGCGGAGCCTCGTGGACAATCACCGTGATATGATAGATACTGTCGCAACCGCCTACAGACTTGTACTCGCGGTCAAATGTACCGGCTTCTGTGAACGTGTGCTCGTGTACCGTGAACGGTAACTGAGTATTCCATATATCGTAAGTCTCATTCTCCTCAAACTTCTCGTTGATCGTCAGGTTCAGTACGAAGATCGAATCGCAACCGTTGATCGTAGAGAGTTCCTCGCGGTAGATACCCGACTTAGTGTACGTATTACCGTTAACAGCTTCCCATACATACTTGTCGCAGGTGGTTACCGTTACTGAGTCATAGTAGCGTTCGCCTACCGTCAGGTTCAGTCGCAGATAGACGCTGTCGCAACCGGCCTTCGACTTGAGCGTATCCAGCAGCACTTGCTGACCTACCGGACGATCGCTGTATGTCTTGCCGTTGAAGATAACATCCTCGCCGTAGCATACGGTCTGGGCGATGGTCTTCTGCTCGGGAACAAGCTTCGTAACCGTTATCCTGTATACCGAGTCACAACCGTTAGGTGCTACATCCGCTACTCGGTACTCGTACTCACCGGCCTCGGTCAAGGTCTGACCGCCGCGCCACAAGTAGGCGTCGCCGGAACACAAGTGGACAGGTGCATCCGTCTTGGCATACTCAGGCCATACTGTCAGGTTCAGCTCGTAGATAGGATTGCATGCGTCAGGATCACTGCAAATCAGAGTATCCACCTGATGCGTGGATTCTGTCAGTCCCTTCATGAGTGTAACCTGGTGTCCCTCGCAGTCTTCCACGGTCCAGTCATAACTCTCACCGTAGCATATGTTCGCATTCGTCACAATAGGTGCCGGCGAGTCTTCCACAGTCAGGTGCAACTTGAATATCGAGTCGCAACCCTGCACGGTCAGCGAATCCGTATGAATATCATCATATACGCCATTCTCACGTCCCGCGAAGTCCAGACCGCGCCAGCTGAACGGCTTGTTTTCGCATACGGTCTTGTTCTCCACTATCTCGTACTCCTCGCCTACGGTCAGTACAAGGCGATATACGGAGTCACAACCGTAAACAGTCTTATAGACGCTGTCTATCGTATGCACACCCGCACCCTTGCTTGCGCCGGTGATATCCACCGTCGGATGCGTACCGTAGTTCCACTGATAGGTCTCGCTCTTGCATATCTTGGCTTCGGTCGTGAACAGGAACGTGTCGCGTACGCTGAACTGTTTGGTATCCGCCACGCTCCAGCAGCCTGCCTCGGTCTGCGTCTTGAGTTCAAGTTTGTAGTTCGTGCCTACAGGCAGCGTGTGTACGTCAACCGCAAACGAACCTCCGCCGTACGGAGCAAGTATTGCACTGCCGCCGGCGTAACCGGATACAGGCAGGTCGCTACTATTTAATATACGGAACGCGTACGCACGCGCGTCTGTCGAGGCGGTGAACGTGGCGTTCAGATAACCCGTACCAGCGCATATATTCTCCTCTATCGGGTTAAGTGTTGCCTCAGGCTGGTTGTTGACTACCAGATCCGTGTACTTCTCTGCGCCCTCGCAACCGTGCTCGGAGGAAGGAGTTGCGAAGATTCGGTACGTACCATCTGCCCATGTATCGGTAGCACTCAGAGTGATGGTTCCGTTTGCACTGATTTCTTGCTCGGCAACAATATCGGCTGTCGGTATAGGCAGCAACTTGTCAACGTGATACTTGATCTTGTTGGCGTAGTTGCCGGTATTCGTGTAGGTCACATTCACACTGCTTACCTCAGCCTCGCAGATAGCTGACGGCTGAGTAAACGTAATCTCAGGTGTCGGATAGATAGTGAACGTACTTGCGTCATCCTTCGTTACACCCGTATCGGAGTTCTTGGCGGTTATCGAGATGCTGTATGTTCCGGCTGTCCAAGTGGTCTTATCCAGCTGGAAGGTCTTCTCAAACGGCGTAGCACCATTATTGGTCGTAGCCTGGTCTGTTTTGCTCTCTATCTCCGTCTCACCGAGTTTCACAACATAACTGTACTTGTCAGCAAACGTCGTGGTGATGGTGATACTGATCTTGTCCGTCGTGTTCTCTGCACACTTGCCAGCTATCGGCTCGGTAATCTCTATTGACGTCGGGTCGTAAATGACGATTGTCGAAGTAGCAGTCTTCTCGCAGCCGCCGGCTGAGGTCGCAGACTTAGCCGTCACGGTCAACTCGTATGTACCCGGAGCTAAATTAGCCGTATTTACAGGAATCTTGCCTCCGCTGAACGTACCCGAACCGGTACCCGGATTAAGTGAGGGGATACCTGTGCCTGTCATTACGTATGTGTAGGTCGAGGCATTCTCTGCACTATAGCGTACATCAACCGAAGCTACAGGATAGATTGCCGTCGTGTCATACGTAGTGATGGTCGGCAGCGGATAGATGGTGAAGGTTCGCTCGGTGCTCTCTGCACTCTCACATGCCGGAGATGTACCCGAGATAACCTGCAACTTCATCTTGTGGTTCGTGCCGGCTGCTATTCCTGTGATGTCAGCATTAAACCATGCTGCATCCTGTGTACCGTTGATCGCTACGGCTGATTTCTCCACTCCGTCAATCCAATACTTGACGGTCGCACCGTGGGTGTGCTTGAAGTCCACACGAGGACTGCCGTTCTGACATACTGCCTCTATCGTGAAGGCATTGTTTACTGTAGGTACAGGATGAATTGTGAACGGTACAACTACGCTGTCGCTCTCACAACCGGTGGTAGCGTTGCGTACTTGCATCACGGCTACATAACTGCCCGCACCGATGGGCGCTCCCCACGGGATGAAACTCTTGTGTATCGTTCCTGTAGGATTACTTGGCAACGCGAAGTTACCTTCGCCACCCATATGTTTGCTGCGGTCGGCTTTCCAGACAAACAACTTATAACGATTGGCGTCTGTTGATACTTCGTATGTAAAGTTCAATCCGGCCGGATCTTCATTGCATATATCCGGTACTGTCAGCGACACTATCGTCGGTTGGTTATTAATCGTCAGCGTCGCTGTCTTTTCGTCGCTCACACAACCTTTGTCCGATGTGGCTACCACGTGCAAGGTATATGTTCCGTCAGGCAGAGCGGCTGTGTTGATTACGATGTTTCCGCTACCGCCTGCCGGCACGTTCTGTGGCGATGCCGACGAAGCTACCGATACATCGCTGCCGTTCTTCAAATCGTATGAATAGGTCTTCGCATCGGTCATTGTGAAGCTGAACGAAGCCTCGGCATCCGTCTCGCAGATCGTTGCGCTACCCAAAGCAGTCACCTTAGGTTGCGGATAGATCAGGAACACACGCTCCTCAACATCACTACCGCAATTGAGGTCAGAAACGGCTGTTACCTTCAAGGTGTACTTGCCTGCTGCCCATGTGCTCGTGTTCAGCGTAATGCTGCTTGCTGTCTCACCGGTCTTCTGCTCTTTCGGGGTAGACTCGCCGTCTTTCAGCACTTCGTAATTGTACTTCGTCGCACCGGTCATCGTCAGGGCAATAGCACTCGGCGAATGTTTCTCGCATACGCTGTCAACCTTTGCCAGTGAGGTGATTGCAGGTTGCGGATAGAGCGTGATGGTTGCGGTCTTCTCGTCGGATTTGCAATCATGTTCTGAAGCGGCGGTCACCGTAAGGGTATATGCATATCCGCCCTCCAAACCGTTGGTATTCACCTCAATCAATCCGGCGGAAGTCATTGTACCGCTTCCTGAAAGATACGAATCAATACCATGACCGGTTAGTCTGTAGGTGTACGATGCGGCATTGGTAGCAGCGTAGCGGACGTATGACTTATCGGCAGGGGAACAGAATGCTGAATCTTTCAGCAGACTAATTTCCGCTCTTGGCCACAACGTGAAGTTGAGATCCTTCGGTTCACTCTCGCAGCCGGTAGTGGTGTTTACCATCTTCCCACGGAACGTATAGTCGCCCGCAGGCAATGAATTAGGCGCAATATGAGCTATGCCGCTGGAAGGATTAGTAATATCTTCCTCTCCGTGACATGTTGTACCTAACACTTCCCATTCAATACGATTGCCTACTCCATTATGGTCAAAGAAGACGTTTACAAACTGATTTGTACACTCGTTATACGCGTGCAAGTTGGATAGTTCAGGTTTTGCATTGATGGTAAACGTCTTAACCACTGCCGCACTATCGCAATCAAGTGCCGAAACAGGCTTTGCACGTAAGGTATATGTACCGGCAGCCCAACCATCGGTACTGATGGTGAACTGATACGGCGCAGCGTTTGGTACTGTGTGCGTTTGCTCAGTTGTAATCTTGTTATCTACCGTCCACTTAACGTACTTCGCATCGGTCGGCGTGTAACTTACCGTGAACGAGGAGATGGGATGACATTTCGCAGCAATATCATCAATCTTCAGCGTAGGCCTATTGTTCACATGGAGCGTAGCCGTTGCTGCAACCGACGTACAACTTTGCGGAGCAGCTGACTTGACAGTTACGGTCAGCGTAAAGTCGCCATCCTTGAGGTCGGTCTTCGACAAGGTAATCTTTATCTTCTTGTCAACAACCGGCTGATCGGTTGCCGTAAGTCCCAGAGCACCTGTCTCGTAACTGTAGGTCGAAGCATTATCTGAAGTGGTCAACTCAAATACAGCATCTTCCCTACCCTCACAAACCGTTATCTCCTCATAGCCGGACTTGACGGTTACAGTCGGCAACGGATAAATGGTAAAGGCTTTGACTTGGTCAACACCTATACTCGGGCAACCGTTGTCGCCTTGGGCTATGACCTCAACCTCATAATCCGTACCGGCTGCCAAAGCTTCAAGCTCTGCACCGGAAATCACAAACGAACCATCCACTTCGGGTGTCAAGCCTGTCTTGCTTTCGCTGACGGAAGTATCAACGCCTCCCTTGCGAACTATATAATCCAGTTTGGTGGTAGTCAGACCAGTGTACGCTACCGTTATAGCTGCACCTGTACCGGCACATGTGTTGGTTACACTGCTCAACGTAACAACCGGTTTGGCTTTCAGTGTAATAGTGGCTGTCTTGGCTGCTGCTGTTTCGCAGTCATACTCGGATTTGGCGGTAACGCTCAGCGTATAGGCTTTGGTAACCGCTCCGCCAGTAGTCAAACCGTCAATATCAACTTCTATCTTTCCGTCTGCTACAGTGGCGGTTGCTACGGTCTTCACAGGGGTTGATCCATCCAAAACCTGATAACTGAACGTCGAGGCGTTCGTTGCGGTATAAGGCACTTTTACAACCGATTCGCCCTCACAAGGCGTGGTGTTGTCCAATGTGCTGATTACCGGCAACGGCCATATATCGAAACTCTTCTTTGCCGTGTCGCTCTCGCAAGTAGCGGATTTAGCTACCAGACGCAACTCATATGAACCGGCATCCAGAGTGGATATATCAACATTGAACGTTGTACCTGCCACATCCTGATCGGTTACCGTCAGCACCGGCGCAACCACATCCGACTTGAATACGCGGTACTCATACTTCGTAGCGTTCGTCTGCGTATAGACAACTGCAACACTCGTCTCATTATCGCACTTGCTCTCTACCGATGTTATGCCGGCAGTCGGCTTCGGATAGATAGTGAAGGTCTTCTCCACCCAACCGCTCTTGCAGCCCTTGTCGGACGTAACCTCAATGCGGAACTTGTACGGACTCTTGGCTGCCGTCATAGTTGCTGTCAGCGGCACAACAATCGAACCGCTTGCCACAGCTGCACCGCTACCCGGAGTTAAAGCATTACCATCCTTGTCTGCCAAGGTATAGGCGTAGGTGGCTGCATAAGTCGTTGAGTAGTTGATTGTCAGGCTCTCCTCACCGAAGCAGGCATTAGGCAAACTTGCCGGCAGCGTAACTGTCGGATGCGGATAAACGGTGAAGTTCACCGACTTCACTGCACCCGTACAACCTGCGCCGGATACTGGCTTGGCTTCTACCGTGTAATCACCTGCACTCAGCGTGTCTGTCTTGATACTGAACTTGCCTGCACCTACTGCCACGCTGTTCTCTGCGTTCCAAACGGTAGCGCCTTTCTTCAGCGTGTACAGGATATTGGCTGCATCCGTTGCGGTAAAGCTAACGTCGCGCGATGCCACTTCAGTCTCGCACACATTATCAGGCGTACTCAAACTATTGATTACCGGTATAGGATTGATTACAAACTCTTTGGACGCACTGCTGCTACCGCAGTTGTTGGTGTTCGTGGCTGTCACGCTCAGCACATACGTACCTGCCGGAAGTGTATCCGTCTTGCTCAGATCTATCGTTCCATTGATAGTTGTCGAACTGCCACTGCCTTTCAGCACGTTGCCTGTTTTCCTCCTTACCTCATACGTGTAAGAATCCGTATATTCGGCTGTATATGTTGACGTTACTGCATTTCCTGCGCAAACAGCTGCTATGTCGTTCAGCGTGATTGCTGCCGGATTGTACATCGTGAACGTCACCTCACCGCCTGCGGGATTAAGCACCTCGCAGTTCATCGGAGCGGCCGACTTCACACCGGTAATCTTTACCTTGTAAGTACCCGGGCATACAAGCGAGTCTTGCAGAACGGTCAACGATGAACCCACTGCGGCGTAATCATAATCCTTTACAGCGTGCGGTGTGGTCAGTTGCCACTTGATCTGCGAAGCATTGGTAGTCGTGTAGTTCACCGTCTTGTTGCTCGTACCCGGAGCACAAGAGTTCAGGTCTGCCGGCAACGATGTGATGGTAGCCGTAGGCATAGGATAGATAGTGAAGTCCGCCGACACGGTATCACTCTTGCAAGTTGCCGAGTTGACTACAATCTTCAGCGTGTAATCGCCTGCCGCCAGCATGCTGATATCCAGATCTGCTGTGTGCGAACCATCCGTAGTCGCTACAGGCGTAGCCTTAAGCGTGGTCTGTCCTACAATATAATAGTTGTACGTCGTTGCATGTGCCGTAGTGAACGCAAGTTCTGTAGCGGTCTCTGCATCACAGGCATTAGCTACCATAACACTTGTTACCGTCGGCTGAACAATGATGGTGAAGGTCTTTTCCTGTTGCACGCTTTGGCAACCGTCTGCCGATTGCGAATATGCCTGCACCGTATAGGTCGCGGCGTCCCAACCTTCAGTACTGATAGTGAACTTCTTAGCCGCTACAACAGTCTCTTCTGTCCAGGCTTTCTTTACCGTCTCGCCTTGCAGCACACGGTAGAACACTTTCGTCGCATTCGTGTGGTCGTAACTAACCTCAAACGCAGCGGCAGGATAACACTGCGGATCAATGTCGTTCAGTGCCAAGGTCGGCTTAACGTTAATTGTCACATCTACTGAGGCTTCCACGCTGTGGCAGTCGTGCTCGGAGTATGCCGTGGCATACAACTTGTACGCACCGTAAGGCAGAGTACCCATTCCGGTGATCGTCAGCGTACCCGTTGCACCCGGCGAGTTGATTGTACCGCTCTTAACCTCCACATTACTGCTGTTCTTCAGCGAGTACGTGAAGCGGTTGGCATCCGTCGTGGTGTATGCAACCGGAAGCTCATCATCATCCGTCTGGCAGATAGCGTCCGGAGCAGTCAAACCCATCGTAGGCTTGATATATACGGTCAGATTCATCACATGAATCGAGTCAGGATACGGGAACACCTTCGATACCAGCGTATCACGGATCTCAAATGTACCGTACTCGTCGGTCTTGAACATATCGGCGCCCGAACCATCCACATTATAAATCGTAACGTTGGTTGTCAGGTTCTTGCGGCTCATTCTGTGCCCTGCTCCGGCTGCATGACCCGCCCAAGCCAAAGCCTCTTGCTGGCAGATAGTCCTGTTCTCTACAGGCATAAGAATGTTCTTGGTCACATGCAACTTCAGATAGAAAATCGAGTCGCAGCCATGGGTACTTGTTATGTACACCAGTGAGTCAAATATCTCTGTTATCTCAGGTTCATCAGGATTAGTCCACTTGTGCAGAGGATTGGTAGCATCCTTGCCGTACGTGATTGCAGCGCGACGACCGTTCTTGTCATCTACTGCATCACCTTTCACCGGGTCACCATCCTTGTAGCGCAGGTCGTACTGACCGCGGTTGGACAAACCGAACGCATGCAACGAGCTGTTCACCCACTCGTATGTCAAAGCCTTGGCACTTACCCAGGTCTCCAGCGTATCATAGTAAACAGGATGAACACGCAGCGATACACATACGGAATCCGTGTCTTTCACACCGCTGATTGGCGAGTGACGGAAAATAAAGAAACTTACATTATGGGTTGTATCCGCCTCGCCTACCGTTCTTCCGTACATGTGCGAGGCATTCAGCTCGGTGCTTGTAGCACCCTCACCCAAATGCCAGCGAACGCTGTCATGCGGATAATCAACCAATGCCCTGAAGTTCACACCCGGATGACGGTTGCAATACTCCAATATCGAATGATCAACCACCTCATTACCATCAATCCACACAATCGGCGCTATCGGCGCAAGGTTGAAGGCCGTTACACTCGCTTCTGCTATAGCGGCATACATCTCAGTGCTATACGATACTGCTACAAACTTGGCAGAATTGTTAGTCAGAATGTTTACGCCTGAGTTTAACGACAAACGAGCATAAGCGTAATTCTTGGAATACCCATCAAAAGTTCCGCTTAGAGTCGTAAATTCACCGCTCACATCAACGCCGTTGAGTTTCATATCACTTACACCTGATGCCGGAACCACAACATTGGCGAAATGTATCGAAGATGGTGTCGGTGCGCAATAGATATATGAAGTATCTACACCCTTATTCACATCAGGAATAAGGGCCAAGGCTGGCTCAGAAAACACCTCATAATCGTATGCATTTACTGCGCCACTTGACATATAGGCGTACAACACAACAGGATTGGAAGTCTCAACCAGTTTCGGCGTTTCGTTATAGTCCACACGAATCTTCGAATAGTACATACTACTAATTTTGTCGTATGGAATATTTTCGCCACTATCGAGAGTACAGATTGTTACACCATCCACTTTAACCTGCGTTCCTTCATACATTGCCGTAAGCATGTATTGTGTCGGGCTTGATGTCTCTACCAATCCGCCATCATCTGTGGATTTACGATCCGGGAAACCACTCATTTCCATCGCCACAAATCGCTTTCCCCACGCCGACACAGGAATAGCCGGATCAACCGTATGGTCACCATTGTAACCGGTATTCAAAGGCACTGAAGCTTTGACTCCACCGTTGAACACTGCTATCGGCTTGTCGGATTTGATGGTAGTACCCGACAAATCGCCGCGACCTGACGAGTTGTACCTTGCACCCTTGATCTGTATTACCTCACCCGCATTCAAACTGCGCGTCAGCATAGTGCCAGCATCATAAAGGTCTGTCGGACTCTCAGACGGCTTGAGCGCTGCCGTGCTCAACGTCACCTCAACAGTAGTACCATCAGCCGTCGCGACAATGGCAAACTCATTGTTCATCATGTCGCGATAGTATGTCTGAATCATATACTCAGTTCCCAACGCATCCGTGGATATAGCATGCGAATTATCGTACGAGTAATCCGAGCCACTGGAATAACCGTTTCTGAAATATACAGAAACATCCGAGCTTGCCTGAACATGCACACCCGTCTTCTTCTTTACATCTGAACTGGTATTATACACCTTGTCGCGCAACAAAGTTGGTATAGTCAGGGTATATGCCGATCCGGCTGACACCGCCACACCGGAAGCCAGAACAGTGCCGTCGCCTGTTGTGATAGTAACCACTGCATCCGAACGCATGGCAACAACAAAGATTTCCAAATCCACATCATCGTTATTCTGACCGAAGTTGTACATATACGTCAGCCAGAAATCCTTACCTGTGGACGGAATCATCTCCGGCACAGACGATGTAGCTGCATACGCACGCTCAGGTACAACCGCCGCCACGACGCCCAAACCTATCAGCAACGCTACAGGCAAAATGGTTAATACTTCTTTTACTTTCACTCTAAATGATTGCAAACGATTCATATATCGCACAATTTATAATTTACATGTATATTCACTCCAACCGGCACTACATCGCCAACATGCGCACAATGCGCATGCATAGACATAGTACGTGCTGATAATGCGCGAGGTATGCGTGCACATACGCGCCATATATACGCACAGGCACACAATAACGCCACAAAGTTACAAAAAAAAAATGACTTATGCAAATTTTTAAGCCATTTTTTTTCGTTATAGCAATATTTGCTATACTAATCTTAAACTTTAGGGATTTTTGCCTCCTACAAATCGGGCTCTCGACAAAAATCACAGGATATATACAAAGTATATATAAGTAGTTGTGGGATACGACGAACCCCCGACTGTCGCCCGACCCCGCCTTAGTTATATCATTCTTTCTAGAAAATAAACCAATATAAACAGCAGAATCTTTGCAATGTATCAATGCATTGGTTCAATGGGTTTATTTAGGTTTATTGCTTTTGAGTGTTTTGCTCGTAGAGCGGTGATAATTGATGATAAAAACTATCCGAAAGCTCGCTTTCGAGGAGTTTTTAGCAGCAATTAGCACAGGTAGCGGCAGCTACGAAACACTCAAAAGTGTTTATGTATGTTTATTTTCTAAAAAAACTCCCCTACTCATCAATCCCACCGATCCAGCGATGCAGCCAGTGGAAGAAGGTGCGCTGCCAGAGGATGCCGTTTTGCGGCTTGAGCACCCAGTGGTTCTCGTCCGGGAAGATCAACAACTCCGCCGGCACACCGCGCATCTTCGCCGCATCAAACGCAGCCATGCCTTGGTTAGCCAATATCCGGTAGTCTTTCTCACCATGAATACAGAGGATAGGCGTATCCCACTTGTCCACGAACTTATGCGGCGAGTTGGCAAACGTGCGCTGAGCAATCTTGTTGTTCTTGTCCCAATAACTGCCTCCCATATCCCAGTTCGCAAACCACTTCTCCTCGGTCTCCAAGTATTGCATTTCCATGTTGAAGATACCGTCGTGCGCAATAAACGCTTTGAATCGCCCGTCATGATGTCCGGCAAGCCAATAGACACTGAATCCGCCAAACGACGCGCCGACACAGCCAAGTCGGTCTTTATCCACATACGGCAGGTTTGCGCACGCCTCGTCAATAGCCGTGAAATAGTCCTTCATACATTGTCCGCCGTAGTCGCCGCTGATCTGCTCGTTCCACGCCTTTCCGAAGCCCGGCAAACCGCGACGGTTCGGGGCAACGATCACATAGTCATGTGCCGCCATGATGCTGAAGTTCCATCGAAACGACCAGAACTGGCTCACCGGACTCTGCGGACCACCTTCGCAGTACAGCAGCGTCGGGTATTTCTTGTTCGCATCAAAGTGCGGCGGAAGGATGATCCACGTCAACATATCCTTGCCGTCGGTCGTCTTCTGCCAACGCGGCACAACCGTTGCAGGCTCCAGTTGGTCGTAGATGTTCTTGTTCTCGAAGGTCAGTTGCTGCCAGCTCTTGTTCTGCGGTTCGCCTGACTCGCCTCGCGCCACTTGCAGGCAATACACCTCATTCGCCTCAACCATCGAGTGCCTGAGCAAGTAGATGCGATCGTCGCACACATCGCCGAGCACATGATCATACTGCCCCTGCGTCAGCACACGTATCGTTCCCTGCAAATCAATGCTGTACAGTTGCACCGTGGCGTGCCAGCAACCTGTAAAAACAAGCATCTGATTGTCGTACCACGCAAACTCATCTACGTTGCTGTCAAACGCCTTGCTAAGGAACGTCTTCTTGCCCGTTTCGAGGTTCATCACCATCAGCCTGTTCTGGTCGCTCTCATACCCGTCACGTTCCATCGACTGCCAAGCAATGAACAATCCGTCAGGCGAGAACGCAGGGTTGGTATCATAGCCGTCGTTGCCTTCGGTGATGTTCCTCGTTTCCTTCGTCTCCAAGTTATACAAATAGATGTTGGAGTTGGTACTGATTGCATAATCCAGCCCCGTCTTCTTGCGGCAGGTGTAGGCGATGGTTTTGTTGTCCGGCGCCCACGCCAACTGCTCAATGCCGCCAAACGGTCGCATCGGGCACTCATACATCGTTCGCTCGAGCAGGTTCACGCCTTCGCCCAGTTTGGCAGATTTGATGCGCTCGCCTTCGCCGAACCACTCCAATTGCAGCTCATACACGAACGGCTGCGGAGCACTCTCCACCCATTCGTCCCAATGCTTGTACATGAGGTCATCCACCACTCTTCCGCTTGCCAGCGGCAGGTCGGGATACTTATCCGCCGTGCTCTGTACTGTCTTCACCGACTTGATCAGTATCACCTTATCGCGCATCGGCGAGAAGAGGAATCCTTCTATTTCATCTGCGCCTTGTACTTCTATCTCGTCATTGTCGCGCCTCAGATACAGCTTTCCGCCTTTCATATACGCCAGCCATCCGCTGCAGCCGAACCACGCCGGCTCAGCACCCACAAACTCATCCACAACCTGTATTCCGCTCTCGGCTCTCGGCTCTTGACTTTCGGCTTCAAACGGATTACAAATCCGTATCCAACTCGTCGACCTATTCTCCTCCACGCTGTAGTAGCTCACGGTATAGGCAATTAAGCCTGTTTCGATATCGCTCTTCACGCTCCCGATTCGTCCCATTGCCCACAACGCCTCAGGAGTCAGTCTATCTCCTGTAAGCGTAATCTGCGGTTTGGTAATCGGTTGTTTGTCATTCGTTTGCTCCTTCTGAGCACAACCCATTAGCACACTAATCATAGCTGCCATAATAAATAGTTTAGAGTATTTCATATTCGTATAATTTTTCTGATGCACTCCAGTTTTTAGAAAATAAACAGTAGAATTCCTTGCATTGATTAACTATTCAATGGTTATGTATTCAACGAATTTGTCCAACGGGTTTATTTGGGTTTATCGCTTTTGAGTGTTTTGCTCGTAGAGCGGTGATAATTGATGATAAAAACTATCCGAAAGCTCGCTTTCGAGGAGTTTTTAGCAGCAATTAGCAGGTAGCGGCAGCTACAAAACACTCAAAAGTGTTTATGTATGTTTATTTTCTAACAGAACCACCACCCTACGAGATCTCCCTGTACTCCACGACCACCGGCTTCAACCGCGCCAAGTTATCCCGATAGACCTGCGTATAAGCCGTCGCCAGCTCCGGATCATCGTCAAGGACGGCGTTCGCGGCATCGCGGGCTAATTGCAGTATCTGCCCGTCGGTAGCCAGGTTAGCTATCTTGAAGTCCAGCGCCAAGCCCGACTGCATCGTGCCGTCGAGGTCGCCGGGACCTCGCAGTTCGAGATCGGCTTCGGCGATGCGGAACCCGTCATTCGTCGCTACCATTATATCCATTCGTTTGCGCGTCTCCGCACTCATCTCTGCCGGTGTCAGCAGCACACAGTAACTCTGGTCTGCACCTCTTCCCACTCTGCCTCGCAGCTGATGCAACTGACTCAGCCCGAACCGCTGTGCATCCTCCACAATCATCACCGACGCGTTCGGCACATTCACCCCGACCTCGATGACCGTCGTGGCGACGAGAATCTGCGTCTCGCCGCTCACAAACCGCCTCATCTGCAGGTCTTTGTCCACAGCTTTCATCTTCCCGTGTACCATCGAGATGCGGAACTGCGGGAAGGTCTGTACCATCGTATTGTAGCCGTTCTCCAGATCCGCCAAGTCCAGCTCTTCGTTCTCCTGAATAAGCGGATAAACGACATAGATCTGCCTGCCTAAGCCCACTTGCTTGGTTATGAACTCGTTGATCGACTTCCTCCTGAGGTTCGAGTAGTGATAGGTCTGTATAGGCTTTCTCCCGGGCGGCAACTCGTCGATGATCGACACCTGCAAGTCGCCATACACCGTCATCGCCAGCGTGCGCGGTATTGGCGTAGCCGTCATCACGAGCACGTGCGGCGGGGTCTTTCCCTTCGCTTTCTCCCAGAGCTTTGCCCGTTGCGCCACACCGAAGCGGTGCTGCTCATCCACAATCACCAGCCCCACATTCGCAAACTGCACCGCGTTCTCTATTAACGCGTGCGTACCTATTAATAGATTGATCTCGCCGCGTTCGAGTGCCGGCAGCAATTCCGCGCGCTGTTTCTTGGTCGTCGAACCCGTCAACAGCTCCACGCGCACGCTCGATCCTTTGAGTAGTTCGCGTAGTGTCGCCAAGTGCTGGTTCGCCAGGATCTCCGTCGGCGCCATGATACACGCCTGATAGCCGTTGTCTATCACGAGCAGCGCAACCATCAGTGCCACAAGCGTTTTCCCCGAACCCACATCGCCTTGCAGCAAGCGGTTCATCTGTTTGCCGGACTTCATGTCGGCGTGTATCTCCTTAATCACGCGTTTCTGCGCGTTCGTCAGTTCGAACGGCAGCAGGTGTTTGTAGAAGTAGTTGAACTGCTCCCCTACCCGCGTCATCTTAAACCCGTCGGTGTGCAGCCGTCGAGCCGAAGCGCGGCTCAGGATCGACAACTGGTTGTAGAACAACTCCTCGAACTTCAGCCGCTCCCTCGCCTTCTGCATGCTCCTCGTATCCGACGGGAAGTGAATCTGATGCATCGCTTCGGTGCGGTTCATCAGGTGGTAGCGTTGCAGTATATCCGCTTGCAGGGTCTCCGGCAAACCGCGATCGACCTCCGGCATCAAGCCGGCGATGATCTGCCGCATCGCTTTGCTGTTCAGCCCGGAGTTTTTCATCCGCTCCGTGGTGTTGTAGCTGGGCTCCAGCCCGCTCACCATCTGCGGCGTCACTTTCTCCAGCGGCGTCAGTTCGGGATGAACGAAGTTATACGTGCGGTTGAACCGCGAAGGTTTGCCGAACAGCAGATACGGCACGCCGACTTGCAGTTTGAGGTATTGTATCCCCTTGAACCACACGAGTTCGATCTGCGACTGCCCGTCGGTGAACATAGCCGACATCCGCTGCCCACGACCTATACCCATTGTGTGGTACTCAAGAATCGTGCCCTTAATCTGCACGAACGTATCTTCGTCCTCTATCTCATGGATATAGTAGAACCGCGAACGGTCGATGTACTTGAACGGATATTGCTCAAGGAGCTCGGCGGCTGTTTCCACGCCAAGCTCCTTACGCAGAATGTCAGCCCTTCGCGAGCCGACATTCTTGCAATATGTAATATCCTTGTCTAACATACGGGGTCCCCAAAGAAATAGTATATTTCGCATGGGGAGAGCGGAGACAATGTTGCGTTTTATGCCGCAAGGCGGCATCCGTGAGCAACATTTGTTGAACGCGTCATTGCAGACGGAAACTAACAGGCACAGTGTACTTTACACGCACAGGTTTGCCACGTTGCTGACCGGCTTTCCACTTCGGCATCGACTTGATCACGCGCACGGCTTCCTTGTCCAGCGATGCGTCACCGCCCGAACGAACAACCTCAACGTCAACAATCGAACCGTCTTTGTTCACCACAAACTGGCAGATTACACGGCCTTGGATACCGTTCTCCTGGGCAATAACCGGGTACTTAACGTTCTCACTCAGGTACTTGAACAGAGCCTGTTGACCGCCGGGGAACTCAGGCATCTTCTCCACAACCATGAAGACGACTTCCTCTTCCTCCTCTTCAACCGGCGTTTCTACCGGAGCGGCAATGACGATCTCAACCTCTTTGTCGTCCTCAGTCTGGATGTCGATGTCCTCAACTTCCTTCTCGTCCTCAACGACATTGAGCACCTCAACCTCTTGCACTTGTGGTGGTGGAGGCGGCGGCGTAACGTCTTGTTGCGTTTGTTGAATCTCTACTTCTTCCTCGAAGCTCATGTCCAAATCTGCCACTTCATACTTGGTGACCTCTTTCTCGGTCCACTCCAAAGCGACATAACAGATACTCAGCACGAAAGCCAGACCTATAAGAACATAGGTAAACTTCTTGTCTTCCAAGCTGACTCTTGGTGATTTTTTCAGTTGCATATAGATTTAAATTTTATTATGTGCGTTAACCTCAAAATTCGTTTTGGCACGAAATACGCTGCAAATATACTAAAATATTTTGAAATATGCAAATAATTCGTGCATTTTTTGTGATTTTTCTTGTGTTTTTTTCATTTTTTCGCCAAAACACCCCTTTCATGCACATGCGTGATACAATTTATTTACGTTTGTTTTTGTTTGTTTTTGTTTGTTTATGTTTATTTTCTTTTTATGAGACACTATTGTTGTTTTAACTCCACAATCCATATAGTTCTCCCCCGTTATGCATCCAATATCGGAAGCTCACCACATGATAACCACAACATAACCATAAGATAACCATAAGATAAAACTCTCACTTTTCATATTATGTGCTTATACTATATATATACTACGTATATATATACTTTTTGTTCATTTTTCGCCGTTATTACAACCTGCATATTCGCCGTCCGACCATCGCCCGACCACCTTATATTCAGTCCATTTCGACGCCTCATTCACGTCTCTTCAACTGCCATTTTCGCCGTTTTTGCACAAAAATCACACTTTTCTCACACTTTTTCGGTCAAAAATTTGCATATTTGCGAAAAATTTCGTAACTTTGTGGGCTTTTTGTTGTGTGCGTATATATACGTAGTGCACGCACACGTAAAAGCACAAGCGGAACAATAGAGAGAACGTAAACAACTATGAGCTTAGGATTCTATAACCCTAAAATCCTATTACACCACATAACGAACATATTAACTTAAACACCAAAATACAATGCACAGCGCAGCAGATCGACAGAAAACGTTTAATCTTTTTGATCGAAGATCCGCTAAGGTGCAAAAATATATAAAATTGTCGGCTATTGATATTATAAATTGACACAAACACAACAGAATGCTAAACGAAACCAACACAACTGCAAACACTAATTATGTGCCCGGAAGAATGGCTGAAAAAAGTTGACCAAATGAGATAACGCTTATAAAAAGCACAAACCCGGAAGTATGCCGGAGCAGGGACTTTCGGGTCTTACGGTGGCAAAGGTACAAAAAAGAAACGATATATGCAAATATTTTGAAAGAAAAATGCAAAAAAACTGAGAAAACGTGAAGTTTGATATATATACACCTATAGAAAAGACATCGCATGGCTAAAAAAGTTGAGAAAAAGAATCCGGTATTTATAACAAGTACATCTATCCAACTATTGTCTGTTCAGCAACAAATATTTGTGATTCGCGGCAAACAGGTAATGGTGGATAGAGACTTGGCTGCATTATATGGAGTAGAGACACGTGTGCTGAAGCAAGCTGTAAAACGCAACCCAGAACGTTTTCCTGAAGAGATCAAGAGTTTGAAAAATGGAGATCACAAATTGTGATGTCCAATTCCGACAAAATGGGACTGCGTTACTCTCCATACGTATTTACCGAACAAGGAGTTGCCATGTTATCAGCAGTACTTAAAAGCCCTACCGCCATATCAGTAAGTATCGGCATCATGAACGCCTTTGTTGCTGCACGACGCATACTGGCTCAACATGACAAACATGAGATGGCTATCGGTGAACTGCGCATGCGGATGAAGATGCTGGAGGATGCATTGGAAAACAACCTCGGGGCAGTGAATGATTTGAGTGAAGAGATGAGGCATGAGTTGGATAACATTTACAATGCTATAGGAGCTTTGAGCGTCAAACAGCAACCAAAACAAAAACCGCTGAAGCCCATCGGCTACGAAGCCATTGATGCGGAGCGGAAAGCAAAGGATGATCAACACATCGAAAATAACAAAAATGGACAATAATAGTGAAATAGTAATCTATCAATCGCAAGATGGGCTGATTCATTTAGATGTTCAATATGCCGATGGAACTGTTTGGCTGACTCAGCAACAGATAGCAGACCTTTTTGGCGTGCAAATTCCTGCTATTTCCAAGCATTTATCAAACATATTTAAGGAAGGGGAGTTAGATAGGAATTCAGTTATTTCCATTTTGGAAAATACTGCAAAAGACGGCAAAGTATATCGCACTCAATTTTACAATCTTGATGCAATACTATCTGTTGGTTATCGAGTAAATAGCGTATATGCAACACAGTTCCGTCAGTGGGCGACAAAAGTGCTCAATAATTATCTACGTCATGGATACGCAATAAGCGATAGATTTGAGAAACTGGAACAAAGAGTATCCAAGACCGAGGCTCAAATAGAATATTTCGTTCGCACTGCCCTACCGCCACGCGAAGGGATATTTGTTGACGGGCAGATATACGATGCATTCGAGTTCATTGAGCGACTGATCAAGTCGGCACAGAAATCAATACTGCTGATTGACAATTATGTGGACGAGGCAGTGCTGACAATGATGAGCGTGAAACAAACCGGAGTAACGATTGACATTTATACTAAAGATATTACCAAAGCACTGCAACTGGCAGAAAAGAACTTCAACACGCAATATGGCGGTTTGACATTGCATACCACACAGAACTTTCATGACCGCTTTTTGATTATTGACGACAAGACAATCTATCTGATCGGCGCATCGCTGAAAGATGCCGGCAAACGCCTCTTCGCCTTCACGCAGATGAATGCCGCACAAATAAACACGATCAAAAGCAACCTATAGCGAAAAAGCACACTCCAAAGTGCAAAAGTGCAGAAAGTTCAAAGTTAAACATAGTAAAATAATAACATTATGTCATTTGAATTTGAAACATACACGATAAAAAAACTACAGGCAAATATACTTGATTACAGAATTGGGCAACCACTCACTAAGAATGGGGTCATCGAACTGTTTGATGCAATTAGAGGAACGAGTTCTGCTTCTGATTATCAAGTAGGTATAACCTGCGACATAGATAGACGTGAAGGCGAACACGATGCTGACTTTCTCGCTGTTATTAACTGCTCTGATGTTGAAGATGCAAATGAATTGGAAAAATTTGCACACACGAAAGGCTATTACACCGGTTTACTTTCAGGAAACGCTCATAAGTCTGAAAGCATATATTTATATATCTTCAAAAGATAAAAGAAATTTGTGGAATTAACAACTAAATTGAAATATTATGGTAAACATTAATTTGACGGCAGATTATGTAATATCAGCAATGTTAGCTGATGAAGGACAAGGAACTTTATCGAATTTAAAGCTCCAAAAGTTGCTATATTATATAGAAGCCTGGCATCTAGGTATATTTGGCACTCGTTTTTATGAGCCCGAAGAGCACTTCGAAGCATGGGTTCATGGTCCAGTCAACCGAACAATTTACAACCGATTCATTCAGAGTAAATATCTTTATTCCGATATTACCTTGGCTGATCGTCAAGATACGAATCCTACTCTTTCAAAAGATGATAAGGAATTTGTTGATTACATATTGGAGAACTATGGTAAGTATAGTGGCATGGAGTTAGAAACCATGACTCATAATGAAATGCCTTGGAAAGAAGCGAGAAATGGACTAGGAGTATTCGATGCTTGCAATAAGATCATTCCCTTTGAATCAATGAAATCATATTATAGTCAAAGATATGCCCAATTATAAGAAAAATCTTACACAGCCCCAAGAACAAAGATTAAAAGACCTTGAGATAAAGGTCCATAAACATCTTTCGTTCTCTTTCGAATTCTTTCGAGAGAGAGAATTCTTTGGTATTGGCGATTGCGATGTTCATTGGTTTAGTTCACTATTGGTTGCTATTAGAAATTACTCAGAGAAAGAACTTTCTGAAAATAAATATGAACGCTCTGCACGATTCCATAAAATCAAATGGAGCCAACCCAATATACCAATAAGTTTTAACGACTTAAACTGGCTTCCTAAAAACGATCAAGTTCTCGTTGGACAAGATGAAATTTTCCAATTGAGTATAACTCAGGGCTCAGGACGGATTATTGGCTTCATTGTTGGCAATACATTTTATGTAGTTTTATTAGATCCAAAACATAATATGCAACCTTCTATAGATTATGATTTCGCTGTTAATCATACTACTCAAAGTATAACTCAGTATGATGAATTAAGAAGCAAATATGACCTTTTATATAAGTTAACAAATGCCACATTAACTCTAGAACAAAAGAACAAAATTACATTATCAGAATCGCAAAGGCGGTTATTATACGTAAAGCTATCGGAGGATGACTTAAATAATTATAATTCATTTTGCTCAACAGCAACCTTTAATGATATGGTTGATGCTTACACATATTACATGCTAGAAAAAGAAACCAAATAACATCGAAAATAACAAATAAAAACCAAATACAGATGAAAAACTTAACACAATTGCCGGGGAGCGGGAAGAGCTCGAAGGCAAAGAATGACAAGACGTTAGGCCATATGCGAGGAGATATAAAGTATAGGATTGGCTCGATGATGGATCGATAATGGATTAAAAACGGATTGAAAATAGATTGAAAATGGATTGAACCGGAATGAGTGAACGCATTGCATATATAAGAAGCACAAATATCCTGACGGATACACGGCAGATTATTGAATCCGCCAGGCATATCGCATACCGCGCAATCAATGTAGTGCTTGTACAACGCAACTGGTTGCTCGGTAAACGAATCTCCGAGGAGGTATTGGGAGAGCAGACACGTGAGGAATTGTATGGAAAAAGCTTAGTTCAAAATCTCGCAGAACAATTAACAAAGGAGTACGGCAGCGGTTTTGATTTCAGTAGTTTATACAAGTATATGCGCTTTTATCAGTGCTTCCCCAACATTTTGGACGCGGCGAGTCCAAAATCTTTTCTCCTGAGTTGGACTCACTATCGTACTCTTCTGCAAGTAGATGATGAAAAAGCACGCAACTGGTACGAGCAAGAAGCAGCGAGAGAAACATGGAGCGCCAAAACATTGCAACGTAATATATCTTCACAATACTATTACCGCTTACTAAAGTCGCCAGATCCAAAATCGGTTGAGGAAGAGATGATACGCCTCACAAAACCATTGCAAGATAAGAACGAATACATAAAGAATCCTGTCGTTGCAGAATTTTTGGGACTATCTACCAATCCGGATTATACGGAAAGCACACTGGAAAAGTCTATTCTGAACAATCTGCAGAAGTTCCTTATGGAATTAGGAAAAGGTTATGCTTTTGTAGCACGGCAACAACATATACGAACAGAAAAAGAAGACTACTTTATTGATTTGGTATTCTATAACTATATTCTCAAGTGTTTCGTACTTATTGATTTAAAAACATCCAAAGTCACACATCAAGATGTCGGACAAATGGACATGTATGTGCGGATGTATGATGAGTTAAAGAAAGGGGTTGATGACAACCCAACCATAGGTATAGTATTGTGTGCGGACACAGACGAAGATATAGCCCGCTATTCGGTTTTGAAAGGGAATGAGCAACTTTTTGCCACCAAATATCAATTGATGTTACCAACCAAAGAGCAGTTGCGCAGGGAGATTGAACGGCAGAAAGAGATTTATCAAATGCAACACGACATCACCAAATAATAACGTAACACTTAAAAACTAAATAACAATGAAAAACTTAACTAATTTTCCGGAGGGCGGGAAAGGCTCGAAGGCAAAGAATGACAACACGTTAGGCGTATGCATGGAGGCATAAGGTCTAGGATTGGCTTGATGAGCCTCAAGAACACCTCGCTATTCGGGGTAATCCTTGCCCTACTGCTCACCTTAGGTGTGGGAGAGACAGGAACATTGTAAGATTACGTTTTTTCATTGATACACCATAACCACAACAATACAAACAGTTAAAACCATGGCAGAAAAAACCACCAATAAAAGCATAGTACAGCAAAAACGAGATGTTTTGATTCCTGTATTTATGGAAGCTGTGCGCGCAAAAATAATGGACATTCGCGGACAAAAAGTTATTATTGATCGCGATGTGGCAGAATTATATGGGGTTGAAACAAAAGATATCAATCGAGCTGTAAAGAACAATCCTGACAAATTCCCCAACGGGTACTTCTTTGTGCTTGATGATCAAGAGTTTGCAGATTTGCGGTTAAAAATTTTCACCGCAAATCAAGAGATGTCAGATTCTGAAAGAATTAGCTTGAATAGAGTTCGATATAATCCTGTGGCATTTACAGAAAAGGGGTTGTATATGTTAGCCACTATTCTGAAAAGCCCGCAAGCAGTAGTCACAACGTTGGCTATCATTGAGACATTCGCACAAGTTCGCGAGTTAGTACGTACTATGAACGAAATTCAAGAGACAACAGATGAAACTTCTCAAAAATCGTTAATGAAGCGAACGGGCGAAATCATTAGTAACGTTATTGGCTCTAACATGGAAGCTGCCGGGACAGAGACCGAGTTTGAGATCAATTTAGCCGTCTTCAAAATGAAACATACAATTAAGAAGACAAAGAAAGATTCCAAATAACGAAAATAACAAATAAAAACCAAATACAGATGAAAAACTTAACTAATTTTCCGGAGGTCGGAACGAGCCTGAAGGAGAAGAATGACAACACGTTAGGGCGTGCGTATGCATTCGCCCTGATTCTCTCCCTACTGCTCACCTTTGGTGTGGGAGAGATGTGGGCAATGTAGAAAACACAAAAAACGAAACCCGATAACTTGACTTGCGTCAGAGGTTACCGGGATTAAGTGGCACAAAGATATAACATTTATTTAAAAAATGCAAATTTTTTGGAAGAAAAATGCAAAAATTATATAAAATTGTCACCTTTTGATATAGCCAACAAGCAAAATGACATATAAACAATTTGAAAATATAGTTTCTGCCCGTCGCATGGAGCGATATCTTATTGCATGCCATGGAGATACTAAACAAGCGCGCCGTCTGTATAGAATAAACATGAGATTAGCGTGCGAGATGTTCATTGTGGTGAGTGGTTTTGAAATTGCCTTGCGCAACGCAATTCACAATAAAGTATCGACTCGCTTAGGAGATAATTGGTTAGGACAATCCGTTAAGAAAGGTGGGATTTTTTACTCACTCCCTCCAAAAGCCAAACGGAATATAGTATCCACAGCAAAGAAGCTGAAAATAAACAACAAATATGATGCAGATCAGATGGTTGCATCAATGGAATTTGGAACATGGAAATATATGTTTTCCAAAATCCAAT
The DNA here is from genome assembly GCA_905233935.1 of Paludibacteraceae bacterium. Lineage (GTDB taxonomy): Bacteria > Bacteroidota > Bacteroidia > Bacteroidales > Paludibacteraceae > Colicola. Next base: position 47,924 of record CAJOFU010000008.1, read on the forward strand.
ACGAAGCAACCGGGCAATGTTTGCTAAAGATATTTCCAAACAAGCCAAAATCGTCTAAAACACAACAATACGACAGAAAATATTTCTTTAACGAGTTGGATCATGTGAACTCCTTACGCAATAGGCTTGCTCACCACGAGCCGATATGTTTCACACATTACAATGATGAGGTTGACTTGAGTTATGCAAAATCAGAATATGACAGAATAACCAAATTATTTGTCTGGATGGGTATTGATCACAAATCCTTATACAAAGATACGAATAAAGTGCAGACTATCTTTACGCAAATAGACAAACTATTTCAATATAATCACGAATAATAACAAATAAAAACCAAATACAGATGAAAAACTTAACACAATTGTCGTGGAGCGGGAAAGGCTCGAAGGCAAAGAATGACAACACGTTAGGCCGTATGCATGGAGGTATAAGGTATAGGATGGGCTCGATGATGGATCGATAATGGATTAGAAACGGACCGGAAATGGATTGAAAATAGATTGAAAACGGGGCAGCGAAGATGGGGAAATGGTCAAGATGGTCAATTTGGTCATGCAAAATAACAGAAAGTGCAAAAGTGCAAAACAATTATCACTTTGAGATAATATAGCAATTATATGGCGAAAGAAATAGAGAAATATAACAAAGAAAGTTTGCTGGAGACAATAACTTCCATCAAGCAGATTATTGCAGAAAACAAGATGGCGTTATTGCAATCCGCTAACGCTATCATTATCAAGACTTATTGGGAAATAGGCAAACGCATTGTGGAAATAGAGCAAGACGGAAAAATCAGAGCGGAATATGGGAGTAACTTGCTCAAAAATATAGCCATTGAATTGACAGGCGAATACGGCAGCGGGTATAGCGAGCGCAACTTGGCTTATGCCCGTAAGGCTTACGTATTATATCCGGACTATAACATTTTGCAGACGCGTTTGCAAAATTTGTCTTGGTCACATTTATGCTTGTTGACCGGAGTGGAAGAAGAGGCAGCGCGAGAATGGTATTTTCAGGCGGCTCAGGACGAATCGTGGGGAGTGAGAACGTTGCAGCGCAACATTGCTTCTCAGTATTATTTCAGAATGCTGCAAGCGCCCCAACCTTCTATCGTAAAGGCTGAGATGCAATCGATAACTCAATCTTATCCTTCACGGAAAGACGAATATATTAAATCTCCTGTGGTGGCTGAGTTCCTGGGCTTATCCAGGCCGAATGATTTCACGGAGAATAATTTGGAGACCGCGATTTTGAATCACATCCAGACTTTTATAATGGAATTGGGTAAAGGTTATTCGTTTGTTGCGAGACAACAGCGGATAACGACGGATATGGGAGACTATTATATTGACCTGGTTTTCTATAATTACTATTTGAAATGTTTCCTTTTGATTGATTTGAAGACAACTCAAATCAGCCATGCAGATGTCGGACAAATGGACATGTATGTGCGGATGTATGATGAGTTAAAGCGGCCAGAGGGAGATAACCCGACAATCGGATTGATTTTATGTTCTGAGACGAGTAAGGATATGGCACGCTTTTCTGTGATGCATAATAATCCTCAATTGTATGCAGCGAAATATCTTACGTACCTGCCGTCAGAGGAGGAATTGAGGCGAGAGATTGAGCGGCAGAAAGAGATTTATCAAATGCAACACGACAACACCAAATAACGAAAATAACAAATAAAACCAAATACAAATGAAAAACTTAAATTTAATCAATCAATGTGCGGGTAAAGTGCGTGCGGCACAATGTACCGCGCAAGTAAAGCCAAGGACAACCCGCTTTTGCGTAGGTTTCAAGTCGCTTTTTACCCTGTTCGTGCTATTGCTAACAATGGGTGTGGGAGAGATGTGGGGAGCGGATTATTATTACCATGGAACCGATAATAGTTGGGGTACAGGAATAAAAATGACTCAAAGCGCCGACGGATTTTATCATTACTATTCTGTAAGTGCAGGCATGACTTCTAGTAATACTTTTAAAATTACTTCAGAATCTGGTTGGGGGACAGAATATACTGGGCTAACAAAAGGATTTAACTCCACAAACATCACTGGCGATTCTGGTAATGGCAGCATGGGTGGTGGTAGCGGCTCAAACATTTGGCTATATAATACGACTGCTTGCTATATTCTTATTTATCCCTCAGGAACAGCCATTAACTCAACCGGAAGTCCGATTATTTGTGCATCTACCTCATTGCCGGACAATAGCGGAACTATTACAACCTATTTTGTCAACAATAACAATTGGTCAGGAACGATCTATGCATACGGCTGGTACAATGATGGAGGAGCAAACAATACAGCATGGCCGGGAGCCACGATGACCAACACAAGCAAGACCAACAATGGAAAGGCTATTTATTCATACACGTATGGGCAGATGTATGATAAAGGGATCTTCAATAATAATAGTTCACAGACATTAGACTTAGATCTTACCTCGAAGGATGGAATGATGTACGATGGCTCTTCTTGGGGAGTTCTTGCTTATGATGTTACGCTGAACAAACAGAGCGGTAGTGGTGGAACGAGTTCGATTACTGCCACTTGTGGTTCTGCGATGCCGGAAAGCAAAACTGCACCTACTCGCACAGGTTATACTTTTGATGGTTATTACACCAGCACTGGCGGTAGTGGCACAAAATACTACAATGCAGACATGACCAGCGCAGCGACTTGGCCTGCTAACGGTAGTGGTCCAACGACTCTTTATGCAAAATGGACGGAGAACACTTATGATGTAAAGGTTTCTGCAACAACTTCACCCGCTTCGGCAGGTACTTCACCATCTCCGTCACGTTGGACTTCATTCGGACAAGTCACCGGCGGAAATATCAGTATTACGGCAGACACCGGATATACATTCAGTTCGTGGACAATACTATCGGGAGGTGCAGGAACATTTGAAGATGCGACATCTGCATCAACAAAGTTCTACCCGACAAAAAGTAGTGAGTTGAAGGCAAACTTTACCGCTAACACCTATACTATTACGCTGGATGGTAACGGTGGTACAGGCGGAACAGCGACTGTACAGTACAATGCGAGTGCATTGTCAAGCATAACCGATGCGAGTCGTGCAGGATATTCGCTTAACGGATACTATACAGCAGCAAGTGGCGGCAGCAAGGTTATCAACGCGGACGGTTCGCTAAATAACGTCAGCGGTTGGGTTAGCGGTGGCTATTGGATAAAGGCAACCAATGCGACCTTATACGCCCAGTGGACAGAGAATGCTACCTATTATACTGTTACTTATGGTGTTTACACTGATGGTCATGGTTCGTTATCCGCAGGCGTTTCTTCCGGAGCGAGTGTTGTTAGCGGTACAAGTGTGACATTCTCAGCCTCTCCGGATACCGGCTATGAAGTAGATACTTACTATAGCAATTCCTCATGTACTTCACCAATTGCCGGGGCGGGATATGCGAACACATATACCACTACGATTAGTGGGAACACAACGGTTTATGTTAAGTTCAAGAAGAAGACCTGCCTTATCACACTGAATAAGAACGGCGGATCGACAGGTGCAACATCAACAACGGCTACGTATGGTAACACACTTAACTCATTCACTGCCCACACTCGTGCAGGCTACACGCTGACGGGTTATTGGACTGCGTCAAGCGGTGGAACAAAGATCATCAATGCCGATGGCACTCTCGTGGCAAGCACTACCTATTCTAATGCCAGCAGTCAGTGGGTTGGTTCGCCTTCCTCGCTGACGCTTTATGCGCAATGGACAGAGGACAAAGTAACTCTTACTCCGACTGTAAGTTATGACCATGGTTCATCGACTTATACTGCCACCAGTGCGAACGAAGTCGGCGTTACCACCACTACCGAGCTTACAGCATCTACACCGAATACCGCGCACTACACGTTTGCCGGATGGACACTGACTAACCTAACAGTAACAAGTGGCGATGCAACAACAGACAGAAATATTACGGTGAAGATTACAACCGGTGGTTCACCTATTGCAGCCGTTGCTAACTATGAAGAGGTTCGGACGTCCACATACTACGTTGTGGGTAATACAGGCCCGTTTGAGGATCTTGGATGGAGTGCTGTTGCAGGAAACATGATGCAAAAGAAATCCGGCTACTCCACTTCTACGGATGTATATTTCGACATTACTGTTGATGCTAGCGATTTAACTATGGCTGATAGCGATTGGGCATTCAAGATATATAATTCTGCAGGAGTTGACGACAACGCCAAATGGATAGGTTGGAGGAGCAGTCAATCGGGAGAAGAAGGTAATAAATACTGGCTAACTCAAGAAACTAACTCAGTCACACTGGTTACGACAGGTAGCAATGATCTTCAGTTTAGACCAGATGCAGTAGGCACATATGAATTCCATTTGGATTATTCGACAGCCGCTTCTCCCGTCCTAACCATCACATGGCCAGCTGCGGTATATCTAAGTTCTGACAATGAGAGCGCATACGCCGATGGTTCGGTTACTCTGACTGCTGATGGTGCAAACCTGCCTTCAGGTTCAAAAACCATTGAGTACGAGTTCTTCAAAGGCGACAATACGTTGCCAGCCAACAAGATTGGCTCAACACAGACATTTAACAGCATCACCGCAACAACCCATAGCACTACGCAATCTGTATCACCTGAATTCAACACAAGTGACTATACAGCGTCTCAGGTATATACGGTAAAAATGACCATTGACGGTGTAGCCTACACCAACACCATCACCATCTACCGCAAGTGGGACATCTACGTACGAGACAACTTAGGTTGGGGCTCAATGAGTATGTTTCAGTGGAATACAAGTGGTAGCAATGCAAATTACCCAGGAGCAACGTGCATAGCAGGAGTGAATGATAATGACAACTGGTTTACAGTCACGCTTAATAGCAAGTACGTAACAGATGAGACATCTGACTATATAAGCGGTTTCTTGGTCAGCAGCGGCGGAACAACTGCTGAGGCGGACGCAACCAAGACCATCGACTTGCATTTTTATAGTGGGAGTCCGGCTACTTGCGCTTATCCCGAAGGGTCGTATTGGTACACCGTAAATGATGATGGAAACAAGTACCTGACTCAAATGACACTGCCTACGCCATGGATTGAAGAGGACGCAGACGCATGCAAACTCATCAACACCACAGAATTGTTCCTCACCGGCAATATCAGTTCAACAGGCGGCGAAGGAAATTATGCTCGCGATATGGTTGAAGTAGGCTTCACCATCAATGGAGTTGATTACCCTATGAGTTATAGCTGCACAAGTGAAGGAGACAAATACTTTTGGGGATATGTTGGTGGACTAACTGCCGGAACAACATATACCGTTTATGCTTATGCTAAAAACATGCTAGGCAAAGCAACCAGTTCCAATTCATACGATGTAACTACGCGTGCTACAGGCACAACAACCATCAAGGTTCGCACCGGCGCAAGTGATCCAGTGCCTACCATCTATGCGTGGACATACTCAAGTGCATGCGACCACTCTACAATTGAGAACGCCACTTGGCCGGGAACGGCTATGACTTTAGACATCACAGGATCGATCTACAAGTGGTACACCTTCGAACTATCAAACGAGTACAACGAATTCAAGATAAGTGAAAGTGGTTCCAACGAGACAAACAACTTCAACAATCCATTTGAATCCACATGCTACTGGTATCATTCTTCAGAGGCACAAGGCGACAGAATGGGCGCAATGACTTGCCCATACGTCACTCCGCAGTTGATGATTGAGGAGACCGCAGGCAAGGAAGACTTCACGTATCTTGAGATGTCAACCTCTCCGACAATATCCAAGACTGTAACTTTGGCAGCAAAGAGCACGTATCTGTTCAAGATTGTATATAACGCCGAGTGGTACGGTAAGGCAAGTGTGAACCTATCACGTGCATCGAACTCTGTATCCAGTGTAAGCGCAGCTGTTGAGGACAATATGGCTATTACGACGGATGCGGCAGGTGATTATACATTTACCTTCACGACACCGGGTACAGTAACTGTCACCTACCCGACAGCTTATACCGTGACATTTGGTATGGGCACTGGCGGTGCTACAATCGGCGCAAGTGCAACGAGTGCAGGCGGAACAATCAGTTCTGGTGCTTACGTTGCCGCAGGCGATGACGTAACGTTCACGCAGACGGCATCAACAGGTTACACGTTCGCCGGATGGTACGATGCAAGTACCGGCGGCTCGGCTGTATCAGGCATGGGCACAAGCGATAATGTATTGGATGACATTGCAGCCGACGCTACCGTTTATTCGCGCTACACTGCCAACACATACACCGTAACATTTGATGCCACAACAAATGGCGGCACGTGCGGCACAGCCAGCAAGTCAGTAACATTCGACGATGAGTACGGCGAACTGCCCACAGCTACACGCGCAAGCAAAGCATTCAAGGGTTGGTTCACGTTGAGCAGCGGCGGTACACAAGTTACGGAAGAAACGATAGTCAGCACAGCAGACGACCACACGATATATGCACAGTTTGAGGATATTTACTCCGTGACAATCGACTACAAGTGCGGCGATGCGAAGTTGCGCACAAGTTCATCGACACGCGCTTCGGCAACAGCTCTGGCACCGGAGATCACAGCACCGGAGATAGTGGGTTATACATTCAGCGGCTGGACTGGTTCGGACGCTACGTTCGCTAATGCCAGCAGTGCGACAACAACCGTCAATGCAACAGCAGCCACGACCATCACAGCGACTTATACAGCAATCCCGACCGTATATTTCAAGAATAACCTGAATTGGGATAAGGTATATGTTACATTTGACTGCGATTGGACAACAGGCACTAAGAACGTTCCAAAGAATAACGGCAAGCCGTACTTTGAAATGGAGCAGTTAGGTACATCGGATATATTCTCGTGTGTTATACCTGATGCGTATGTCACCAGTAACTTTGCAAGTTGGGCTAATAATATTGCCTTCGACAACCATGGATTTGACGCCTCGGACAATGTTGGCTCACTCGAAGGTGGTTTCAATGCCGGCGAGTTCCTCGGACGTGGTGACTTTGATCCTTCGGCAACGATGTTCATTCCATACAACGGTGACAGCGAGACACGTAACGGCGGTACGTACTACCGCACAGGCTGTTGGATGAAGTACAACTCGACGGATCCGGGATATAAGGTTTATGCCAACACATACGTATCCGGTTCTGGCGGTTCAGCCGTTGCGGGAACACCGGTATTGCTGCAAGCGGATATTGCCGGCGGATTTGAGTTCAAGGCAAAAGTGAACTTCCCGAGTGCCAACTACACCTACGGTTTCATGTTGCATAAGGAATATACCAAGAACTCGGACGCCGTATGGTATACCAATACCGGCACAATAACGGCAGAGACAGATGACCTGCCTTGGCATTTCTATAATGACGGAGCCAGCGAGAACGGCACACGTTGCGGACTTAAGACCGAATCGGTAGGCGACTACGAGTTCACCGTTTCGTTCGGCACAGGTCGACCGGTAGTAAACGTAACCTACCCTGTATCGACCGGCGATTGGCGCTTGGTATATAAAGACCGCGCAGCATGGTCGGGCGATGCACACGCTGCAGACTGGTTCATCGCTTCGCGCGTCATAAAGGCAGAAGCCGATGCAGTAGATACCGTTTCATTCTTTGTAAGCAAGGCAACCGGTGCAAATGCAACTGTCGAATTGCAGAAGTGTACTGAAATTGATCCGGAGACCGCTGCAGAGACATGGGAAAAGCAAGGCAGCAATCTTGATCTCTCCTCTATCACAAGTACAGGTATTTACAACTTCCGCATAGTACAAAATGGCAGCAAGGAAGCTTCGGCTGCATACCTTGGCGGTTACGTAGGTAACTTCTATATCCGTACCGATGCAGCAGAAGGCGGATGGTCGAACTACAAGACTTCCGGCGCAAACACTATGACGTATTCGGAATACGCTGAGGACAATTACGACTACTTCACGCATTATTACATGAAATTCGTAAACACCGGTACAAACATCAAGTTCTGTATCGCCAATGATTACAGTCCTTGCCTGACGGAATACTGCGTAAGCGATAACTACACCAACGAGTGGATAGAGGCTTATGGCAATGTGCGCTTCATGTGGGATCATCGTACGAACAAGGTAAGCCGCGCATACATTAGCGGCTCAGGCATCGTAGCCGACCGATTCCTTGTTCTGGAAGGTGACGAAAAGATGTTCGACCAGGACGGCGACACCTTGACAACAGCCGGTGGCGGCAAGGTGAGTGATTTGGACGATTATGAAATGAACTTTACCGATGACCAGAACTGGATCTATGAGGCATCAGTACAAGCTACACCGGGTGCACGTATCAAGTTGACCGCTAAGTACAATGGCAAGATTCAGTACTTCTACGGCGCAGAAGGTGACCGTTCGGAGGAAACAACAGACTTGCTGCTTGGTGGTGATGAGGAAAGTGAAAACAAATACAAGATCCGCGTGGTATATGACTTCAAGACCAACCGACTGATTAAGGCATTCATTCCGGAAGGCAACATTTCGGAAAAGTTGACGATTGAAGCTGACCTGATGATCATTCGCGAGGCACAGGGTGAAGCACAACAAATCAACTTCACCGGTAGCGGCAAACTCGCTGATGTAAAGACCGTTTATGGCGCAATGAAGTTCAACAAGTGGACGGTTAACGGCAAAGAGAAAACCGGCGGTCACGCCTCGACCTATGACAGCCGTTACAAACGCGACTTGTTCTATATCTCGTTCCCGTTCGATGTCAAGTTGAGCGATGCATTCGGCTTCGGCACGTACGGCAAGCACTGGATCATCGAATATTACGACGGTAAAGAGCGTGCAGAGAAAGGTTTCTGGGCTGATACAAAAACGTTCTGGAAGTACGTTTTGCCGGCTCAACGCAGCAGTTTCACTCTCAAAGCCAACGAAGGCTACATCCTTGCTCTCGACCTCGATGAGATGACAGAAGGTTCGTCAGTTTGGGCGAATGGTGTGGAGGATGTATATGTTTACTTCCCGTCAGCAGATGAAGTGGAAGACATCGAAGCAACCAACAAGTTGATTGAGATTGACCAAACCGGCTACAAGTGTAATATTGGTCCCCGCTTTGAGGGTGGTGATGACCGTCGAAATGCCGATAGTTACTGGCATATGATAGGTGTTCCAAGTTTCGCTAATTACAGCAGCGCACTGAAGCCAACCAGCAGTGGTTCAACGATTGACTGGCGTAGCACCAGTATGCCATACTTGTATGAATGGGATTCAAGCGACAACTCACTGGAAATTACAAGTTCAGCCACATTCTCGTTCAAGGCTATGCACTCATACATGGTTCAATACGCAGGTGAGTCGATTTACTGGTCGGCAGTTAATGCCACCCCATCGGGTGTTGTAGCACGCCAGGAAGACAAGCCGACAAGTATTGAATTCCGGATGGAATTGCGGCAAGACGACAAGAAAACCGATCAGACATACATTCGTCTGTCTGATGACGAGTTGGTAACAACAGGTTTTGACTACAACTACGATTTGAGCAAGGAACTCAAGAAGAGTAAATCTAACATTTACACCTTGGTTACTTCAATAATTGATGAAGCTTCAGTAGTTACCAAAACAGCCGGCAATGTGCTGCCGATGACCGAGCAGACGATAGTTGTGCCGGTTGGCGTGAAGATTGTAGCCAACGACGACTACACATTCTCTATCCCTGAGGGCACAGAAGGCGTAGGCGTAACGCTGATTGACCAGGAGACAGGCATTCGCACCAGCCTCAGCGCAGTGGATTACACCGTTTCGCTGGAGGCAGGTACGTACAACGAGCGCTTCGTATTGGAGATTTCGCCGATACAGCATATTGCAACGGAATTGGAGACATCAGATATCGGAGATCAGAAATCAGATGTCAGAAAGTTGCTGATAGACGGATTGCTGTACATCGTACGCGATGGTAAGGTTTACGATGCACGCGGTGCGCGCGTAGAGTGATTATGGTAAGAAAGATTATTAACTACTAAAAAGGAGGAAATGATTATGAAGACCATGAACACAAAATCGATGATACTGACCATTTGCGCACTGATGATTTGCATGCAAGCAACCGCAGCCTTCCACAAAGCAGAAATGCTGTCCACCTCAACTATGCAGGGGACGGGAAGCACATATCAGTCAAAAGTTATAGCAGTAGATGCGCCGCAAGCAGAATACACCTATCTGCAGATGCAATCGACATCTATAATGATGGAAACAGGAGAAATACCTACTCCGTTCTCTGACGAAGAGGACACGGGTTACCACGGTCCACGCCGAAGCTTTGATACCGGTGCAGAGGAAGGTCAATCAGAGGAGTACCCTGTCGGAGAGCCTTGGATACTGCTCATGTTCGCTGCCGCAGCTGCCGCGACGGTCGCCATAAGGCGCCGTCGCCACGCAGCGGTGGAGGACTAATTAAGTTCACAATTAAGCGAATTAAACGAAATAATCGTTCGAACGCAGTGAGATAAGAATTGCAGCGGACTAAAGAATAATAAACAAATATAAATATCTTATGAGACAAAAAACATTACACTACCTGATTGTTCTTGCGATAGCGGGAATAAGTATGGCAGGCTGTAAGCACGATGTGGATTTCAAGAACCTCACACTGGACAGTGAGGTGAACGTGCTACTCAACAACCTGCCGATAGGTGAGATGAGTGCTACATTCAACGATTTGATCGGTTTGGTGGACGCAAAGAACACCACTATAGCCCCCGACGAGGACGGTGTGTTGGTGCTCACGATGGATGAGAAGTACAAACGCGACTTCCACAAGATTGTGCTGTCGGACTACCTCGGCGAAATCAACTCGGTGACGTACCTGCAAAAGGTGATGCCGGAGCTGGTGTTTATCCCTGCCGGCACATCGACGCGAGTGGAGTTCCCGATGACCATCACATTCAGCGGCGTGAACGACGATATGTCGGACGAACGTTTGGATAGCATGGTTATCGAAGACGCCAAGTTCACCACACGCATCAGCAGCGAGAACCTGACCATCAGCGACAGCGAGATCGAGAAAGTGACGCTGCGCCTTGGTGACCAGTTCCGTCGCGCCAAAGGCTTGGAGAAAGTTCTGGATAACTTCCACCTGGACAGCGATGTGGCTGTGAACATCGACGACTTCACACTTGTGCTGATGAAAGACGAGAAGCAAGAACCGGGCAACGACAATGTGATGAACACTGCAACCATTACATTTGTTGTGGACATCAAGACGCAGAACAACGTAGTGGTGGCAGCTAATTCAGGTTTCCGCTTCAACTTCAAAGTGGAGTTTATGGACTACAGCGCGCTGTACGGATTCTTTGAAGCCGGCAAACAGACCCGCGACCTGAATACGATAGCTATGCCACTGAAGTTCTCGGAGACAGACACAATGATTCTGCCCGTACAGAAGCCAAAGATCGAACTGATGTTCACCTACGGCATGTCCATGCCGCTGAATGTGCGCATCAACTACATCAAGGCCATTCGTCCGGAAAGTGCGGCTGAACACGCTGTATATGCAACATGGGGTGGCAGCACAAGTACTCTTCAGCCTCTGAACACCGTTATCCCCGTTGACGCTCCGCTGGACATGATGGTCAAGGACAGTAGTATCATGCTCAACCAAGAGTCACAGAATGGCGCTATCGACCGGTTCTTTGCCGACCAGGTGGATTCGCTGGGCTACGACTACAAGCTCGAGGTTGACCGCAATCGCGAAGTTTTCGGCAAGGTGATGAAACAGTTCCGTCTGACCAAGAACACGGACTTCTATATGCAGTTCCGCTTCACGATGCCGTTTAAGTTCAATCCGGGCCTGAAGGTAACGTACGCCGACACGATTAAAGACGTTAATCTGCAGCGCGCATCGCTGGATTCGCTGGCAGCCATGACCGACAGTATCATCCAGAAGATCAACAAAGCTGACTTGCAGTTGTATCTGACGTTCACAAACAATATTCCTCTGGATCTGCTGGTGGATGTTCAGTTCCTTGATGAGAAGGGCAAAGAGTTGAATCTGCCACAACTGCACGACATCACAATAGATGCTGCGACCAAGAGCGGCAGTGTGATTACTCCGTCAGAGGCGCTTAAGACCATTGGCATCACAGAGGCTGATTTCGATGAAGTGGCTAAGACGCGTAACGTACGCATCAAAGCACGCATCAGCGACGAGAAAAAGGTGGGCACCGCATTCCTCTCCGACCAGAAGCTAAGCATCAAAGCCGGCGTAACCGGTGATGTCAAGGCGCTGCTGCATTATAAACTTACACAGGATAACAAATAATAGGAGGACAAGACAATGAAACAGATATTTCGTTCGATAGCAATAGCTGTTGCCCTCCTGACGGGCATAACGATGAGTGCGCAAGAGGTGAACACGCTTTACTTCTTGGAGAACGCTCCTATGCGCACGCAATTCAACCCCGCACTGATGCCGGTTAGCAGCGGATATATCATCTTCTCGCCGCTGGGTTACACCAGCCTGTGGGCAGGTAACAACTCGCTGACGATGGCGGATGTGATCTACAACAAGAACGGTCAGACCATCACTGCGCTGAATGCCGGCGAGACGGAGCGGTTCCTGAGCCGACTGCATCGTAACACGCTGATGAGCGCTGACATGACGACTACAATCCTCGGCTTCGGTGCACGCACCAAGAAAGGCGGTTACTTCCACGGAGGAATCTTCCTTCGCGCAGATGTCGGAGTGAACATACCCAAGAGCCTGTTTAAAGCCTTTATCACTCCGGAAGGTATAGGTCTGGACATGAGAGACGGGCTGAAGATCTCCGGATTGAATGCCAATGCGCAAGCGTACGTGGAAGTAGCAGGAGGTTACACGCGTCCGCTGAACGAGCAATGGACATTAGGCGGAAAACTGAAGTTCCTGTTGGGCTACGCCAACATCAACATGCGCGTGAATGAACTGACTCTTACTCCGGGCGTCAACCCGGGCGACAAGGCGCAACTGGATATGAAAGGCGAGATGCATGCAGCCACTCCGGGCGGCATTGACCCGACAGGTATTCTGCCTAAGAACGGTGAAGGGTTCTTTGAGAACATCGGCGACCGTGTGTCGAACATGTTCTCGTCGATCAACGGCAACTACGCCAGCCTTGCCAAGCCGGCTGGCTACGGTGCAGCTATTGACTTCGGTTTCACATACAAGCCTATCAAGTACGTTCAGATAGCCGCAGCCATCAATGACCTCGGCTTCATCTATTGGGCAAACGGTGTGAACGGTACAATAGGAGCCAGCACTCCGTTTGACGGTGTCGGAACAGTCGAAGTACGCACCAAGGACGGCAAGATTGACACGGAGAGCATGGGCAAACAGATCAGCGATCACATGCAAGGCTACCTTGACGCCATTAAGGCGGAAGGTGCAGGTGGCGGTTATGCACGCATGACACGCGCTCATCTGAATGTAAGCGTTGACGGTATGTTCTGGGAGAACCGCGTAGGTGTAGGCGTACTGTCGCAGACCAAGCTGTATAATAACAAGATATATGAAGAGTTGACCTTAGGCGGTTTCTTCCGACCGGTTAACTGGTTTAACCTTGCCGTAAGTTACTCGCTGATCAACGGTAAGGGCGGTACACTCGGTGCAGCATTAGGCTTTGCGCCGTACGACGGTGTTATGCTGACGCTGGCTACGGACTATATCCCCTGCCACTACGCCGACATGAGCCAGCTGACGAACAGCAATTCGAAACAATACTACCTGCCGTACAAGAGCCCGGGCGTAAACGTAGCCCTTGGTTTTGCCATCGTTTGGGGCACGAACAAGAAGCGCGACTCCGACAAGGACGGTGTGCTTGACAATCTTGACATGTGTCCGAAGACTCCGCGTAACATCCGTGTGGATGCGTTTGGTTGTCCTATTGATGCCGACGGCGACGGTGTGCCTGACTACCTTGACGAGTGTCCGAACACACCGGCAGAAGCTTACGGCTTGGTGGATGCAGCCGGTTGTCCGCAGGATGGCGACTTGGACGAGGTGCCCGATTACAAAGATCTGTGTCCTGACACACCGGAAGAGGCTCGTGCATCGGTTGACGAGAACGGTTGTACGCGTGATACGGACGGTGACGGTGTACCTGACTACCGTGACGACTGCCCGAACACCTTACCGGAAGCTGTCGGATATGTGGATGAGAGAGGTTGCGATAAGGATAGCGACGGTGACGGCGTACCTGACTACCTCGACAAGTGCCCGAATACACCGGTTGAGGCATACAACTACATCAATGCCGACGGTTGTCCGACCGATATGGATGAGGACGGTGTTCCTGACTACAAAGACAAGTGTCCGCGCACTGCTTACGCTGCACGTCAGTATGTTGACAGCTGCGGTTGCGACAAGGATAGCGACAAGGACGGTGTACCTGATTACCTCGACGAATGTCCGTACGTACCGGGCGTTAAGGAAAACAAGGGTTGTCCGCAAGTTAAACGCGCCGTGACGACCTTGCTCAAGAAGGCGATGTCCGGTATCCAGTTCGAGACAGGCAAGGCTGTAATCGTCAAGAAGTCGTATCCGATCCTCGACGAGATAGCCAAGGTATTCATCGAGAACTCGACCTACATCATCGAAGTACAAGGTCACACCGATAATGTGGGCAAGGCAGAAGTGAACATGACCCTGTCAGAAAAGCGTGCTCAGGCCGTTCGCGACTACCTCGTTAAGAAGGGCGTTGATGCAAACCGCATGACAGCTCACGGTTACGGAAGCACCGTACCTATCGCCGACAATACGACGAAGGCAGGTCGAGCCAAGAACCGCCGCGTTGAGTTCAAGATCACCTTCGAAGAGGTGAACTACGAGATCATCAACGACCACAACCCGGGCGCAGATGAGCCGGCAGCAGAACCTGCTGCCGAGCCCACTGCTCCAGCGGGGAACTAAATTGAGACAAAAGGAATAAGGAATTTGAACATTGAAAATTTAAATAATTATATTATGGGAAGAGCATTTGAATATCGCAAAGCGACAAAACTCAAACGTTGGGGTCACATGGCCCGTACATTTACCAAGTTAGGCAAAGAAATCACTATTGCAGCCCGTGAGGGTGGTCCGGATCCGGATAGCAACCCGCGTCTGCGTACACTGATCCAACAGTGCAAGAAGGAGAACATGCCGAAGGACAACATCGACCGCGCTATCAAGAAAGCGACCGACAAGTCCTACGAAGGCTACAAGGAGATCAACTACGAAGGCTACGGACCACATGGCATCGCTATCTTCGTGGAAACTGCTACGGACAACAACATGCGTACCGTGGCAAACATCCGTTCGTACTTCACCAAGCATGGCGGCACGTTAGGCACACAGGGCTCACTGCAGTTCTTGTTCGACAGGAAAGCTTGCTTTACCGTTACGATGAAAGACGGCATTGATCTGGATGAACTGGAGCTTGAGCTCATCGACTTCGGCGTAGAGGAGCTCGGCGTGGACGAGGAGGAGAATACGATTGTTCTCTACTCGGACTTCGACCAGGCTTCGTCACTGCAGAAATACCTCGAGGACAACGGCTTCGAGATACAGTCGTGTGAGTTCGTTCGTATCCCGAACGACACGAAGACCTTGACCGACGAGCAGCGTGAGTCTGTACAGAAACTCATCGACAGAATTGAGGAAGACGAGGATGTGCAGAATGTGTTCACGAACTTGGCTGATTAAGTTGAGTGTTGAGAGTTTAATGTTTAGAGAAGTTGAAAGAGTTAATAGTTTATAGTTGAAAGACGATGATTATTAGCGATTATTTCAATCTAAGCGAGCGTCAGGCTGAGCAGTTTGCTCAGCTTGATGCTCTTTACCGTGAGTGGAACGCAAAGATCAATGTCATATCCCGAAAGGATATTGACAATCTGTATG
Source organism: Paludibacteraceae bacterium (assembly GCA_905233935.1). Taxonomy (GTDB): domain Bacteria; phylum Bacteroidota; class Bacteroidia; order Bacteroidales; family Paludibacteraceae; genus Colicola. Next base: position 63,846 of record CAJOFU010000008.1, read on the forward strand.
AGCACCATGTGCTCCACTCATTAGCAATAGCGAAGTTCGTGCGGTTCAGCGCAGGCACAACCGTCATGGATATCGGTACAGGCGGAGGATTTCCAGGAATTCCGTTGGCTATACTCTACCCTGATTGCCGGTTTGTGCTCGTGGACTCCATCGGCAAGAAGATCAAAGTAGCTTCAGCCGTAGCCGAAGCACTCGGGCTGCCGAACGTGGAGTGCATACAGGAGCGCGCCGAGGATGAGAAACGGCAGTTTGACTTCGTCGTCAGTCGTGCCGTGATGCCCCTGCCCGAACTGGCGAAACTTGTTAGAAAGAACATCCGCCACGACAACCAGCACAACGCCCTGCCCAACGGGCTGATCGTGCTCAAAGGTGGAGGACTTGACGCCGAGACTGCGCCGTACAAACGCATCGTAGAGTCAACGCCGGTCAGCACATTCTTTCCGCAAGAATGGTTTCAAGGAAAACATGTAATCTATTTGCCACTATGATTATTAAGAGTTTTGTGTGCAATCCGTATATGCAGAACACCTACGTGGTGCATCTGCCGGAGCAGAAAGAGTGTCTGATTATTGATGCCGGGATGTATGAGCCGGATGAACAGCAAGCCGTGGAATCGTATATCCGCGAGCAGCAGTTGCACGTAGCAGCTATCCTGATCACCCACGCTCACCCGGATCATGTATGCGGCAAACAGTGGCTGAAACAGACCTACCAGGAAGCACAGGTAGTGGATTATACGTATTTGAGAAACGCATCCAACGAACACGAACCTGTGCTGCATTATGCCGGTATAGATATACGTTGTCTGTTTACGCCCGGGCATAAGGAGGATTGTGTATGCTACTACCTGCCGGATAACGGTATTCTGTTCTCCGGCGACACATTGTTCCGTCAATCCGTCGGTCGCACTGACTTGGCGGGTGGAGATTATGACACGCTGATCGAGTCACTGCATTACTTGATGCAATTGCCCGAAGAGACTAAAGTTTATCCCGGACACAGCGATTCCACAACCATCGGTTATGAACGGAAGTACAACCCGTTCCTTTAGTCTATCTACGCACCCGCAAATAGAGCACGAACGCAATAACCGCAAAGACTATATTCGGCAGCCAGACACTCATAAACGGCGACATAACACCGGTAACGGAAAACGTGGTGCTAACCGTTGAGAAGAGGATATACAAGGCTGTCAGCGTAACACCTATACCGAGGTTCTTGCCCATTCCGCCCCGCACTTTCTTGCTGGACAGCGTGACACCAAGCAGCGTCATAATGAACGCACCAAGCGGACCGGCAAAACGTGTGTACCACTCCGTTTCAAATGCCTTAACGTTACCCGCACCGCGTTCGCGTTGCTTCTGGATATACTGATATAACTCGGAATTGTTCATCTGTTGCGCCTGTTCGGCTGTGATAAACAGTTCCTCAGGCTGAATAGGAATGATGGTATCCAAAGAGCTGCCTTGCACAAGCGTCTCGTGCATACCGTCAAACCGGCGGTCCACATAGTTCTCTAATCGCCACTTGTACTCCTCAAGGTACTTGATGCGGTCGGCTGTTATACGCTGGGTGAGCGACTTGCCCTCAAAATGCTCCAGCGAAGCACGGTAACCTATCTGCGTGCGTAACTGAAAACTCTCGATATACAGCACCGCGCCTTCGCCTACCACCATCTGCACGTTACGCGCACTCTCGCGCGTGAATTTCTCGATGTACTTGTCGGTGAACGCAAGCATCTTTTTCGACGACTGCGGTATAACCCAACCGCCCAAGCCGAACGAAAAGACAAACAAAAACGTTGCCGTAATCAGATACGGGCGCAAGAAACGCTCGTAACTCACTCCGGCAGCAAGGATGGCTATCACCTCACTATTGCCCGCCATCTTCGAGGTAAAGAAAATCACCGAAATGAAGATGAACAGCTGGCTGAACATGTCAAGGTAGTAAGGTATAAAGTTCAGGTAGTAGTCAAAGACGATCTCATGTACCGGCACTTGGTTCTCATAGAAGTCATCGAGTTTCTCTGTCAAGTCAAACACCACGGCAATGCTCAAGATCAGCACAATCGACAGAAAGAATGTGCCGAGGAACTTCTTGATGATATAGAGGTCTATTCTCTTCAAAGTCGAAAGTCAAAAGTCGAAAGAATATTTACAGTCGTTGTTTGAGTCGGGGCATGAGGTCGGTTTTCCACTGATGGAAGTCACCGGCGAGGATGTGCCGGCGTGCTTCGCTTACCAGATGGAGGTAGAATGCCACATTGTGGATGCTCAGGATCTGCAAGCCGAGCATCTCTTGCGCGTGTATCAAATGCCGCACGTACGCACGCGTATAGGCGTGATCGACGAACGAGGTGCCCGAGGGATCGAGTTCGGTGAAGTCGTCTTCCCACTTCTTGTTGCGCAGGTTCATGATGCCGTTCATGGTGAAGATCATGCCGTTACGTCCGTTGCGGGTAGGCATAACGCAGTCGAACATATCCACGCCGCGCTCAATGGCTTCAAGAATATTCCACGGTGTGCCTACGCCCATGAGATAACGGGGTTTGTTTTGCGGCAGAATATCGTTAACCACCTCAATCATCTCATACATCGTCTGCTCGGGTTCGCCGACCGCCAAGCCGCCTATTGCATACCCGTCGCGATCGAGATCGCGCAGACGTTTAGCCGCATCCCGGCGCAGGTCAGCGTACGTACACCCCTGTACAATGGGGAACAAGTGCTGCTTGTAACCGTAGAGGTCTTCTGTGCTATCAAACTGCGCTATACAGCGGTCGAGCCAGCGATGCGTGCGCTCCATCGACTGCGTGGCGTAGGTGCGGTCAGCTGTCCCGGGGCAACACTCGTCAAACGCCATCATGATGTCCGCACCGATAAGCCGCTGGATATCCATTACACCCTCCGGCGTAAAGAAGAGTTTGCGTCCGTCAATATGGCTGCTGAACTTCACACCCTCGTCGGTCATCTTACGAAGGTCAGTGAGTGAAAAGACTTGAAAGCCTCCCGAGTCCGTCAATATAGGATGTGTCCAACCCTCGAACTTATGCAAGCCGCCGGCACGATTGAGTATATCCGTACCCGGGCGAAGATACAGGTGGTAGGTGTTGCCAAGAATGATCTGTGCATGAATATCGTCTTCCAGTTCGTGGCGATGAATACCTTTGACCGAACCGTCTGTACCGACAGGCATGAAGATTGGCGTAAGTATGTCACCATGATCCGTGTGAATCACACCGACACGAGGACCGACAGCTTGGGGAGAGGATTGTAATTCAAAGAAATTCATGATTCGAGATGTCGATATATCGAGATGTCGATATCCCGATTAGAGTTTGTTATTGGTTGGGAAAACAATCGCCGGCTTGAATGTAGCCTGCTCTTCTGGCGTCATCAGTGCGTACGCCATGATGATGACAGTATCGCCTACATGCACGAGATGAGCCGCTGCGCCGTTGATGCATATACATCCGCTACCGCGACGACCGGCAATGACGTAGGTTTCAATACGCGCGCCGTTGGTGTTATCCACCACTTGCACACGCTCACCGGCATAGATATTCGCAGCATCCATCAGATCCTGATCAATCGTGATGCTACCTACGTACTCAAGGTTAGCCTCGGTAACCTGCACGCGGTGAATTTTCGATTTGAGTATTTGTAATAACATATCGTTTTTACTATTCGCATATTTTGCGGACGCAAAATTACAAAAAAAATATTATATATGCAAATTTTTCAGAGAAAAAAAGTCCTCAACCCTGATAATTTACACAAAATCACTCGCAGTTTTGGCAAATTGGTATGTTTGCGCGCTGCTTGAGCACTGCGCGGCGAAATGCCTCAGCTCGTTTGCCAAGCCATATTGACCGCAATGTTGCACCGGGCGAGAGAAGATTGCCGAGGGGATGCGTCTGACTCTTGTCATAGCAGCAAGGCAACATATTGCCGTGCACGTCGATCACACACCCGCTCCACAGGCGATAGCAGCGGTTGTGCAGACTGTGTTTGGGCACATAGCGTGCCTTCCGTTTGTCCCACTTGTAGCGCGAATACTTCTCTTGGGTGGGCATCAGTGGCGAGCCTTGTGCGTAATCGTAGAGTTGTGCTGTTTTCATCGTCAGCAAGTCTGCGCCCAAGCGCTTGTACTCCCCAAGGAACGTACTCCACTCTGCCTCGTTGGTTTTGAGCCTCAGGCACTGCAACTCGATGATCATCCTTGCGCCGGTTGCTTGTTTCGCTTGCCTGAGCAGTCGCACGGCTTCTTTCGTTTTCTCTACACTACCGCCACGCCGATACTGCTCGTAGGTCTGCTGCGTCCAACCGTCAAGGCTGACGATGATCCGGTTCAGCCCCGCTCGCACCAACGCCTCGGCAGTAGGCTGATCCAGCCGTTGCGCGTTCGTCGAAACAATAGTATAGATCCCTGCCTCACGGGCAATCTGCACCATCTCGGGCAAACGTTCGTTCAAGAGCGGTTCGCCTTGCCAAAACAATTGCATCGTGTGGACGTAGGGCGCAACCTGCTCCACGATCCGCCGGAAATCCTCCAGTGGCATCACGCCGCGCTTGGCATCACTGCGGCGCATACCTACCGGGCACTCGGGACACGACAACTGACAGAAGTTAGCCGGCTCGACAGACACAAACACCGGCATGTGATGCACACAATGCAAACCTACGCTGCTGAGAGCATAACTGCCCCAACAGCGTAGTTGGTTCGTGAGCCGTGTTGGGAGGTGTTTCACTAATGAATAGCAATCTTGTTGACGCGGCGCTCGTGACGTCCGCCCTCAAAGTCCGTGGCAAAGAAGGTCTTAACCATCTCCAGCGCTTTGTCCTTGCTGATGAAGTTAGCCGGCAAGCCGAGCACGTTGGCGTTGTTGTGCTGGCGGGCGAGTTCCACCAAGGGCACATCCCAGCACAATGCAGCGCGTACGCCTTGATGTTTGTTGGCAGTCATGCAGATACCGTTTCCGGTTGAGCAGATCACAATGCCTACGGGTTGCTCGCCTTTCTCAACCGCCTCTGCCAGCGGGTGAGCAAAATCCGGGTAATCGCAACTCTCTGTGGAGTAGCAGCCGTAGTCTTTCACTTGTGCGCCTTGGCTCTCCAGCCATGCACGCACGTCTTGCTTAAGATTATAGCCGGCATGATCGCTTGCCATGGCTATGGTCAGTCCTTGTATGTTCATAATTTGAAGATATTTAAAGAATTAAAGAGTTAATGAATTAAAGATATTTCTTGAGGTCTTTCTCCAATTGCTCGAAGTCGGTGTAACGGCCTTGAACAGCACCTTTTCTGTCCAAGAGGAACATAACCGGCACTGAGCCGACATTATACGTGATAAGCGGTTCGGTCGTTTCGGTGCGCACACACGTCCACGGCAGGTTTTTCACCCACTCTTCCCAAATCAGTTTCGAGTTGTCAACGCTTACCGAATAGATATCCAAACCCTTGTTGTGGTACTTGTTATCCAATTCGCGAAGTGCCAACACGTACGCATTGCCCTGCTCCATCTGCGAGGTCGAAAATTCCAGCACAACCACTTTGCCCACATGCTCGCTCAGCCGGCACGTATCGCCATGGATGTTCGGCAACGCTATCTCCAGCAGCGAACTCTCACTCTCTTCGATATACTGCCGCATAGCGAGAGCGTTCAACGCACGGCGCTCGGCATTAACGATCTCCATCACCTGCGCGCACAAGGTCTTGGTGCGTATATATTCAGGCATTGCCACGTTCATCGAAGTAGCCACAGCCTTGTAGAACTTCAACTGATCGGGATCGTACATATCAAAAACAGGAACACCCTGTTTGCTCTGGAACACTGCATAATACGCAACCAGTGACTGCGGATATTTCAGGATCATCTGTTGCGCAAACGCACGGTGCTCGTCTATCGGTTTCTCGCGCAGCGAACGGCGCAACTGAGCAACCAACACGCTCTGCTCCGAACCGACAAACGCCTCTGTGAGCGGCAGGCTGTCGCATGTTGTGCTGAGTTCGATCGTTTCCGTCGAATCCACAACCAGCACAGCATACTTCCGCCCGATACGCAGGCGGTAGAAATCCGGATACTCCTGCGCCTTGCCACGCAGCACATAGCTGCCATCTGCCTTGAGCACACATGAGTCTTCCACTTCGGTTGCCACTAATTCGGTGTGCTCCAAATACAACATTTCGCCTTCGGCGCCCGTCACACTACCGCGTACCTCGAACTGCGGAGTGCGATTACAGCCTGCCAGCAGCAAGGCTGCACATAAATAGATATATCCTCTCTTCATACTTCTACTTCTTTCTTAGGTCTTCAACGAATTAAAACACTGCTGCCAAATTACCGAACATCAGCTGACAGGCGATAGCCAACACAATGATACCAAAGAACTTACGGATGATATACAGCGAGTTTTTGCCCAGATACCTCATCAGCCAATGTGTGCCGATTAGCACTAAGAACAAGATTACTATGCAAACCAGCACAGCCGCGATCAAGTTAGAGACACTGTACTCCGCCGTCATGGCTATCAGTGCGGTGAATGCGCCCGGACCGGCATACATCGGGAACGCCAGCGGGACAATATTGCCGTTGCCATCGACATCCGCCTTGAAGATAGTGATATCCAGAATCATCTCAAGCGCCATCAGGAAGATAATAAATCCGCCCGCTATAGCAAAATATTCCACTTTGATACCAAACACGCTCATCAACGAATCGCCCAGCAACAGGAATGCAATCAAGATGATTGCCGACGCGATACAAACAACCCACGCATTGATTTTCGCACCCTGTTTCTCCAAACTGATCGTCAATGGCATATTGCCCAACGGGTCGATGATGGCAATCAGAAAGAATGTAGCCGCCACGATTTGCTTGATATCAAATGTGCCGAAAAAAGAAGATAAATGTTCTATCATTGTTCAATTGATTTTATTATTCGCATTTTGACATACAAAGATACAACTTTTTTTGCACATTTGCAAGTTAAAAGCACAAAATCTGCTTTTTTTCTGCAAAAATTTGCAAATGTCTATATTTTTTTGTATCTTTGCATGCAAATTGCAAAGAATGCGGTTGATGACCGCTGTATTAGACAATAAATAATAACTAATTCATAACAGCATTATGATTAACTCACAAGACATCAAGAACGGCGTTTGCATCCGTATGGACGGCCGTTTGTATTTCGTAATCGAATTTTTGCATGTGAAACCCGGTAAGGGCAACACGATTATGCGCGTTAAGTTCAAAGACGTTGTTGACGGCCGCGTTCTGGAGCGTCGTTTCAATATCGGCGAGAAACTGGAAGACGTTCGCGTTGAGCGTCGTCCGTACCAATTCCTGTACAAGGAAGGTGAGGACTACATCTTTATGAACAACGAGACGTACGAGCAAGTGCCCATCGCTCACGACCTGATCACCGGCGTGGACTATCTGAAAGAAGGCTTTGTTGTTGACGTTGTTTCTGACGCTTCGACCGACACGATCCTCTTCGCCGAGCTCCCTGCCAAGGTTGAACTGGCTATTGCTTACACCGAGCCGGGTCTGCGTGGCGATACCGCTACCAACACCCTCAAGCCCGCCAAGCTGGAAACAGGTGCTGAGATCCGCGTACCTCTGTTCATCAACGAGGGCGAGATCATTCGCGTGGATACCCGTGACGGCAGCTATTGCGAGCGCGTGAAGTAAATCACAACAAAATGCCGCCAAGCTTGGCGGCATTTTTTCTTTTCCTTTGGGCGGATCACTTACCGATACAGAACCGCTCGAAAATGGTGTTGAGCACCTCTTGCGACGACACCTGCCCCGTTATCTCGCCGAGGGCATCCAGTGCGTCGTGCAGATCCATTGCTACCAACTCGCCGCTGAGTCCGTCCTCCAAACCTTCCCGTACACTCACCAACGCCTTTGCCGCACGGCAAAGTGCCTCGTAATGGCGGATGTTGCTTACCAGCACACTGTCGCTGTGCTGCGTCAATCGCCCGACCTCTTCTTCCAGTCGCGTCAGCAAGGGCTGTATATCGCCGTTCTTAGCGCTGATGCTGATCTCTGACTTCTGACTTCTGACTTCTGAATTCTGAATTCTGATATCTTTCTTATTGTACACCCTCAGTAGCACTTGCCTTTCCCCCAACTCATCTTCATCCACCACAGGCTGCGGATCGGTGCTGTCAAGCAGTTCAATCACTATATGCGCTTTCCTCAGCGCTTGCAGACTGCGCTCAATGCCCAACTGCTCAATCCGGTCATGCGTATGTTGGATACCTGCGGTATCTGTCAATCGCACCAGCACACCGTTGAGCAGCATCGTATCCTCGACTGTATCGCGCGTTGTGCCGCGTATATCGCTCACGATTGCCCGCTCGTCGCCTAACAGCGCATTCAGCAGCGTGGATTTGCCGGCATTCGGCGCACCGACAATAGCCACTTGTACGCCTTGCTTGATGGCATTGCCCGCCTCAAACGAATCGGCAAGCGTCTTGATCATCGTCTCTGCCTTTTGCAGAATTTCCATCAGTTGCGTCCGATCGGCAAACTCCAGCTCCTCATGGTCGGCAAAATCCAACTCCAACTCCAACAGCGAGGTGAAGGTCAGCAGTTGTTCGCGTAGTTCGCCTATCTTGCCGGAGATGCCTCCACGCAGTTGGTTGAGTGCAATGTCTTTCTCCGCAGCGGATTCGGCGGCAATCAGGTCAGCCACGCTCTCCGCTTGCGCCAGATCCATCCGCCCGTTCATAAACGCCCGCTTGGTAAACTCGCCTCTATCCGCCAAACGCGCACCGGCATCCACCAGCCAGCGCAGCAACTCTTGCTGTATATACCGGCTGCCATGGCAGGCAATCTCCACCGTGTCCTCGCCCGTAAACGAGTGCGGCGCACGGAACACTGCACACACCACTTCATCCAAGGTCGTACCTTCCCGCTCAATCGCACCAAAGTGCGCACTGTGACTTGCTACCTCGCTCAAATGGTGACGACCGCGAAACAAAGTATCAGCAACGGCTATCGCCTCACTGCCACTCACTCGGATAACGGCGATTCCCGCCGAACCGAATGCCGTAGAAATGGCACAAATAGTATCTTTTCGTTCCATTAGCATACTCATTTGTTCAAAATTTCGCACAAAGATACGAAAATATTTGCAAAAAAGCAAATTTATTTGTATCTTTGCAACAAAATTATGAAAACAACCCTTCTTGTAGTTGGCAAAACCGTCGGCAACGAACTGCCGAAGATGATCGAGACGTACGTGCAGCGCCTCAAGCACTACATACCCTTTGACATACAGGTTATTCCCGACCTCAAGAACACCAAGAGCCTGAGCGAAGCGCAACAGAAGCAACAGGAAGGCGATGCCATCCTTCGCGCCGTAGAGGGCAGTTTTGTAGTGCTGTTAGACGAACATGGCAAGGAATACAGGAGTCTGAACTTTGCCTCCCAACTGCAGTCATGGCTCAACTCTTCAACCCGAGGGCTGACATTTGTCATAGGCGGACCTTACGGATTCAGCGACGCGGTGTATCAGCGTGCGGATGCCAAGATCTCGCTCAGCCAGATGACTTTCAGTCATCAGATGATCCGTCTGCTTTTTGTCGAACAACTCTACCGCGCCATGACTATTCTACGCGGCGAACCCTACCACCACGAATAAGACCCATTTTTAGCAAAAGAGGTATCTTATACCTGCTATATGCCACCTCAAAATAACAAAAAGTGCGAAAAATATGCTTTAAAACATGTTTTTCGCACAATTATTTGCATATTTGCTCTAAAAGCAGTATCTTTGCATCGTGTTTTTCATGGTATTAGATTTAAGGTTAATGAAGGTTGGGTTGTCGGGAGACAATCCACTTTTTTTTGTCTTACCCTTACCCCCTCCTCATTAACCTCTCATCACTAACCATTAAACATAAAAACTTTTCCCCATTGACTTCCCCAATAAACATTAACCATTTATTACATCTGCGGTAGAATCGTACGCAGTTGTCTTTCTACAGAAGTGGCAATCAGATCGTGCCCTTGCTGCGACGGATGGATACCGTCCATGCACAGATACGGGTGGTAATCACTGCTGTTCAAGAACGGCGATGTGATATCCAGTACCGGCACGCGCTCCTGATAACCGATCTTATATACAGCCAGACTGTACATGTCGTGGTAACTGCGGATGCGTTCCTCCCGACCGCCAAGCCATGACAGTACGTTCCGCTGATCCTGATCGCCCATGTTACGCGTCACGAAGTTGTAGAACCGCTCGTAGTCGATCATCGGCAGCGAGAGCAGAATAGGCTTGCTGCCTAATTCCTTAATACGCGCGATAAGCTCGCGGTACATCTGGCGGAAGGTAGGCAGCTCGGTCATCGGGTAATGATTCTCCTTCGGTGCGGCAGCGATGTCCGTCCAGCAAAAGTCCGAATCATTGCCTCCAAACTCCACCAGCGTCACATCGCTGTTAGCTATAGCCTCAGCATGCTGCTCGGCAATCTGCGCGCCACGGGTGATCGTGCAACCCATTCGACCGTAATTATCCACTTCCACTTGCATATCTTCTGCACAACGGTCAACAAAACCTGTAGGCAGAATCTTGTAATTCTCTCCGTCAAAAATCACTCCTTTGGTGATGGAGTCGCCTAATGCGACAATTCGTTTGATTGTATTCATAATTGTTGATTTGGTTTGTTATTTCTACATAATGTTTCACCAAAAAACGATGCAAAATTACTACATTTTTTTGAGGTTTGCAACTAAGTGGGATTATACGGCACGATTTTTGATGAAATTAGGGTGTTTGATGACTAAATCGGAAATATAGGGACGAAATACGTCAAAACCGGATTTCGTCACACCACAAAAATTGACCAAAAATTGCATAGTTTTACCTGCCAATGAAGCGTATTCCACATAGTCTGCTACGTCTGCCTTCGATGTTGGCACATGTTTTGGGTATTCCGTTATTCCTGTTGTTCTTTGTGCTCATTTATCTGCCCGAGTGGATGATCAACCTGCTGAACATGGATGCCGACCGCTGGATATTCAACCTGTTGATGGTTACATGTATTGTATTAGGCGTGTTGGGCGCGTCGCGTATACCTATCACGTGCGTGCGATCGAGCCTGCGCGAGTTCTCATGGCTTAGATACACCCTGCTGTGTGTCGGCGAGGTAATACTGATGTCGGTGTTTGTCGCACTGTATCTTACCGTTTCGCGCAATGCACTGCTCGGCGGAGTGGTAACCAGTTACTTCACCACGCTGGGCTGGTCGGCAGCTATGGTGGGCAGTATAGTGATCTTCCCGTACCTGCTGCTGAACTTCGTGTTCGCTATTCTGGAGCGACATGAGCAGCAACAGTCAGAGGACGAACTCATTCGCCTGCATGACAACGCGCAACAGCTCAAACTGGTGGTTGCCTCTTCGGCTGTTGTGTACATTGAAGCGGACGCAAACTACCTGATCATCAAATACACCGAGGGTGAACGCCTCAAGGAGTACCAACTGCGCAACTCGATGAAGAGCCTCGAGCCCCAACTGCACAAACACGGTATCATCCGCTGCCAGCGTTCGTTCTTTGTCAACCCCAAACACGTTACGGCGCTACGCAAGGACAAAGAGGGACTGATCATCGCCGAACTGGATATCAAGAACGCACGCACCATTCCCGTTTCGCCGAACTATTACGATAACCTGAGCAGATTGCTGTAATATGAGTGAAATTAACACATCCGCCTACCCGTTGCTGCCAGCCTTGGCAGTGGACGCCGCATGCTCGGGCAACCCGGGTGTTATGGAGTTTCGCGGTGTGATAGCCGATACGGGCACAGAAGTGTTCCATCGCGGACCGTTTCCGCAGGGAACGAACAATATCGGCGAGTTCCTTGCCTTGGTGCTCGGGTTGGCTTATCTCAAGCATCATAACCTGCCATGGAACATCTACACCGACTCGGTGACGGCATTGGCGTGGCTCAGACAACGTAAATGCAAAACGAAGTTACCGCGCACACCGCAGACAGAGGAATTGTTTGTGATGGTACAAAAAGCCGAAGCATGGCTGCGTGCCAACACCTACACCACGCGCATCTATAAGTGGGATACAGAGAAGTGGGGAGAGATACCTGCCGACTTCGGACGAAAATAACAAACAATATACAATATGCATTCCAACCTTTACGTAATCATCGGTGCTGCCATTCTGCCTGCCATAGCGTGGGTAGTGTTTATCTGGTGGAAAGACAAGTATCAGCGTGAACCCATCAGCTACATCCTTCGGGGTGTGGCGTACGGCATTATATCTGCCGGATTAGCGGTTGCTCTGGAGTCGCTCATCATAGCCCTCGGGCTTGTACCCGAACCGCACGGGTATATAGGCGCGCTGTGGAAAGCGTTCATGGGCGCAGCTGTCCCCGAGGAGCTCGTCAAACTGCTGATGCTGTGGCTTCTGCTGCGTAACAACCCGTATTTCGACGAACGGTTTGACGGTATCGTATATGCTTGTTGCATCGGTATGGGTTTTGCCGGGACGGAGAACATTATCTACCTGATCAGCAATATGGATACATGGGAATCTGTTGCCATTCAGCGTGCCATCTTCGCTGTTCCCGGACATTTCATGTTCGCTGTGGCAATGGGTTACTTCTACTCTATGCTGCACTTTGGCGACATGTCGTGGCAGAACCGTTCGCGTATCTTGTGGGTGCCCGTTGCCCTGCACACGATCTATGACGGGCTGCTGTTCATGGCAAGTCTGGGTACAATCATGGCGGGTCTGCTCGTGCTGGCATTCTATGTGTTCTGTTATTTCATGTTCCGTGGCGGTCAGCGCCGTATAGCCGAGCACCTCAAGCGCGATAAGGAAGACCCGAACCAAGTCGCTTACCACTCGGATAAGAGTTAAGAGTTAAGAGTTAAGTATCGTATATCAGATGATCGTTTACACTTTTAGTCCTCCTTAAAGAGGGTAATTGATTGATATTTAGTGATACTTATACCCCCATGGGGGTCGGGCTTC
>CAJOFU010000009.1 GCA_905233935.1 Paludibacteraceae bacterium
TGGCATCGAACTTAGGGGTATTGTCCTCGGGCTGTTCGTACAAGCGCGCGTAAGCGATGACCTGACCTTTGCGGCGCAGAGCGATGTGCGTGGCTGCAAGATCGATGCCGTCTTCATCGAGGTAACGAATACCCTGTTCGAGCACAAAGACCGAAAAGCGGGATTTGAGGATCTCGTAGAGTTCGGGGGCAGAGAGTTCGGCAAAAGGTTTGATTTGCAGGGTTATGCCACGCGGGAGCGGTGTCTTGTCGGTTGCCTTTGTTGGCTTGGGAGGATTCTGCTGCAAGAGTTGCTGCTGAATCTTGTGGTAGGCAAATTGGCGCACCGTGAGGAACTTGCCGACAATATGTTCGCGGTTGTAGTTCTCCATCTCTTGCTCGAGGAGTTTGACCTGCACGGGATCCGCCATCATCGGATTGAGGATGGTTGTGATCTTACCATGTTGGGCACGATGGGCTTTCTGCGCTTTGGATGCAGGGCCTTGGTAGTGATTCATGTGGTACTGGTGCTCCGCGCCATTGCGTGTGCGGTGCACTAAGTCGCTCTTTTTGTTGGTTTTACCGTGGACTTTAGAGCCGTCAATTCTACTTACTTTTGCCATGGTTTTAAGGTGAAAAGTATATATATACTATGTATATATATAGAATGTGTATATAATTGTAAAAATATGCGTTTTATCTTATGGCTATCTTATGGTTATGTTGTGGTTATCATTTGGTGAGGGTCCGATATGTATCCGATAACGGGGTGAAGGAGTAGCGAGAATGATGTGGATTGTTTGAAATGGTTTGATGTTGTTTGATGTTGTTTGAGATTGTTTGAAATGGTTTGATGTTGTTTGATGTTGTTTGAGATTGTTTGAATTTGGGTGCAAAGATACAAAAAAAAATTGAAAGGTGCAAATATTTGCCCAGATTTTTGTTAAAAATCTATTTTCTTACAAGAAAATCGAGAAAAAATTTGCAAATGTGGGAATTTTTTTGTATCTTTGTGCGTGGAATAGTGTGTGCGAAGCATTATCCTATGTGAACATCATTTTGTTTGTGAGTTATTGTGAACATCATTTTGTTTGTGAGTTATAGTGTAATGAATATTGTTTAGTGAGTTATGGTGCAATTATTACTATTTTTATCTGTGTATTTTGTCAGTTTTGTAGATAAGCCGATAACAAATGTGTCACCGGCTTTATCGCCGCGTGCCATTGACCAACGCCAAAAGTGGAATATAGCAATCGATGAGCTCGACTATCCTGTCAACGTGGATTATTTGGATAGTATCCGTAGTCATGGCTGTATCATCCACCACACCTCCCGTTGGATGAACGGCGCGACATGCTCCATGACGGATGAACAGGCAGAAGAGGTGGCATCACTATCGTTTGTTAGCAATATTGAGATGACACGTGATGCCTCGTCAGAGCCGATAATAAAACGCCGTAGTGTACCTTTAAGCCACGAGGAATGTAACCAACTACTTCAGTTGCAGGCGACTGATATGCAGTCAGACCAGCAACTGGCTTTGTATAATCTTCAGCCGTTGCACGATTTGGGTTATCATGGTGAGGGAATCTTAATGACCATTTGCGATGTCGGGTTCTGCAAAGCAAACGAGTTGTCCTGTTTCCGTCAGCAAAAGGAACTCGGGCACTTTGATTTTACTGACGATTCGTCGGATTTCTATGGTTCAGATGGCACTCATGGCTTGTATTGCTTAAGTACGATCTCCGGTCAAACGGATGAATATATGGGAGCCGCAACTGAGGCGGAATACTATTTAATGCGTACTGAAGAGTACGAAACTGAATCTCCAAAAGAGTTGGATAACCTCGTAGCCGCGTTCGAAAAAGCTGATTCTCTTGGCACAAATGTGTTCAGTATGTCTTTGGGTTACAATATGTTTGATAACGAAGAATGGGACCTTGACTATTATATGTTAGACGGAAAACAACTTCGTGCCAGTAGAGCAGCTACTATAGCAGCGCGGAAAGGAATGCTTGTGTGCAATGTTGCCGGTAATGAAGGCAACCAAGACTGGCATTGGATCGTTGCGCCGGCAGACGCGGATTCAATATTAACTGTAGGAGCTGTATCTGTTGATGGTGTAATTGGCTCATTCTCCAGTTATGGGCCAACAGCCGACAACCGTATCAAGCCCGAAGTGTGTGCCGTTGGTGTGCGAACAGCAGTGATTAACGAAAATGAGCAAATACAATACTCTAACGGAGTCAGTTATGCTACACCATTGTTGGCAGGCATGGCTGCTACTTTATGGTCGGCACTTCCCGACAAGAGTGCCATGCAGATTCGCGAACTCATTATCCGTTCGTGTGACCGATACAACAATCCTGATAATGACCAATACGGCTATGGTATTCCTAATGCTTATGCCGCATATATGAGCCAAGTTGTCGATATAAAAGACTCATCAACGATTACCATCTTTGGGCGGGAGATTGATCCGTCACAGATGGATTCGACGGGAGTGGTGGATGTATATGGTGACTCGACGCTGGTTTATAATCCGGAGGAAAATACGCTGACGCTGAATAATCTTACGTTGGAGGTTGGCGAGGAGGAATCGACGGCGATCAACTATACCGGTACGGAGACCCTGACGATAGTGCTGAATGACTCATCGAGCATCATGGCGGATACAATCATTGCTTCGACGGCGGATGTGATTATTACCGGCGAGGGTACTCTGATTGCCGAGGGAACAGTGCCTATCATCGGTGTGGCGGAGGCAAATATTACTTTCGATTCGGTGAATATGCATGTTCAGTCGTTGCCGTCTGCTGCGGCTGTGCGTCGCAGAATACGTGGCGGCAAACGTGTGGATGAGACAGGGGGGCCTGCTCTGTCGGGCTTCGGTAGTGCGGACTTCAACAAGGTGGATGTAACGCCTTCGGACGCACTATACGGGTCTATCAACAGCGGCAGCTCCGACGCGGAGTTTGCACTGTACGCGCTAAATGGCGCGGGTGAACAGCAGGTGCTGTCGGAGTTCACACTGACCGCCAAAGCCGATGAGCCGAACGCGGTAGAACAGATTAGTACTCCGCAAGCGTTTGATCCGACGAAGCCTATGTACAATATCCTCGGTGTGCAGGTGGATGCATCGTACAAAGGAATAATTATACAAAACGGAAACAAGTATTTGCGATAAATGAAATATACCTACGAATATACGATCCGGTACACGGATGTGGATGACACCAAGCACCTGCGTTGGGTGGCTCTGGAAGATTACCTGTTGGAGGTAGCCGGGACGGTTGCCGATGAGTTGGGTTTTGGCATTGCTGTGCTTCATCCCCGTGAACTGACGTGGATACTGACGCACCTGTCGGTACAGATGTCGTACATGCCGATGCCGCAAGAGCACGTAGTGTTCGAGACGTGGATCGAGCAGAATGCTCACATGCTTTCCACCCGTGACTACCGCATATATCTGAAACCCTCGCCCGACAGCAGCCGCCAAGGTTGGCGGTTGATAGGCTCGTGCAAGAGCGTGTGGGCGGTACTGGATATGGAGAAGAGAGAGATAGCGAACGTCTTTGATGACCCGATCTTCGAAGGGTGTGTGGATGGCGAGGTGCTGCCTATGGCGCGTGCCGCACGAATGATGGCACTGCCTGAAGCCCCGCGTGTACCTTATACAATACGCTACTCCGACCTTGATTACAACCGTCACTGCAATTCGTGCAAGTACCTGCAAGCGATGCTTGACACCTACCTGCCGACCGCTCTTGTGGGCTGGCAACTCGGGCAAGCGCCGGGAGCGGCAAACATGATAGCTCGGCGGAACAACGCCGAGAGCCAAACATGGCGGCTGGATATCCATTATTCGCGCGAGGTGACAGCCGGAGAGCAGACGACCATCGCCTATCAGGACGAAGGAAAGCTCGTTCGCTACCAGCTGCTGAATGCCGAAGGGCTTACGTCCTGTTCGGCGGCGTTGACGGTTGAGAGAGTTTGAGATGGTTTGAGATGGTTTGAGATGGTTTGAGGTTGTTTGAGATGGTTTGAGATGGTTTGAGATGGTTTGAGGTTGTTTGAGATGGTTTGAGATGGTTTGAGATGGTTTGAGGTTGTTTGAGATTGTTTGAGATGGTTTGAGGTTGTTTGAGATTGTTTGAAATAGTTTGAATAAATGATAAAATGATATGAATACTTCACCGCAAAAGCGCCCGGCGGAACTGGAATGTGACGTGGTGCGTTTTCAGAACAACAAAGACAAATGGATAGCATTCATCGGATTGCTTGACGGAAGACCGTACGAGATCTTTACCGGTCTTGCTGATGATGACGAAGGACTGCTTATTCCGAAATCCGTCAACAAGGGCAAGATCATCAAGGTTGTACAGGAAGACGGAACGAAACGGTACGATTTCCAGTTTGTGAATACGCGCGGTTTCAAGACAACGATGGAGGGACTGAGTTACAAGTTCGACAAGGAGTTCTGGAACTACGCCAAACTGATCTCGGGTGTGCTTCGTTACGGGATGCCTATCGATCAGGTGATCAAGATGATCTCCGGTTTGCAGATGGACTCGGAGTCAATCAACTCCTGGAAGGTCGGCGTTGAACGTGCTCTCAAGAAGTACCTCCCCGCCGATCAGCAAACAGAGGACGAAACCCCGAATCCATTAATTCCCTAATCTGCTAACCCACTAACCATACCCCGAATATGCACGAACGATTAGTAGGCACTCTTATTCTCTCGCGTTACGGCGCGGAGGTGCTGACGGACAACAAGGTTGTCAGCGAGAATGTTGCTGTTGCGCCACGATACTTGCACGGCGCAGAGGACGGCGACAAGGTCATCGTGGAAATCATCCACCCGGCAACGCGCAAGCAGCCGCCTATGGGCAAGGTCGTTGATGTGCTCGGGCACAGCGGCGACAACGACGCAGAGATGCACGCCATTCTTGCGGAGTTCGGTTTGCCGTACGACTATCCGAAGGAAGCCGAACAGGAAGCCGGGGAGATAGACTCCGACATCTCGACGCAAGAGATCTACCGCCGCCGTGATATGCGTGATGTGCTCACGTTTACTATAGACCCGTTCGATGCCAAGGACTTTGACGACGCGCTTTCGTTCAGGCAGATCAGCGAGAGCGAATATGAGATCGGTGTTCACATTGCCGACGTGACGCATTACGTTGAACAGGGGACACTGCTTGACAGCGAAGCCTACAACCGAGCAACATCGGTTTATCTGGTGGATCGCACGATACCGATGTTACCTGAACGGCTGTGTAATGAGCTTTGTTCGCTACGTCCGAACGAGGACAAACTGACGATGTCGGTCATCTTTACGATGGACGAAAAGGCGAAGGTGCTCAAACACAAGATTTGCCGCACTATTATCCGCTCCGATGTCCGTCTGGACTACGATCAGGCACAAGCCATCATTGATGGTCAGGCAGAGCAGGGCGAATCGGCGCATGGGGGAACAATCTGTGGCGATGTGATTGCAGCCATTGTGGAACTCAACCGCCTTGCGGGAATATTGCGCGAGGATCGATTCCGTCACGGGGCAATAGATTTTGAGCGCGAGGAGATCAAGGTGCTTGTGGATGAAAAAGGCAAACCTACGGGCTTTAAGTTGGAGGAATCCACGCCGTCGCATCACCTCATAGAAGAGTTCATGCTGCTCGCCAACCGCACCGTGGCACAACAACTCTCAGGCACAAACAAGGATGTCGTTTATCGTGTGCATGACGTGCCCGATCCTGACAAGATTGAGGCTCTCAGCAAGTTCGTGCATCAGTTCGGCTACTCGATGAACTTGCCCAAGCGCGATCAGAAAAACGAGAACGGCACGAGGTCAGCTACCAAGGCAATCAAGAAACTGCTTTCGGATAGTACGGGGTCGGTTGAACAAGAACTGATTCACACCCTCGCTATCCGCACGATGCCGAAGGCGTTCTATTCGACGCACAACATCGGGCACTACGGCTTGGCGTTCCCGTACTACACACATTTCACCTCGCCTATACGGCGTTATCCGGATATGATGGTTCATAGGCTTGTGTCGAAATACTTGCTCAGTGGCAAGGCACAATCGACCATAGGCGATTTGGAAGAGTCGTGTCGTCATTGCTCCGACCGCGAGCAGCTTGCCGTAGCCGCCGAGCGCGCGTCGGTTAAGTACAAACAAGCCGAGTGGATGGAACAACATTTGGGCGAAGCCTTTGACGGCATCGTTTCCGGCGTGACGGACTACGGCTTGTACGTGCAACTCACCGACAGCCATTGCGAAGGGCTGTTGCATGTGCGTGATCTGGGCAGTGAGGAATACTGGGCATTCAGCGAAGAGAACTATTGCCTCGTGAACGAGCACACCGGCGAGAAACTCACCCTTGGTGACAAGATTCGCGTCGAAGTGATCCGTGCCGATGCTCTGCGCCGGCAGATTAACTTCAAGCGAGCTGATAGCCGATAGAAAAGAAAAAAGCGGCGTGCCCTGAGACACGCCACTTGAAGAGGGAGCGGTAAGCGGGACTCGAACCCGTGACCCTCAGCTTGGGAAGCTGATGCTCTACCAACTGAGCTACTACCGCGCACCATTGCCTCGGCTCTGACACCCCACGCGAAAGCGTTGCTTTCTATGGGGACCCCGCTTCTCCCCACCACAAACGCTTCGTTGGTTTGTGTCGGGGACTCCGAGAAGGGGGAGAACCGAAAAGCGGGTGCAAAGATACAACAATTATTTCATATTTGCAAATCTTTGCGCAGAAAAATGCAGAAATGATGCAAAATTCTTGATTTTGTCAAATAAACGATAAAATAGTAAATGAACAAATAATAAATGAAATTATGGCAACAAATGTAAATGTACAAGGATCTCCGGTGCGGAAGATCGTGGTTTTGGCAATCGTGCTTGGCGTACTCGCCATCCTTATTGCCTCGTGTATGACCGTAGTCGATACCTCGGAAGTGGGTATCAAGTTCAAGAAGTTCTCGCTGACCGAGCAAGGTAAGTTGGATGCCGTGCCTGTGACGGGCTGGGTGTTCTATAACCCGATCACAACGAGCGTGTATTCGTACCCCGTCTATGTGCAGCGTGTGGATTACTCGCCGTTCACAGTAACGACGAAGGATGCGGCAGTGTTCTCGATGGATCCGGTGCTGGCATTCCGTCTGAACAGGGACAAAGCCGTGGATGTGTTTGCCAAGTACCGCAAGCCGCTGCGTGACATCGAAGAGGGTTATATGCGTACGGTGATCTATGATGCGTACCGTATCACGGCGAACAAATACACCTCGGACGAGTTGATGGCTTCGCGTGCACAGTTCGAAGGAGAGGTGCGCGTGATGCTGGAGCGTTCGCTCATTGACGAAGGATTCCTTGTAGAGGAGTTCACCTCGCAGATCACTCCGCCGGTATCGCTGTCAAAAGCGATTGAGGCAAAGAACCAAGCTATCCAAGAGGCGCTGAAAGCTGAGAACCTCGTCAAGCAAGCCGAGGCGAACGCGAAGATCTCCATCGCCCAAGCCGAAGGCGAAGCCAAGGCTCTGCGCATCAAAGCCGACGGCGAGGCGTACTACAACCGCACCGTGGCTGCCAGCTTGAACGAACTGCTCGTGCGTCAAGACGCTATCGAGAAGTGGGACGGCAAACTGCCGACGTATATGGGTGGAAACAATGTGCCGCTGTTGAATATTAAGTAGAAAGGATTCAAAATTCAGAATTCAGTGTTCAGAAGTCAGATATCAGAATGAAGGAAATTAATTGGAAAAACATTGCTGTGTACGCGGGGATTGTGTTGCTGTTTGCTGTGGCGGCAGCGATATACTTCTTCCCCTCGCTGCAAGGCAAGGTGATTTATGCCGGTGACAGCATCAATGCGATGGCGGCGGTACAGGAGAGCAAGGCTTACGCAGAGCAAGGTGGTAACACATTCTGGACGGGAGCGATGTTCTCCGGTATGCCTAACTACCAGATCGGCGGTGGCAGGACTCTGTCAGGCGCGATTTTGCGCCCGATGAGCGAACTGACGATCTTGGGTCCGAAGTACGCGTTCTTTATATTCTTCTTTTACCTGCTGGCGTTCTTTGCGTTGCTGCGGTCGTTTGGCGTGGACAAATGGCTGAGTGTGGCAGGTGCGTTCGCGATTGCTATGTCGTCGTATTTCTTCGTGATTATAGCGGCGCAACACGGTGGAAAGACAATCTCTATCACATGGATGATGCCAGTGGTAATAGGTTTCTACCTGACGTACAGGAAGAAGTATTGGATCGGTGCGTTGTTGATCATGTTCTTTGTGCCGGTAGGTTTCTTCCGTCACCCGCA
Source organism: Paludibacteraceae bacterium (assembly GCA_905233935.1). Lineage (GTDB taxonomy): Bacteria > Bacteroidota > Bacteroidia > Bacteroidales > Paludibacteraceae > Colicola. The sequence continues at coordinate 8,299 of CAJOFU010000009.1, forward strand.
GATGTCGTATTACATCTGTATGATGATCGGAATCCTGTTCTTTGCCGAACTGGCAATAGCCGCCAAGGCAGAGGAGTGGAAGCACTTCCTGATTGCCTCAGTCGTATTCTTTGCGTCGTTTGCGATCGGTATGGGTATAGGCAGCTCTACTATCTTTACCAACCAGGAGTACGCCAAAGAAACGATGCGCGGCGGGCACTCTGACCTCGTGAAAGAGACTGATGCCACAAACAAAACCGAAGGTCTTGACCTCGATTACGCGACTGCATGGAGCGAAGGTATAGGCGAGAGCCTGACTTTCCTCGTGCCGAACTATATGGGTGGTGCGTCGGGATACAACTTGGGCAAAGACTCGCAACTGGAGAAAGACCTCAAGAAGTTAGGCGTACCCAAACGCCAAGCACAGCAGTTCTGCCAACAAGCACCGACCTATTGGGGCGAAAAAGCGTTCACCTCGGGACCGGTGTATATGGGCGCAATCATTATCTTCCTGTTTTTGTTGGGATTGCTGATTGTGGATGGTCCGTACAAGTGGGCGCTACTGGTAGCTACGCTGTTCTCACTGACGCTGAGTTGGGGTAGGAACTTCATGTGGCTGACCGAACTGTTCTTCAACTATTTCCCAATGTACAACAAGTTCAGGGCAGTCGAATCCATCCTGATTGTGGCGGAAATAACCGTGCCGCTGTTAGCACTGCTTGGCTTGAAAGCCATCTGCGACAAGCAGTTGCGATGGGAACGGGTAAAGATGAGCATCTTTATCTCCGGCGGTGTGACGGCAGGTGTGTGCGCGCTGATTGCCCTCTGCTCCGGCGCGATTGATGTGACCTCGTCGTACGATGCATCGTGGAAAGGGCAGGTCGGGCAGCAAATATACGACCTGATTCTCGCCCAGCGTCAAGAACTTATCCGCAGCGATGCATGGCGGAGTTTCCTGTTTGTTTTATTGGGTTGCGGCGTAACCTATTGGTACGCCTTTACAACCTATAAGAAAGAAAAGCAAAACGCGACATTGATCGCCGGTTTGGCACTGACTGTGCTGATTGTTGCGGATATGTGGCCGGTTGACAAACGATTCTGCAACGACTCGATGTTCTCCACCAAGAAAGAGGAGCAGAAGGCGTTTGATATGTTACCGTACGAGAAAGAGATTCTTCAGGACGAGAGTTACTACCGCGTTCTGAACCTGAGCACGAACACGTTCAACGAGGCACGTACAGGCTATTATCTTCACTCCATCGGAGGTTATTCGGCTGCGAAGTTGCGCAGGTATCAGGACTTGATTGATGTGCATATCAGTACCGAGATGAATCCGTTCTTGCGCGTTGTCTCGGCTACCGGCGGACGACTTGCTTTTGATCCGAACGAGGGCGCAGCGTTCCCCGTGCTGAATATGCTGAACATGAAGTACGCCGTTGTGCCCACGCAAGGCGGTCAATCTGTACCGGTGATGAACCCGTGGGCGTTTGGTCCGGTGTGGCTGGTGGACGAACTGCAGCAAGTAAGCACTCCGAACGAGGAGATAGAGGCACTGAACACTATTGACCTCAAGCACGTGGCTGTTGTGGATGAGCAGTTTGCACAAATCCTGACAGGCGATAATACAGCAAGCGAAGAGGATAGAGTGGAGTTCATCACCTACAAGCCCAACGAGCTGACATACCGGACGAGTCTCGCCAACGAACGAATAGTGGTATTCTCGGAGATCTATTATCCTTACGGCTGGCACTTGTTTGACGAACAGGGCAACGAGATCGCTTTAGCGCGCGTGGATTATATGTTACGCGCAGCGCGTGTACCCGCAGGCGAACATCAACTGAGAATGGTGTTCGACCCCGAAGCGGTGAAGAAAGGTGATATGCTGGCTCTGGCGTGTATGGCAGTGTTCCTGATTACACTGATTGCCGCTCTCGCCATGGCGTACCGAGCAAGAAGAAAGACAGACGAGGCAGACGCATAATTCCTTGCGTCAGACAGACCGAAACAAGTAGTAGCATCGCAGTTGTAAGCGGTGCTATTACTATGTTAAAAAGCCAAGGATTAAGGCTGTCGCAGCACAGCAGAGCAGGGCACAACCGTTCGCGAACGATGATGATCAGCGTGTGGATGATATAGATGCCGAGCGTGAGTCTGCCCCACGACGCAAGGCGCACTAATACAGCAGGTTGGCTCGCCGCTTGCAGACGAGGCTCAAGTCCCAGGAACAATGCAATAAGACCCAAACTGAGGGCTGTGTTGACAGCGATCTTGTACAACCGCATCCCGATATTGGCAAGCACAGCTGTAGGCGCAAGATCAGTCCATGTATAGACGGAAGGGATAGTCAGGTGCGAGCGGTTCCAAAACACGAGCAGCATTCCGCCGCAAATCAGGGCGATGAGCGCAATGCTGCGACGATGCTGATGAATCTGACTCAGGTAAGGAGCGATGAAGATGCCGATGGCGAACGTAGGGTACGACCACTGCACCGACCACTCCGTGATACACTGGCTGATGAGCAGCGAAACAATCAACGCAAGCCAACGGCGACGCAGAATCGTGATTGAGACATACCACAGCAAGAAACAGACAAACAGCGACTTGAGAAACCAGAAATTGTTCACCAAGGTGTCGATCAGCGAATTGGCGGAAGGCGTGCCGCTAAGCAAGGATTGCGCAAGATTGCCGGCACTCATCAGTAGTCCCCAACTCAAACATGGCAATAGTAACTGACGCGCTTTGACGAGCAGTTGTTGTCCGCACGAACTTGGCGTGAATTCCTGTCCGTGAACGAACAATCCCGAGATCATAAAGAACAACGGCAGGTGAAACGAATAGATATACACAAACGCCGGTTCGTCAAGGTAATCCGATGTGAGCATAAACTGGACGCAGTGTCCCCAGATGACAAGGAACATGGCGAAGAGCTTGAGTATGTCAATGGATTGTATACGTTGCATCGAAATTGTAAAATCTAAGGCGTTTGACCGCCAAATCGGGCGCAAAGGTACAAAAAATAATGCTTTTAAGCAATTATTTTGCATGTTTTTTCATTTTTGCAACATTTTTTTTGCAAAATGCTTGCAAATATCATTTTTTTTTTGTATCTTTGCAGCCGAATTGTGTAAAGTCAATATTTCAATTGCAAAGAATAGGAATTTTAAACATAGCAAAACCCATCTATTACCAAATATAGTAATATGTTAGATCCATTTATTCAAACACACAAGTATCTGATAGAGCACGTACAAGTGCCCATGAGGCGTCAGTTAATGGACGAGATTGACTGGAACGATCGTTTGATTGCGATCAAAGGCGGTCGAGGCGTCGGTAAAACCGACTTCTTGTTGGCTTATGCCCGCGAGAAATCCCGCCGTTTGCCCCACGAGGCTCCGGGAGAAACATTGTACGTGAATTTCAACAACTTCTACTTCTCACGCCACTCAATCACTGAGTTTGCATCGGAGTTCGTGAAGAAAGGCGGCAAGACCTTGCTGCTCGACCAGGTGTTCAAGTACCCGAACTGGATGCACGAACTGCGCGTGTGCCACGACAAGCACAAAGCCTTGCATATCGTGTTCACAGCATCGCCGGTAATGGAGTTGGAGGGCGAGGAAGCCAAAGAGTTGAACGGGGTTGTAAAGATCTACAACCTGCGCGGATTCTCACTGCGTGAGTACCTGAACTTGCAGGCACATGTGCAACTGGATACTTATTCGCTGGATGATATCCTTCAGCACCACGAGCTTATTGCCCGTGAGGTGCTTAGCCAGGTTCGTCCGCAGCAGTACATGGATGCCTACCTGCATCATGGCTATTATCCGTCGTACTTGGAGAACAGGAATTTCAGCGAAGAACTGCTGCGCACGATGAATATGGCGCTGGAGGTTGATGTGCTCATTATCAAGCAGATTGATGTACCGTATCTGAACAAGATACGCAAACTGCTATACCTGCTTATGGAGAATGCTCCGTACGTGCCGAACGTATCGACGCTCTCTGAGCAGATTGAGACCTCACGTGCTACCACGATGAACTATCTGGGTTATATGCAGCGTGCACGACTCATCAACCTCTTGTACGATGAAGGCAAGACCTTCCCGAGCAAGCCGAGCAAGGTATATCTGCAGAACACGAACTTGGCGTATATGAACTTTGCACGCGACATCACGCCGCAAGATATAGCCGAGACGTTCTTCTACAACTCGATACACTCGTGCCACAAGATCAATTCGACCGAGCGTAACGCGATGTTTGTCATCGACGGCAAGCACTACTTCGACGTCAAGGAGAAGATGCCGGTTCGTACACCGATCCGCCCGACAGCTGTGGCGAACATCGAGTACGGTCGTGGCAACGCTATACCTCTCTGGCTCTTCGGATTCTTATATTAATCAGATTAAAAAACTACAAAAATATGGCAGAAAAGAAATTTATGACAATGGACGGCAACGCTGCAGCAGCGCACATCGCGTATATGTTCAGCGAGGTTGCCGCGATCTATCCTATCACTCCGTCGTCGCCTATGGCGGAGAACGTGGATGAGTGGGCTGCTCAAGGCCGCAAGAACATGTTCGGTGAGACAGTTCTGGTACAAGAAATGCAAAGTGAGGGTGGTGCAGCAGGTGCTGTACACGGTTCACTCCAGGCAGGTGCGCTGACAACTACGTTCACCGCATCGCAAGGTTTGTTGCTGATGATCCCGAACATGTACAAGATTGCCGGCGAGTTGCTGCCGACAGTTTTCCATGTTTCAGCTCGTACGCTTGCCAGCCACGTGCTCTGTATCTTCGGTGACCACCAAGACGTTATGGCTTGCCGTCAGACAGGCTTCGCTATGTTGGCAGAAGGCAGTGTGCAGGAAGTAATGGATCTCGCCGGCGTAGCCCATCTGGCTACCATCAAGAGCCGCGTACCGTTCCTGAACTTCTTCGACGGTTTCCGCACCTCGCACGAGTACCAGAAGGTAGAGGTAGTGGATATGGAAGATCTGCGTCCGCTGGTAGATATGAAGGCTCTTCAGGAGTTCCGCGAGCGTGCTCTGTCGCCGATGCGTCCCGTGATGCGCGGTATGGCTGAGAACCCCGACGTATTCTTCACTCACCGTGAGGCTTGCAACAGCTGGTACAACGGCGTAGAGGACATCGTTAGCGACTATATGGACAAGATCAGCGAGATCACCGGTCGTAAGTATCGTCCGTTCAGTTACTATGGCGACAAGGATGCCGAGAACATCGTTATCTGTATGGGTTCGGCTTGCGAAGCTATCCGCGAGGTCATCGACTTCGAGGCTACCAAGGGCAAGAAACTCGGTCTGATCAATGTTCACCTGTATCGTCCGTTCAGCCTGAAGTTCCTGAAAGAGGCACTGCCAGCTAAGGTTAAGCGTATCTGCGTTCTCGACCGTACGAAAGAGCCGGGTGCTAACGGCGAGCCGTTGTATCTCGACGTAAAAGATGCATTGAGCGAACTCGGACTCAAAGACATCCTCGTTGTAGGCGGTCGCTACGGACTTGGTTCGAACGATACCACGCCGGCACAGATGTTGGCTGTATTTGAGAATCTCGCTCTGCCGCAGCCCAAGAACCACTTCACGGTAGGTATAGTAGATGACGTAACGTTCACCTCTCTGCCGGTTGGCGAAGAGATCGCTATGGGTGGTAAGGGAATGTTCCAAGCCAAGTTCTACGGTCTGGGTGCTGACGGTACGGTAGGTGCAAACAAGAACTCTGTAAAGATCATCGGTGACACCACTGACAAATACTGCCAGGCATACTTCTCGTACGATAGTAAGAAGTCCGGCGGTTTTACCTGCTCGCACCTGCGCTTCGGCGACGAGCCTATTCACTCGACCTATCTGGTAACCACACCGAACTTCGTGGCATGCCACGTACAAGCGTACCTGCACATGTACGACGTTACGCGCGGATTACAGAAAGGTGGCACGTTCCTCTTGAATACCATCTACGAGGGCGAGGAACTGGTGAAGTTCATGCCGAACAAGGTAAAGAAATATTTCGCTGACAACGAAATCAAGGTTTACTATATCAACGCTACGAAGATTGCACAAGAGATCGGTCTGGGCAACCGCACGAACACGATCCTTCAATCCGCCTTCTTCCGTATTACAGGCGTTATCCCTGTTGAGAAAGCAGTTGAGGAGATGAAGCACTTCATCGTTAAGTCTTACGGCAAGAAGGGTGAGGATGTAGTCAACAAGAACTACGCTGCTGTAGATCGCGGCGGTGAGTACAAAGAGCTCGCTATCGATCCGGCTTGGTCGAAGCTTGACGCTGCGGCTGATGTTGTAGCACCCAAGGATGGTACGGAGTTCGTCAATAAGGTTGTTCGCCCGATCAACGCCCAAGACGGCGACCTGCTGCCTGTAAGCGCCTTCAAGGAAGTAGCTGACGGCACATGGCCTTCGGGTACGGCGAAGTTCGAGAAACGTGGCGTTTCGGCGTTCGTTCCCGTTTGGAATCCTGAGAACTGTATCCAGTGTAACAAGTGTGCGTACGTTTGTCCTCACGCTTGCCTCCGTCCGTTCGTGCTTGACGAAGAGGAGAAGAAGGGTTTCAACGCCGCTACTATCGAGATTAAGGCTCCGGCAAACATGAAGGGAATGCATTTCCGCATTCAGGTTGGTGTTATGGACTGCCTCGGTTGCGGTAACTGCGTCGATGTATGTCCGGGTAACCCGAAGACAGGCAAGGCTCTGAGTATGGTTCCGCTGGAGGGTCAAGAGGCTGAGGCTGAGAACTGGCTGTACTGCGCCGACAAGGTTAAGAGTAAACAAGACCTCGTAGATATCCAGGCTAACGTCAAGAACTCACAGTTCGCTACGCCGCTGTTCGAGTTCTCGGGTGCTTGCTCAGGTTGCGGTGAGACCCCATATCTGAAACTCATCAGCCAACTCTTCGGTGACCGTGAGATTGCTGCCAACGCAACAGGTTGTACTTCTATCTACTCAGGTTCCGTACCTTCTACTCCTTATACCACGAACGAGAAGGGTCATGGTCCCGCTTGGTCGAACTCACTCTTCGAGGACTTCTGCGAGTACGGACTCGGAATGCAGATCGCTCACAAGAAGATCAAAGAGCGTCTCGTTATCCTCATGACCAAGGCTCAGGAGTGCGAGAAGTGCTCTGATGAACTGAAAGCGATGTTCAAGGAGTGGATTGAGAACAAGAACAGCGCCGAGGTAACCAAGCGTCTGTACGAGCCTATGGTGAAAGCCATGGAGGCTTGCGGCTGCGACGATTGCAAAGAGATCCTGAAATATAAAGATCATATTGTTAAACGCAGCCAGTGGATCATCGGCGGTGACGGTGCTTCGTACGATATCGGTTACGGCGGACTCGACCACGTGATCGCTTCGGGCGAGGATGTGAACATCCTTGTACTTGATACCGAGGTTTATTCGAACACCGGTGGTCAGGCTTCAAAAGCTACGCCTATCGGCGCTATCGCCAAGTTCGCAGCTGCCGGCAAGCGTGTACGCAAGAAAGATCTCGGTATGATTGCCACAACCTACGGTTATGTCTATGTAGCACAGATCGCTATGGGTGCTGACCAGGCTCAGACCCTCAAAGCTATCCGTGAGGCAGAGGCTTATCCCGGACCTTCGCTCATCATCGCTTATGCTCCGTGTATCAACCACGGCTTGAAAGCAGGTATGGGCAAGAGCCAGGCTGAGGAAGCCAAGGCTGTTGAGTGCGGCTACTGGCACCTGTGGCGTTACAATCCGATGTTGGAAGCTGAAGGTAAGAACCCGTTCCAATTCGATTCCAAAGAACCTCAATGGGATAAGTTTGTTGACTATCTCAAGGGAGAGGTTCGCTTTGCGAGCGTAATGAAGCAATATCCGAAGGAGGCTGACGAACTGTTCAATGCCGCCAAGGAGAATGCACAATGGCGCTACAAGAGTTATCAACGAATGTTATCAACACAATGGTAAAACAATCAGCAAAACGCAGAGCTTGGTTACGCATATCACTTCTGGTGTGCGTAGCCATGCTTGGCGTGCAAACCGCACGTGGTCAGCATGCTTTTGAGTACGCTGCACGTGTAGGTGCAAATGTATTGCATTACAATTCCGATTACGGAACGCCGCTGCCTAACTATAATGTGGGAATGGACTTCTCGTACAAGTACAGGTCACCTTATTATATAGGCGTGCGCGTAGGTTTGGGTATAGATGTAGCCGCCAGTACGTTCGGCGGCCGGATGCCTGCCGAGTATAACGGTTTGGGCAGCTATGCCGATGGCTACACCGTTCCGCGTAGTATGGAACCCGACAACATGCTGGTGGATGTGAATTATTATTTCGACCGTTTCACCGAAACGCAACAGATGATTATCGCGTCCGTGCCTGTGCAACTGGGATTGTTTATAGGCGACTTCAGCATGTTCATCGGTGCACGAGTGGGTGTTCCTGTTCACGGGTGTTATTGGCAACGTGTTCGTAATGCGAACTTGACGCTGTATTATCCCGACACCGATGTGACTATTCCTAACTCAGGAACAATTAACCCCGAGACGGAAGGAGTGGCTACCGAGGATATCTATGAGCCGATTACAACAGCCGGTAACGTTACCCGTACGGTAAATGGTATCAATACGCTGTCGAAGGATGCCTTCCCCCTGTATAACCTGCATCTAACAGCAATGCTCGACTTGAACTATAGTTTCAAGATCGGCGACAAAACAGACTTTGCTATCGGTGTTTATGCTGAATATGATCCGCTTGGCTATACTCCCAAAGCAACGGACAATACCTCGCTGATGATGTGGAGGTATGCGGTTGATGAGCACACCGGCAATCCTGTCTTCCGTCGTCAATACACGTCGGTCATGGAAGCCAACTATGCCAATGGCGTAACGATGCACGATGGCGAGATAGGCGAAACGCCGATTGTCAAGAAGTATCATCGTGCAAGTGTGGGTATACGATTCAGCGTGAGTCTGTGGAATGTTCCATTGGACTTTGGCAAGTACTATCGTAAACAGCAGTTGTACAAGGTTTGTATGTGCGATTTCTTCTAATCGCCATAAACTTGCTAAATCATTGATTCGTAAGGTATATGATTTTAATCTTTTCTGCTCCGAGCGGCTCGGGTAAATCGACACTGGTACAACATCTGCTTGACACACGTCAGGATATGGAACTCAGTATCAGTGCTACGACTCGTGCGCCGCGTGGCAAGGAGCAAGACGGGCGAGAGTATTACTTTATCTCTCCCGAGCGTTTTGAGCAACTGATCAGCGACGATGCTTTCGTAGAGTGGGAGCAGGTGTATAAAGGTACGTACTACGGTACGCTCAAGTCAGAGATTGATCGCATCGAAGGAGCCGGACATCATGTAGTCTTCGATATTGATGTCAAGGGTGGTATCAACGTCAAACGTCTCTTTGGCGATAAAGCCCGAGCGATCTTCATTGCTCCGCCTTCGATAGATGCACTGCGTGAGCGTTTGACCAAACGAGGTACGGATTCGCCGGAGAAGATTGAAGAGCGCCTGGCAAAAGCAGAGATCGAACTGGCTGATGCGCCGCTGTTTGACACGATACTGGTAAATGACGACCTCAACGCCACAAAGGCTGCGCTGGATAAGGAGATAGAAGGATTTATACGATAGGGTGACAAAGCGGAAGGCAATGCTTGTGGCAATATACGGCGGTTCGTTCAATCCCTTGCATTTCGGGCACACAGGTCTGGCTGCTTGGGTGGTGGAACACACGCAGATAGACGAAGTTTGGCTGATGGTTACGCCCAACAATCCGCTGAAAGAAAAAAGCATATTGGCTGACGAACAAGTGCGGTTGCAAGCAGCAACGCGAGAAATTGAGCGTCTGCAAGCCGAACAACCCGATAGCGGTATAAGCCATGTGCACGTGAGTGACTTTGAGTTCAAATTGCCACGACCGTCTTATACAGCAAATACCCTACGCGAACTGCAAAGAGCATACCCCGAACACCAATTTGCATTGCTTATCGGGCAAGACAACTGGAATATACGTCAGCAGTGGAGAGAGTGGGAATACATACAAAATACTTTTCCTGTCTTTGTTTACCCGCGTGGCAAAGAAGGAATGCCTGAGATAAAGCGGGAAATAGCAAATACACGAGCTGAAATACATTTGTTGGAGACCGCACCGCTGTTTGATATATCCAGTACACAGTTGCGGAATGCAATGAATAGTTAATATTTAATAATTAAAACAAACTAAAACATTTTATATATGACACGTACAACATTTAATCGTCTTCGTGAAGTGAAGGACAGTCTGCCCCACGGCAGCATGGACAAGATTGCTGCTGAGTTAGGAATAAGCGGTGATGAAGTTCGCGCTTATTTCAACGGAAGTGGTTCGGCAGAGGCTGGTTATCACATCGAGCCGGGTCCTGATGGTGGAATTGTGATGTTGGGTGACACCCGCATCCTTGAGGTTGCCCTGCGTATTGCATGGGAGACCAAAAACAACATCTAAGTCGCTTGTGAGATGATATCCTCGCTCCATGCATGGGGATACCGACAACGAGGGCTCACTCTTCCCATATTGGTGGGAGTGTTGCTCTCTTTGTTTGCATCACGAAGCTTTGCGCAGACCGATAGTGTGCAATTGGCTGAAGTAAGTTCCGCCCGTTCTCATTTCTCTTGGTACGCACATGCCGAACTAGATGCAAACTATGTTTGGCGCGGACTATATTGCGGTGGACTGAGTTTTCAAACAGAAGCGCAGGTCAGTTTCTACGGGTTCTTTGCCAACATGTGGTGGAATGTAGGCACAACGAACTGGCAATGGGGAAGAAAAGACCAGTTTGGTCATCCTCTTACAGGCATCAATCCCGAGGTGGATATCAGTTTTGGATATGCGTACAAGGGATTCAAGGTGTTGTTCATGCAGATGTACTACTTCGACCGGTACGTAGATGGACGTCGCTCGCGGTTCTTTGACTATGGTAATTTTGCACCCGGAGGCGGAGGTATAACGACCGAGTGGCGTGTGATATACAGGATATCCGACCGAGTGCCCTTGCGGTTGATGTGGTGTACGCGTACGTTTGGGCGAGACGGCTATCTGGTGGGCGGCGAACTAAAACGTGCATACTCAACGTATATCGAGGCGCGTTACGACCAACCTTTGCCCCACGATATAGTGCTCTCCGGCGTAATTGGCGTAACGCCTTGGAAGAGTTTGTACACGGGCTTTGAGAAAAACTTTTCTGTAGTAAACCTGTCTGTCGAACTGAGCAAGTCTTGGCGGGTAGCAGATTATTGCGCCGTGGATATTGGCGGAGTGATTGTACTCAACCCAAGCACTATGCAACCGCTATGGAATATTCGCGCTGGCGTGACTTGGAATTAAATTCAAAAAGCAAGCTAAACTTGCGAAATTAATACTACAAACATAATTAAAATAAAACGAACTAATTAAAGAATGAAAAAATGTACACTATTCATGGCTCTCATTGCCATGTTGATTGCTCCTGAACTGAAAGCTGTTGATTTTGCCTACGAGGCAGGTGCTGAATTGGTTTCAGCGTATCTGTGGCGTGGGCAGTATAATGGCGGTCTGAGTTTCCAGCCGGACTTGGAGATCGGCTTTAATGCACAAGACGAAGCCATCGAGTTCCGTGCGGGTGTTTGGGGAAATATCGGAGCATCAGACTGGAAGTTCAAAAAAGATGCAGAGGACGGAACCGGCTACACGAAGTTTATGCCGGAACTGGATGTTATGCTTCGCTTCACAGCGTACGGTGCCAGTGTAGGATTCAACCATTACTACTACTGCGACGGTAGCAATTTCTTCTCGTGGCAGAGCATGAATGATATTATTTTAAAAGAAAATACCAGTACAACAGAGTTTTGGTTCGGATATAACTTCGACCATTTCTTTGGGCAAGGCGCATATATCAATTGGTACACCACTATCGCCGGAAATGACTTTGTATGGGATGAAAACGACGATCCGCATCGTGCGTGGAGTACGTATATCGAATTGGGTTATGACTATACATGGGAAAACATCGGCTTGACTTTAGGCGGACAAGTAGGTATGTCTCCTTGGGCGAGTGATTTGTACGGAAACGGAAAATTCGCTGTGACCAACCTGAGTGTCAAACTCACCAAAGAGTGGGAGTTTGATGTGGTTACGCTGGACTTGTTTGCACAAGGAATGCTTAACCCGGACGGCATCAACAAAGATAATGCATATATCAATGCCGCCGGTGATGATAAACTCTATACGCAGAAACTCAACGGTTGTATAGGTCTTGGTGTTTGGTTCTGATATGTCGCGCAAGCAACTGCTCATATCTACGGCTTTGATTGCTCTTGTGGCAGTCTTGTTGCTCGTTGTGCCCGATCAACCCAAAGCGTCTTATCATGCCAACAAGGGCTATGTGTTCGGCACGTATTATGCTATCCAATATGAAAGCGCGAGCGACCTGCATGACTCAATACAAGAGGCGTTTGCTGCGTTTGACGGCTCGATGAGCATGTTCAATCCGCAATCGACCATCAGCAAGATCAATGCCAGTACGGATAGCGTGGTGGATGAGTGTTTCGTACAAATGTACAGCACAGCAGAATATGTGCACCACTTGTCCGGCGGAGCGTTTGATATAACCGTAGCGCCTCTGGTTAATCTCTGGGGCTTTGGATTAAAGAACAGAGCACATGTCACGCCGGAGCAGGTTGAAAGTCTCTTGCCGCACGTGGGAATGCAGAAAATCGAATTGCAAGGAATGTACCTGCACAAGTACGATCCGTGTGTGCAAATTGATGCGGGAGCAATAGCCAAGGGGCAGAGTTGCGATGTGATAGCCGCGTTGCTGCAGCGCAACGGTTGTGCAAACTACCTTGTTGATATAGGCGGTGAGGTGGTTGCCAAAGGTAAGAATTCACAGGGAAAACCGTGGCGAATAGGTATAACCCGTCCGATAGACGATGCATCAGGCACAACCAACGAAGTGCAGAATGTGATAGAAACAACGGATTTAGCCTTGGCTACATCGGGTAACTACCGCAACTTCTACTACGACGGCGAACAAAAACGCTCCCACACCATTGATCCGCGAACAGGATACCCCGTACAACACTCGTTGTTGTCCGCAACGGTTCGCAGCAACAGTTGTATGCGGGCTGATGCGTTGGCCACAGCGTGCATGGTACTTGGGCATGAAGATGCGTTACAGATGATAGAAGCGGATAGTTTGTCGGCTTGTTATTTGATAGTTGCCGATAGCATAATAGACACAGATTCAGTTGCTTTGCGAACAATTTGCTCTTCCAGATGGATGGAGTAGTTCTGCCGCACATAGATTGAATCAGGTGTTAATCACATGTTAATAACGTGTTAATAGCCTAATAAAAGCCTTATGAAACACTTATACAGATACATAATAATCAGCGCGATAGCGGCACTCTCATTAAGCAGCTGTGGCGGACAAGGCGGACGAACGCTGACATCGGCTACCGGATCGATCTATGAGTGTCTGGTAGTTATCCCTAATGCGCCGCTCACCGCAGAGCAATTGGAGCAAGTGCATCAGGCACAGTTGCAAACCAACGACGGCAGCAGTTACATTGAGGATATAACCACTCTCTATGATGCTGTGCGTGCAATAATGGGCGCCGATATGCCCTGTATGCCGCAGAAGGAGGCATATTTCAAGTTAATGCAAGTTACACCTGCGCTGTTTGATAATATGCTCAAGCCGACACGAAATATCCTGTGGGTGGATATTGACAGCGAACGTTACACACAGGTCAAGCCGAAAGCACAGCGTGAGGTGTGGTCAACGCCGCAAGCGGTCTATCGTGTGCAAGCGCCGTCGGCGGACGAGTTCCTGGCATTCTGGCTGGAACATGGCGTTGAAGTGCGTAATTGGTTTGTCAACCAGGAGATGACTCGTCAACTGCGGTTCTACCGAGCATCAACCGAGAAGGATATCCGTGCACGACTGAACAGGAACTTTGCGTGTGATATGTTGGTGCCAAACGACTATATGTTGCTTATGGATACCGTGCTTGAGGCTACAACCACGTTTGGTTTGACAGCCAACACACATGTTCTTTGGGCTTGCAACAACAAAGGTCCGTTGCGTCGTGACCTGGTCGTATATAGTTACCCATATACCGATAGCGAGACGTTCACCTTGCCGTACTTGAACGCCAAGCGCGACGAGGTGCTGGCTCCGCTTATCTCCGCCGGAGTAGAGGGCTCGCACATGGGCACGGAGTACAAAGTCTTCCCGCCGGAATTGCGTGTGCTGACGATTGACAGCACCTATACTGCCGAGGTACGCGGACTATGGAAGATGAAAGGCGGCGAAGCAATGGGTGGACCGTACGTCAGTCACACGTGGCTTGATCCGGTTAATGCGCGCGTCGTGACAGCTGAAGTGTTTGTGTTTGCACCCGGACAAAAAAAGCGCAATCCGTTGCGTCAAGCAGAGGCAATATTATACTCGCGTGAGCAATATTTTGAGAAGAAATAACTTTTTTTAAAAAAAAGTTGCTTAACTCTTGCAAATATGCAAAAATTTTTGTATCTTTGTAGTCCGATTTGTGCGCGACAGAAATTTGTGTGAGAAAATCGCGAATCAGAATATAAAATTAACAAAATATTATGGCAAAAAACGAATTTAAGAAAGAGGATCAAAACCTCGAAAATGTACAAGAATCACTCTCTACCGCAGGGATGTGGATCGAGAAAAATCAAAACGCTATTGAGTGGACTATTCTCGGCGTTGTATTATTGGTATTTGCGTGGGTGCTGCTTAACTCGTACGTGATTAAGCCCAAGCACATTGAAGCCAGCAACGAGAACGCCAAGGCAGTTGTTTATTTCTCGCAAGGCGAGTTCGAGAAAGCACTGCACGGCGATGAGGAGGCTGAGTTTCTCGGCTTCGAGGAGATTGCCGCCAAGTACGGTTATTTCCAGGAGGGCAAGCTGGCTGCTTTGTATGCAGGTATCTGCTACTATCAGCTCGGCGACTACGAGCAGGCTGCTGCTAACCTGAAAAAGTTCAAAGCCAAAGATGTCAATATCTCACCAGCAGCTCATCAGTTGCTCGGCGATGCTTATGTGCAATTGGAGGAGTACAACAAAGCTGTATCGGCTTTTGAGGCTGCTGCCAAGAGCGGCAACGAGATTATTGCTCCGATGAGCCTTAAGAAAGCCGGAATCGTTTATCTTGAGCTCGGCAAAAAGGCTTCTGCAAAGAAAGCGTTTGAGTCAATCAAGAACAACTATCCCGCTTCTGCAGAGGCTCAGGATATTGACAAATTCATTGCTCTGTCGGAATAATGACTACGGATCTCAGTCAATATGATCCCAATGTATTGCCTGGCGCTGATGTGCTCAAACATCAGCGCTATGCAATTATAGTGGCGGATTGGAATAGCGACATCACGTTTGCGATGGCGGAAGGTGCGCGTCAGACGCTCCTCAAACATGGCGTGGATGAGGACAATATCTCCCTTACTCATGTGCCGGGAACAGTCGAACTGACTTATGCCGCACGCGTGATGATGAATCGCGAGAAACCTCACGCCATCATCGTCATCGGCTGTGTTATCCAAGGCGATACGCCGCACTTTGATTATGTATGTCAGTTGGTTACGCAAGGCGTGACGATCTTGAATGCCGAAGGCCGTTGCCCGGTCATCTTCTCGGTGCTCACTACGCTCAATAAGCAGCAGGCACTTGACCGTGCCGGCGGTCGACTCGGTAACAAAGGCATCGAAGGTGCTGTAACCGCTATACAAATGGCGAATATAGCCAACTGACATCTGATTTCTGAAATCTGACTTCTGAATACTGAATCCTGAAATCTGAATCCTAACAACAATGCGTGTATTCAAGTTCGGTGGAGCTTCCGTCAAGGATGCCGAGGGAGTAAAGAACCTCACTGAGATTGTTCGTCAGACGACGGACGATCTGGTGGTTGTCGTTTCCGCTATGGGGAAGACAACTAACGCCTTGGAGCGCATTGTTGAGACAATAGGGCAGGGTGACAAGCGAGGCGTGGAGAGTCAGTGGAAAGAACTGCTTGCATATCACGAGCGGGTCGCTGATGATTTGGGTGTCAAGGTGCAAGAGGTGGTAGCTGACGATGTGTTAGGCGCTGTGCTTGCCCATCGTAATGTCAAAGATGCGGCTTACGATGACTTGTACGATACCATCGTTTCGATCGGTGAGTTGATGTCCACGTCGATTGTAGCGGCTTATCTGAACAAGGTTGGCATCTCTGCGCAACTGTGGAATATGCCCGAACTGCTCATTACCGACGGCTCGTTCCGTGAGGCTGTGGTCAATATGCAGGCTTCGGTTCAGCAGGTGCAACACGCATGGCACGATCCGTATCGCCCGCGCGTCGTCGTAGCACAAGGATTCATCGGCGGTACACACACCGGTCACCGCACAACTTTGGGACGTGAGGGCTCGGACTATACCGCTGCATTGATTGCGAATTACTTGGATGCAGAGAGCGTAACGATCTGGAAAGACGTACCCGGCATCCTTAATGCCGATCCGCGGTTGGAAGAGAACACCGTTCTAATTCCCGAACTCAACTACTTTGAGGCAGTTGAACTGGCGTATAGCGGTGCACAGGTCATTCACCCGAAGACTATCCGACCGCTGGAAAATAAGCAGATCCCGCTCTTCGTTCGTCCGTTCATGCAGCCCGAATTGCCGGGAACGATCATCAAGTCTGCACCAACCAAGCCGGTCAATGTACCCGTATATATCTGGCGCAAGGAGCAGGTACTCATCACGATGCGCGCCAAGGATTTCTCGTTTGTGCTGGAGGATAGCCTGACGCACATCTTCGATATCATCAGTCGTTGCCGCTTGAAGGTTTCGCTCATTCAGTCGTCAGCTGTGACAATATCTGTTTGCGTGGATAATTCACGCAACCTCAAGAAAGCCATTCAACTGCTTAGCGAGCAATATGCCGTGACGTACAACGAGCACCTGTCGTTACTCACTATCCGTGGTACAACGCCCGAACTCATTGAGCACGAACGACAAGGACGCAGGATCTTGCTTAGCCAATTGACAAGAAGAACGGCTAAGTTTGTGATAGCAGATTCCTAATTTTATTCAACCATGAACGAACACTTTACCAAACAATACTGGCTGGAGCAGGGACAACAGTTTTTGCATGCGCTCGGAACGAAAAAGTTCTGGCGTGAGCTCATCATCATGACGTTCGGCATTGCTGTCGGGGCAGCGGCAGTCTATTATTTCCTTATGCCCTCGCACCTGATTATTGGTACGATCTCCGGCCTTAGCATCGTCATCAACACGATGATCGGCGGCGATGCCGATACATTCTCGTATCTGGTAATGGGCATCAATGCCTTCCTCTTGCTGTTGGCGTTTCTGCTTATCGGCAACGAGTTTGGTGCAAAGACCGTCTATACCGCGATGATTCTTGGTCCGCTCACGCAGATGTGGGACAGGATTTATCCTTATACCAACTTCACGCACAAGGTCATCGAGAACCCCGATATCCTCTCGCGTCTGCAAGCCGGTGAATCGGTCATTGACCCCAACGGCAACCCTTACTTGCTCAGCAGGGCAGGGGAGGTGCTTGAGCAGGTACGTGACACAGTTATGTCCGGCGGATTAGGAATGGGCGATGTGTGGTTTGACTTGGTTTGCTTCGTGTTCCTGTTGTCAATGTGCCAGGCTATTGAGTTCAGTATCAATGCTTCCACAGGCGGCTTGGATATCCTCGCGAAGATCATCAACAAGTACCTGCACTTCGATATAGGCATGTCTGTCACCATCGGCGGAGCAATCATCTGCTGCTCGGCGTTCCTGATCAACGATTTCCGAATGGTGGTCATCGGACTTATCGGTACGTGGATCAACGGACTTGTGATCGACTACTTCACCGCCTCTATCTCCAAGCGCAAACGTGTTTGCATCGTTAGTAGTGAATACGAACGGGTTCGTGATTATATTGTCAACGATCTGGTGCGCGGCTGCACACTCTATGAGGTGCGTGGAGGCTACGGCGGTACGAAGAAGATTGAGATTCAGTCCTTGCTCACCCAGGATGAGTTCGCCAAACTTATGGCGTTCATCAAGAACAACCACATCAAGTCGTTCATCACTGCCGGCAACTGCAGCGAGGTCTATGGTCTCTGGCTCAAACACAAGAAAGGACCTGCCGGCAAGATCGTCATTGACACCTCAGAATAAATCATAAATGTGAAATTATAAATCATAAATCATAAATCATAAATATTATGAAGCCTACATTATTTATTTTGGCAGCCGGAATGGGCAGCCGCTACGGAGGATTGAAACAGTTGGACGGTCTGGGACCGAACGGCGAGACCATCATGGATTACTCTGTGTTTGACGCTTTGCGTGCTGGATTTGGTAAGGTGGTATTTGTTATCCGCAAGGATTTTGAGGAGGATTTCCGCCGCGTTGTTATAGCCAAGTACGCAGACAAAGTGCCCTGCGAAGTTTGCTTCCAAAGCCTTGACAAAGTGCCCGCAGGCTGTGCATATAATCCCGAGCGCACCAAGCCGTGGGGTACGAACCACGCCGTATTGATGGGCAAGGATGTGATCAACGAACCGTTTGCTGTCATCAATGCCGATGACTTCTACGGCAAGGAGAGTTTCGAGGTTCTCGCACGTTTCCTTGAGAGCGTAGAGGACAAGAAAGACCACTATTGCATGGTAGGTTACCGCGTTTGCAATACACTGAGCGAACACGGATCGGTTAGCCGTGGCGTTTGCCAGACGGACGCTAACCGTTGCCTGACTGATGTTGTGGAGCGCACGAACATCGAGCGTAAGAACGGCACTATCGTATTTACTGAGGATGGCAAGGACTTCCCGCTGGATGAGCACACACCCGTTTCGATGAACATGTGGGGCTTCACACCGGAATACTTCCAATACTCCGAAGTAGCGTTCAAAGATTTCCTTGCCAAGAACGGTCAGGAACTCAAGAAAGAGTTCTATATCCCGACGCTGGTGAACGATCTCATCAAGGCAGGTAAGGCAAAGTGCGAGGTACTCGACACCCCGTCGAAGTGGTTCGGCGTAACCTACGCTGATGACCGCCAGATGGTAGTCGATAAGATTCAATCCCTCGTGGATGCAGGCGTTTATCCCAGCCCGCTCTTCTAAATTGCATCAGCCAATATTGGCTGATTAACCTATAAAATCTGAGATTATGTCAAGAATTCTCGTAACCGGCGGCGCAGGCTATATAGGCTCACACACGACCGTCGAACTTATGCAACAAGGCTACAAAGTAACCATCGTCGATAACCTCAGCAACTCCTCGATTGACGTATTGGACGGCATTCAGGCTATCGTAGGCGAGCGTCCGGATTTCGCGCAGGTTGATTGCAATGACTGCGAGGCAATGGAGAAGGTGTTCAGCACCTATCCCGATATCGTAGCCGTCATTCACTTCGCCGCCAGCAAAGCGGTAGGCGAGAGCGTAGAGAAACCGCTGCTCAATTACCGCAACAATATCGGCTCGCTCATCACGCTGCTCGAGATTATGAAAAAGCACGATGTGCGCAATATCGTCTTCAGTTCCTCTTGCACCGTTTATGGTCAGCCTGACTCCGACCATCTGCCTGTCAACGAAGATGCACCTATCCAGAAGGCACTTTCGCCGTACGGCAACACCAAGCAGATCAACGAGGAGATCATTCGCGACGAGGCACATGCTGACGCTAACCTCCACGCTATCTTGCTCCGCTATTTCAATCCTATCGGTGCCCATCCCACGGCACTTATCGGCGAACTGCCTAACGGCGTGCCGCAGAACCTGCTGCCATTCGTTACGCAAACCGCTGCAGGCTTGCGCAAAGAACTCAAGGTCTTCGGTGATGACTACAACACGCCTGATGGCAGTTGTATCCGTGACTATATCTATGTGGTCGATCTTGCCAAAGCACACGTTAAGGCTGTCGATAGAATGCTCAGCGGCGTAGCTGACGAGCAGGTTGAGGTGTTCAACCTCGGCACAGGTCGCGGACTCTCAGTTCTGGAGATTGTGCGCACATTCATTGAGGTGACAGGTGTCAACCTGCCGTATCAGATTGTAGGTCGTCGTGAAGGCGATATCGAGCAAGTGTGGGCTGATCCCAAGAAAGCCAACGAGGTACTCGGTTGGCGTGCAGACACACCGACCGCTGACATCCTTGCTTCCGCGTGGAAGTGGCAATGTCATTTGGCTGAGAAGTAAGATAATGCGCCATTATTGGCGCAGTCGCTACAACAAGATTGTATCTGTCACTATAAAGAAATTGGACGAGTGGGTTATTCCCATTCGTCCATTTCGTTTAAGGTATCAATCACTGTGGTGATGTTTGAGCTGTTCACTTGTACGGCTTTGCAGGCAGATGAAACCAAACCGCCCAATGAGATAAACCAGATCAGCAGGGCAATAATCCAAAACCGCAGACTCGGGTGCTTGCGTTCGCGGCTGAACTTGACTATCCAATGAACAATCATGTAGACAGGCAGGGCTACAGCAACGATGGCTGACAGACATAATACACTCATCCAGCCGATACTGCCTCCGAATAATTCAAGTCCGAACGCAGGAATAAGTGCTATTCCTCCGAGACTAACGCCAAAGACCGCCATAAGCAGACCAAAAGCCACACCCACAACCGGAATAAGTAACTGCAAGGCGATAATGATCAGTATAGCTTTCAGTACGATTGTGAGAACTCGTCCTACTCCTTGGCGGCTGATTCGTTCACGTTTGTAAACGGGGCGTTTGTTTTCGCCGAACTCTTCCGGTTCACCAATACGTGCGCGTACATCGCGTATCATATTGATTGTAACAGACTCATATTTGTGGTCAAAGAGTGCAGCCTGCAACAATTCGGCTATACGGCTCTCCAAGTCGTCCATAACGTCTGCTTGCTCGTCGGCAGGAAGACGACTTTCTATATCAGACAAATAGTCTTTGAGCAGTTGATATGCGTCGTCGTCGATGTTGAGCACAACGCCGTGCAGGTTGATTGTACGTGTAAGTTTCATTATTCCGTAATTTTGTTGATTGCTTGACTGATTGTGCTCCACTCGTTGTTGAGTGCGGCTATTAGTTGTTCCCCTTCCTCTGTGAGGGTGAAATACTTGCGTGGTGGTCCGTCTGTTGATTCCTGCCACCTGTACTTAAGCAGCCCATTGTTTTTCAGGCGTGAGAGTAGGGGATATACTGTACCCTCCACAACCAACAGGTTTGCTTTCCGCAGCGCTTCAAGGATATCGGATGTATAGACTTCTTTCCGACTTATGATCGTAAGGATGCAATACTCCAATATCCCTTTGCGCATTTGTGATTTAATATTCTCAACCATATTACCGGTTACTTAGTCGAGTTGCTGGTAATCGTTGCCCTGAGGCATGAGAATAAGCATAATGATGTAAAGCAACAGCCCGGGGAATCCAGCACTGAAGATTGACAATGCCGCGTACGCTATACGTACGAGAGTGGGATCAATCTCAAAATACTCGGCGATTCCGCCACAAACTCCGCCCAAAATCTTGTTTGTGCTGCGAGTTAATTTCTTTTGTACTGACATAATTCTATAACTTTTATTTGGTTGTTTTTGCAAGGTTTCTACCTTTCACTTTTAGCCTTTTTCTTTTCCGTTTTCTGAAATGCACTGCAAAGATACAACAAATTTTAGAACTATGCAATACATAGTAGTGTAAAAATGAAAATATCCCCTATTTTTTGATAATTATTGTAAGTGAACATGGCAAAAATGCAGAGAAAATAAAATGGGAACGTTCATTCCAGAAATCGTTCCCGTAATATTTGCATATCGTCGTCTGACACAAACAAATAATCGTTGAGGTATTTACTCATTCCGCCAAACTCGCGGTCAATCAGTTCTTGTGTGCGGATAAAGTTCTGTGTGCTAACGCCCATGAATGCCTGAATAACAGCCATCTCGTCTGCCCCGCCACCGCGGTCGAGTATATCTTGGTTAAGTTTGCGCACGATAGGCTCGTAGGCTTCGTTGCTACGGTCAAAATCTTCGATTATTTCCTCTTTATCCACACCCAAGGCAAACAACAGGAACGCTGCGCCCCAACCGGTGCGGTCTTTGCCTTGTGCGCAATGCCAAAGTATTCCGCCATCTTCGGGGGCTTCGATGATAAGCCGCAGGAACGCTGCATATTGCAGTTGCGAGAATTCGCTGCGAATAAGCGACGGGTACATGTTTGCAGCCATCTTCTGCACCTCGGGGTAGAACGAATAGTTGACGATATGTTTGTCGAGTTCAAAGAACGCCTCTTCGGGTATAGGCTTGCCGGTGTCTTGCTCGGCACGCATATCGATGGTGGGCAGCAAGTGATGCTGTACACCTTCCATCTCGCGGTCGGGCTGATGCTCGCTTTCGCCGAGTGAACGGAAGTCAAACACGCGGCAGAGGTTATATTCCTTTTTGAGCCTCGCTACGTCGTTATCCGTTGCGTCATGCAAGTGTGCGGTACGTAGTAACCGGTGTAGCCGGACTTTGCGTCCGCCTGCACCCGTCATGCCGCCCATGTCGTGTGCATTATCTATATGTTCAAAAACAATTTGCATTGTTTTTCTGTTAAAGAGTTAAAGGGTTAAAATGGTTTTGATTGCATCAAAACGTTAAAGGGATTACAGACTAACTACTTAACGTTTTCTCGCTGGAGAAAACCATTTTAACTATTTAACGTTCACTAAGTGAACCATTTTAACTAATTATCCAAACACTTCATCAATCAACCTGACGAACTCTTGATAGGCAAACGTATCGCTCAGTTCGCTCAGCGATGCCGCCAAGCCGCGATAATGCCATTCGTGCGAGGCTTTGTCCTTGACGTGAAAGATCTGCCATAGCGCATCGCCTTTCTGCTGATAGTCCCGCCAGATGGCGCGCATATTACTGAGTTTGTCGCCCATCGCCACGATCTTCGCGTCATGACTTGCTGCCGCCAGACGGTCGATAGCCGCCTTCTTGCGGGCGTGCCAAGTCTTTTCCTCGTTTGCTCCGCCTGTGAATACCTCGCCGTTCAGCTGGTCGCTCTCAGAGTGTACCAATTCCGCCACACGTTCGCCGAACTCTGCACGCAACTGCTCAACGGTTACGTCGGTATCCTCAACGGTGTCATGCAGAGCAGCTGCTGCCAGCAGTTCCTGGTCGGGAGTGATGGTAGCAACGATCTCCACCGCCTCCATCGGGTGAACGATATACGGGAATCCTTTGCCGCGACGCTCGGTGTTGTGGTGCGCTTTGACCGCGAACACAATCGCACGATCAAGCAACCCGCTATCCATATATTTGTTTGCCATATTATTCCTTTAGTATTGACTCTGCAAGAACAGCGCGAAACTCCGGCATCGGACAATGCGTACAACTCTCGATGAGCAGCGTCTTCAATCCGGCATATACCCGTACGGTCTTGTTTATCTCTTCGATATCTGCTCCGGGACCACAACCCTCAATCGGGCAGTCGGGCGAATGGAAATATTCCTCGGCAAACGCATCCCAGAACCTTGCAGCCGTGGCGTTCGACATGTGGTATTGCTCCAGCGTCCAGGATTCGTGGTTGAGTTTGCAGCACAGATACACCATGCCGATGTCGAACATCGGGTAGCCGTAGCAGAAGTCGCCGAGGTCGATGAAGTAGGGTGTACGCACGCCGTCTTTCTCTACGAATATACCGTTCGAGAACTGCAGATCGCCGTGTATAGCTCGGTCGCTATCCGGCGCAGCGGCAATGAAAGCGCGCAGCTTGTCTTTCTCTTCGTCGGTAAAGAACGGGTTCTCTTTCAGCCACTTGTACTGACGGTCTTTGACGTTCTCAAACTGCGTGGTGTCCACATGAATGTTGTGGAGCTTGAGGCAGAGTTGTGCAAACTCGCGGGCATATTCCTCCGTGCGCTCGGGATTGTCGCCGCAGGCACGCGAATAGGACTTCTTGCCCTCGATGCGGCGAAAACGAATGCCTAACCGCTCGCCGTCAGTAACCAGGTCACCGGGTTCGGGGGAAGGGATGCCTAAATCATATACTTTACGCGCCATCTCCAGCTCTGTGCGTGCCGACTCGAAGTTGCGCAGGTACAACTTCATCATGATGTTTTTGTCGGTCTTGTGGTTATAACTTGCGCCATTGGCTCCTTCGCCCGTGCGCTCGTAGTCGTTTAAATCAATACGAATAGGTTCCATATTCTTTCAACTTTTAACTTTCAACTTTCAACTTTTCATAAATGGCAGATTCTTTGCTTGCTCGTAGGTCATATCCGCGAGCATAACATTCTGCGGATTGTCGCCGTTCAGGGCGTTGAACAGACGCGTCAAACCTGTTTTGCCCCAGCCTTGGGCAAGGATGCAAACGATGCAAATGTTCTGTATCCCGACCGACGAAGAGATAATGTCGAGGTCGGTGTTACCCAACTGATGTCTTGCCAGCGTGTAGGCATCTTCCTCGTAGCGTTTTTTCATCTGATCGATGTCGCCTAAGGTCTTGCAGTCCAATGCGATGAACACTCTCAGATAGTTGTCCAACGGCACTTCCTGTATCTCTGCCTGATTGAGTGCGGCAATGCGCCGGTTGAGTGAATCGAACGGTCGGGCGTTCAGGTAACTGCGGAACGTGTCGCCATCCAAGTGTACCTCGTCCAGTTGTCCGTTTTGCACCAGTTGCTGCACACGACGGCGGTAGTCGGTAATCTCCGTACGGATACGGCTGAACTCGTCGTCAGCCATCTCCAATATACCCGCCAGACGGTTGATCTGCCTCAGGTACTCGCGCGGGATCTCCACGCCGGTCTTGTAGCCTATATCATGATTGATGCTCGCCCAGGCATGTTGGAGTGTGGTGCGCAGTTGCAACTCAAAGCGGATTGCGTTCAGTTCGGGGTCATCAATGATGGTCTTGGGCAACCGGCAGATATAATGCAGCGAATTGTAGCCGAAACTGTCGGTATCGTGCAACCGGCGCTTGTCCACGCTGTTCTCCCAGTCGATGTCAAACAGTCTTTCCGCCATAGCGGCTATACGATCCACATCATCGGTGTAGAACGTGATGACACGTGCGCCGAGTATATCGGTTATGTCATTGATGGAGTGGTACTTGCTGCCCTTGAGTGCCAGTTTGCCGGCAAGACTCTCGCGCGTCTTGATGCGCGTCTTGACGGCTGTGACAATCAGCCCGTTGCGGTCGATAGCGTCGCTCAGGGTGGTCTTCACCACCGTCTGCAAGCGTTCTATCAACGGCAACTTGGCATCGTACTCCGCCAATATCATTTCGCTGTGTAAATCCATAACCTTTAACTATTAACCCTTCACCGTTACTGTATTTCAAACAGGCTGACAAAGCCAGTCATAACGAATACCTGACGTATATCGGCGTTGATGTTGCGCACGATCACTTTGTTGCCATGTGTGGCAGCTTCTTTGCGAACGGTCAGGAAGATACGCAAGCCCGACGAGGAGATATACTCCAGATCCGTGCAGTCAAGGATGATCTCTTTGTTCGATGCTTCCAGCAGAGGTTTGACGTCCTCGGCTGTTTGTACGGCGGCAGCTGTGTCGAGTCTGCCTGCGAACGCGGCAATAAGCTGATTGCCGTTGTTGCTGATTGTGGTTGTCATATTCTCTTGATTAGTGTTAATACGTTTTTGTCATCTTCGCGGCTGTAAATAACCTCGTCCATCAATTGACGAACCAGATGGATACCCAAACCGCCTATTGCCCGCTCCTCGGCTGACAGAGTGATATCCACTTCGCCTTTCTGCGTCGGGTCAAACGGGATGCCGGAGTCGGTGATGGTGAAGATCAACTGTTGGCCATTGGCTGTTGGCTCTTGGCTCTTAGCTCTTAGCTCTTGTCTATTGCACTCCACGAACACTTGTCCGCTCTTGTCGTGCGGGTAGGCGTAGAGCATCACGTTGCTCACTATCTCTTCCAGCGCGAGGTTCACCGGCATGTTCAGCTCGTCCGGTATTCCCAGATCGTCAATCCACTCGGCGAGGGTAGGTATCTGCTGAATGTCGTTGCGCATCACGATAGCCGGAGTCTGGTAGCGGATAGCCAGCATCGTCAGGTCGTCGCTCTGTTCGGCGTCGCCTACAAACGCTTCGACTGCCGCCTGCATGGTGTCCGCTACGTGACGCGGTCGGCTGTCGGTGAGCGATGCCAGCACTTCCGTCATTCGTTGTTCGCCGAACTGGTCGTGCTCCGTGTTCTCCGCTTCGGTCAATCCATCGGTGTAGAGGAACAGCAGGTC
>CAJOFU010000010.1:0-33251 GCA_905233935.1 Paludibacteraceae bacterium
CGGTGCTATCATCGTGGACTACAAGGCTAAGACTGTTACCATCGAGGGCGTAACCTACAAAGAGGGTGACTACCTCTCACTCAACGGTTCGACAGGTCAGGTTTATGCCGGTGAGATCCCGACCAAGGCTGCCGAACTCAGCGGCGACTTCAAAGCCCTCATGGATCTTTGCGACAAATATACGCACTTGCAGGTTCGCACCAACGCTGACACTCCGCACGACGCAGAGGTTGCACGCGCATTTGGTGCCAAGGGTATTGGTCTGACTCGTACCGAGCACATGTTCTTCGAGGACAAGAAGATCATCGCAATGCGTGAGATGATTCTTGCCAAGGACAGCGCCGGCCGTGAGAAAGCTCTCGCCAAACTGCTCCCGTATCAGAAGGCAGACTTCAAGGGTATCCTCCTTGCTATGGATGGTTGCCCGGTTAATATCCGTCTCTTGGATCCCCCGTTGCATGAGTTCGTACCCCATGATCTTGCCGGTCAGCAGACAATGGCTAAAGAGATGGGTGTCAGCGTTGAAGAGATCCAACGCCGTGTGGCTTCGCTCGCCGAGAACAACCCGATGCTCGGTCACCGTGGTTGCCGTTTGGGTATCACCTTCCCCGAGATCACCGCTATGCAGACCCGCGCTATCCTCAGCGCTGCTTGCGAGCTGAAGAAGGAAGGTCACGATCCTATGCCGGAGATCATGGTTCCGCTGATCGGTATCCTCTATGAGTTCAAGCAGCAGAAGGAGATCATCCAACGCGTTGCGAAAGAGGTATTTGCTGAATATGGCATCGAGGTAGAGTTCGAGATCGGTACGATGATCGAGATCCCGCGTGCAGCCCTGACAGCCGACCGCATCGCTACCGAGGCTCAATACTTCAGCTTCGGTACGAACGACCTCACCCAGATGACCTTCGGTTACAGCCGTGACGACATCGCTTCGTTCTTGCCTGCATATCTTGAGAAGAAGATTTTGAAGGTTGACCCGTTCCAGGTTCTTGACCAGCACGGTGTAGGCCAACTCATCAAGATGGCAGTAGAGAAGGGTCGTGCCGTTCGTCCCGCACTCCGTACAGGTATCTGCGGCGAGCACGGTGGTGAGCCTTCATCTGTTAAGTTCTGCGCCCGTGTCGGCATGAACTACGCTTCTTGCTCACCCTTCCGCGTACCTATCGCTCGCTTGGCAGCAGCTCAAGCCGCCGTTGAGGACGAGAAGTAATACAACACGTATTTTTTACCAAAGAAAAGAGACGCTCAAACGAACGTCTCTTTTCTTTGGTGGCAGTTATTCAACGGATTAGGCATCAGAAATGATAGGCCAGTCCTAATCCGTTAGAACTTGTTTGTATTGCCCAATAGGGCTTTGCTGAAGCTGATGTTTTACATGAAGCATTATATACATCAACGCTTCGATGCATTTTTGAATAACCGACAATAAGCGTTGGGATACAAGCAATTTCAAGACAACCTCCCGTAATACCCAAAGCAAGAGCTACAGGGTTGATGCTACCGTTGTAATTTGTCCCAGAAATAATAATGGAGCCCAAATCAAGTCCAAGCCCTAATACCAACATGAACCATCCTCCCATTGCCGTGTTTTGGCCTGAACTAAATTGCTGATAAGCGGCAGGACAATTTTGTTCGTTTAACCATTTTTTATATGCATCTTTGTTCATGACCAAATTGTCATACATATACGTGTTGCCACTTCTAGTAAGGGATGGTGTACTATTCGTATTTATCGCAACAGGTGTAACCTTATTCTTAAAGAAATCATAAGTGCCATTCTCATAGCGAATAGCAGCAATCTGATTAATGGACATAGAATAAACGGGACCTTGAAGGTTTGCCCATTTTTGATAGGTTATTTCAGATGTACCCACTGTAATAACCTTTGCTACAATAGAATCACTCTCGCTCAAAAATATGACATCCTGAGCTGTTGCAAGTAAGAAGGTTGCAGACGTGACTAACAATGTGATAAATAATCGTTTCATTTGGTGTTTTATTTTATGCCTACTCTTTATCGGATTTTCGGCACACTCCACTATATAGATATACAAAAAGTGCGAGTTTCTTATCGTGTCGCCAAGGCAGCCCTGCAAGGAACCTTTACTCATCTAAGAAACTCACACAGAGTGTGAGCATCTACTATTGATGAGTAAAAGTAAGCCTATGCAGGCATACTTACCATTAGTTATTCAGGTCTTATTCCGTCAGTTTTGCAGGGCTTTCGGCAGACACGAAATAATAGTAATGCTTGTTATTTTAATATGTTATCGCGCAGCGCTTTGCGCTTACTCCTTTTTAACGTCTTAGAGCTGACGATAAATATCACCGCCTTTTTGATGCATAATGTGTCGTGGAGGCGTTTATTCTATAGTCTGTCCTTTAATTTTCCTATACATGTAAACAAAAATCGAATCTTCTTGTCCATGACCAAGTTGTTTCCCTGTATCATAACCGGCTTCGTGTAATAGTTGTTCAATCTGTCGTGCTGTATCAAAGGAATCACATTTAACAGATGCGGTTAAATCGTCAACATGATGTTGTTGCTTTCGTGTCTCCAAATCATTTGTAATACCACAATAGAAATTAGCCGGTCTTTCATACCAAAACCGTTCTTGCTCAAATCGTGTGTTAAACCATTGGATTGTTTCTTCAATAGTCATAATAGCATTCTTGAACATTTAGTTATTCTTCGATTGTCACTTTATTTATTTTATGTACTTGTACATTATCTTGACATTCAAAAAATGCAGGATTAAAAATCACATAATTGATACCATTAGGGGATAACGAACTCTTGAAAGCAATTCCTTCTGCTTCTGTAGTATATCTGATGTATTCGCAAATAAATTGAGTTGGTACATAATCAATGATAGAATCATGTCTTCTCATCGGGCGAGACAAGTCTGAACTAATTTCTTTAGCTATAAATTCACTTATGATACCATTCTGTACTCCGGATTCTGAATATATGGAGTCGAATGGACTACCATGTTTGGTGAAGTCAACTAACTTGATTTCTTTTACAGCTCTGAATTCTCCAGTACTTATATTATCCAAGAATACAGCTCTTGTTTCATAAAACGTTGTTTCAACATTATTACTCAGATATAAAAATGGTATTCCTTGTGGATTTGCTCTTCCGGCAGCTGCAAAAGCTTTAGGAGGAGCAGACATGAAACCTTTATGTATAGGAACTTCGCTACCATTCTCATTAATTCGCGAGCGGAATAAGATTGTACCAGCCTTTATAGTTGAGGCATGGACTGCAAACGCTTCGTCATAGAAGATATGATTGTTCATATCCATGATTGAAAGATAGCGATAGTTATTGATTAGATTTGCTTTAAGGCTACTCCAATCATTTATTGCAAGCTTGATGTCATCCGAATATTCAACAGGTATATTTATGGGAGAATCTATGTCTCTTTCCTTAAGTAATGTGGCAAATACCTGCTGCCCGTATTCCTCATTAAATATCTTCCAATCGTCTTGCAGAACAGCATAGAAAGGTCTTCCAGACTGAATCTCTGTAAACGATGCTATTAGACTGTCAAAGGAATCAGATAAATCAACAGTATCAATAACCTTAGTATGTACCCCTGTTATTTCGCATATTCCATCTGTTCCGTTATTCTCAATATAGGAACGGATGGCATAATCATTAAAGCATTTCGCACAAACTCTCATAATGTAAGCACTTAGATAATTCTTTGGATCAAAAGCAGATGATGCAAAATAGAAATCTTCTTTATCATTCCCAGGCCAGGAAATGAAGCATTTGCCACATAAGTACGTAGCATATCAATAGCCGTGCTATTCTCTTTATAGTTCGCATCAAAGAATGCTATAGCTTTGACAGCTGCTTCTCCAAATTTTCCTTGAATATTTGAATTATCGTTTATATTTGAATGCGAGCAGAAATGCTTGATATAAATTTGGTCTATTTCCTTTTGATATGTTAGATGAATGGCTACGACATTTGGTAGAACGCCTCCATCCCTGAAGTCATTAGTAACAACCGTATAATCGGCAAAGCCATCATACATTTCATCTTTGTAATAGGCAAACTCTTCCGAAAACAATTCTTCATCAATCTTGAGATAGTCCTTATTGGCAGATTTCGCTTCAAAGTTGTCACTTAGTGTAATAATTTCCTTGTTATCACCTGTAACGGCATGTTTAATGCGTCTGCGCGGCGCATCAGTAATAACTTTTGCTACAGCATTGTTATGAATAAGTGAAATAATATCATCCTCAGCATCAGATGCAGTTTTTGGAACAATCAATATAACATTATGGTATTGTTTTCTTGAGATTTCCTGGATAATTTGTGGGATATTATTCTTTACAATAAAGACTGGCGACCATATCTTTGTTTCGGGAAAATCCTGTTCGGATGCAAAGTCTAACCATTTATTAGCGCATTCACCATTCTCAGGATTTAAAATAATGCCATATTGCATACCGACAGCACTCATTGTAATGGCTGCCTTTTTTAGAGAATTCTTATTTTCTCTCACCGGCTCAATAATCGGAAAGACCTTTGATGTCTGTCCTTTCAAAGATTCGGCAAAATCTCTCAAAGCAAGTAATTCAAACTGGCGTCCTCGCAAATAAGGGTAATACATAGGTTAAATCTTTATTGGAGTTAATAATTTCTCATTAATCATTCTGTATTCATTTGGGAATAAATGCATACTTAAACACATTTGCCTTAATGACTTGTCATACTTCTTAAGATACTTCATATTGTTCTTACGCCCCTTTATTATTTGAATGAATAACTGATGTAAAGATTCAGCGGGTATTTGTGACAACAACTGTTCACAAATAGTAAATGCTGTAAATGCATTCATTTCGGGCAATGAACCATAATACAAACGAACAATCATTTTATATTCTTCAGTTCGCAAACAACGCATTAAAAGATATGGGTTAATCTGAGTGTTTTTTGTAGCAGGCTTAATTTCTTCAAAATAAATATGTCCGCGATTAATATAGTATTTGATAATTCCTGTATTGGCGTCAATTTCCTTTTGATATTTTGACAAATAATCTTCATGAGCAACTAAATAGCAATATTGAAAAATTTCGCTATAATTGGAAATTTGTGAAGCCAATCGTTTAGGACTATCATGTTCGGTTTTTATTTCAAATGCTTTGCTGCAACCATTGAATAAAACCATATCGGCAATAGACGTCCCAACAGCAAACTCATTTAGTGCAATTGTCTGGCTTGTGCCATATTCGTCAATAAGATGATTTAGTAAAGCATTCTTAATAATATATTCATTTCTATAATGCTTTGTTAGATAGCGAAATACATAAGAAACATAATCCTTATAGGTTAGCGGGGCACTATTGGCATTGATTTTGCCATAATCAAAAATAACATCATCCATCAAGGCAAAATCGTCATGTAGTAATTTGTTAAAGTTACCACGCGAAAGAACCGCAGAATAGCGGAGTGTCTTCCATTTCTCATACGAATCAATATTTGCCAACTTGTCAAGCATTATTCTCAAAAGCGCTACAAAGTTACGATTTTTTTTGCATAAATGCAAATTTTAGCCACTATTTCTGTTGATTTTTTTGATTTTGCGAGAAAATGAGCATATTTAAGTACTAATCCGTTGCTACTTACGTTAAACAACCCGATGCTCGGTCACCGTGGTTGCCGTCTGGGTATCACGTTCCCGGAGATCACGGCTATGCAGACCCGCGCTATCCTCAGCGCCGCTTGCGAGCTGAAGAAGGAAGGTCACGATCCTATGCCTGAGATCATGGTTCCGCTGATTTGGTATCTTGTACGAGTTCAAACAGCAGAAAGAGATTATCCAAAAGGTTGCCAAGGAAGTATTTGCCGAGTATGGCATTGAGGTTGAGTTCGAGATCGGTACGATGATCGAGATCCCGCGTGCCGCTCTGACCGCTGACCGTATCGCTACTGAGGCTCAGTACTTCTCCTTCGGTACCAACGACTTGACTCAGATGACCTTCGGTTACAGCCGTGACGATATCGCTTCGTTCTTGCCGGCTTATCTGGAGAAGAAGATCTTGAAGGTTGACCCGTTCCAGGTTCTTGACCAGCACGGTGTAGGCCAGCTCATCAAGATGGCTGTAGAGAAGGGTCGTGCCGTTCGTCCCGCACTCCGCACTGGTATCTGCGGCGAGCATGGTGGTGAGCCTTCATCTGTTAAGTTCTGCGCACGCGTGGGCATGAACTACGCTTCCTGCTCACCGTTCCGCGTACCTATCGCTCGCTTGGCAGCAGCTCAAGCCGCCGTTGAGGATGATAAGTAATCGCTCCATTTACCAACCTTAGCATCCGCCAAGTTTGGCGGATCAAACAAAACAGCGCATCTCATCGAGGTGCGCTGTTTGTTTTTGTGTTCATTTGCGTCGGCTTTTGTAATCTTCGTATTTCAGGCGGATTATATCCGCTGCCTTATTTCACTCCCTGCCCTTGCACAGTATATGTTCTATCGTTGCTGTCAATCAGCACTTGGTCATTATTGATATACTTTCGTGTATTACGCCGTGGAGTTGAAACTTCATCTACATCAGTTGTTTCAATTGTGCCGGGAAGAGAATAAAATAAAGCAAACGCTTATTCTTATGTAGCGCACGCTTGCGCTTGTTTTTCTCCGCTTTAACGTCCTGAAGAGTGGACGATTGTTTTATTTATCATCATAGTGACCATATGCGGTCAGAACTTCTACATATACCTCAGTCTCAAATATGCGATAAACCAAGCGATGTTTCTCTGATATTTGCCGACTCCAGCGGTTTTCCGGTTTACCTTTCAATGGTTCAGGATGTCCAGTGCCGGTTTTGGGGTGTTCTTTTAGTTCCTCTATGAAGATGGCAGCTTTCTTATACGCAGCAGGTTCCGACCGCTGCAAACGCAGTAAATCTGCAACGGCACGAGGTGCATAAATAATCGCGTACATCAGCCAACCCTCCTCAAGAATTCATCTAATGACTCGTCAGGAAGCATGCGTATTCCTTTTCCTTCTTCAATCTCACGCTCAGCCTCTTCTACTCGCGAAAAGAATTCGTCTTTCGTCATCAAAGTCGAGTCTTGTGTCAGCTCAGATGCTAACCGTTTCAAGTAATTGGCTGCACGACGAAGCATGCTTTCATCTTGAGATAGCACACCTAAACTCTGGTAGATTTCTGCATTCAATTGCAAAGCTGTCATAATCACCTCCTTTTTAATTTCGCCTACAAAGTTACAACTTTTTTTCGAATTATGCAAATTTATTTGCAGAAATTTTGTAATTTTCCAAAATTTTCGCTTATCCCCCCGCTTCCATCGCCATTTTCTTCTCCTTCAACAGCACCATCCTCACAAACACCGGAAACATCCCGTACACAACCTTCTCCGTCCGTCCCTCATTCAAAAACGCGTCACACCCGCCCTTGAACTGCGCATTCCATCGTGCCCGCAGTTCTGCATACCTCGGGTGCTCTGTGTTCTTGTATATCGCACTCGCCTCTCTACACACCTCTTTCCAGATATCCGCTTGCGCTTGTTCCGCCGTACTCCTCGGACTCCGTTTGTAGTCCCGTGTGTCCCTGTGAAAGAACTCCTGTGGGCCCACGCCGATCACATGTCCTGTGTCATCTTTGTACTTCTTGAATCGCATCTGCATTCCTGACTTCTTTGCCAGTTTCCCGCTCAGGCTGTCAATGCCCACACTTAGTTTCGCTCTTGCCATTTTTTCCTCCTTGTTTTAATAAAATATCGATATTTTTATTAGTTAATCTTTAGTTCTTCTTTAGTTGTTCTTTAGTTCATATTTAGTTCTTCGACTTATTATCGTGTTATCATATTATACTGTCATAATTCTGTCAGTATGCTGATTCTACGATAAAATCTTGAGATCGGAATATTTTTCATTATATAGAAAAACCATTACAAAGATACAACATTTTTTTGATATATGCAAGTAAGTCTCAATAAATTGTAAGAAAAAATGATTTTTTTTGCTAAAATGTGCTAAAATCTTGCAAATTTCATTTTTTTTTTGTAACTTTGCTGCCGATACTATAATTTGTATTTTGATTTTAGAAAAGTAATATGTCAGATCGTAAAAATACAACATTTTCTTCGAAGGTCGGATTGATCATGGCGGCGGCAGGCAGTGCTGTCGGCTTGGGCAATATCTGGAAGTTTCCGTACATCGCCGGTGAGAACGGAGGCGGAGCATTCCTTGTTGTGTATCTGCTCTGTGTGCTGCTGTTCGGTATGCCGTTGCTGATGACGGAGTTCATGATCGGCAAGCGTTCGGGCAAGAGTGCGTACGGTGCTTTCCATGCATTGAGCGGCAACAACCGCTGGCAGTGGCTCAGTTGGCTGTGCATGCTCACGGCGTTTGTGATTATGGGATTTTACTTTGTTGTAACCGGCTGGTGTTTCAATTACCTTGTAGAAGCGGTGACAAACGCTTTAGGCGGCTTAAGTGCACAAGAGTTGAATGCTCATTTTGATACGATCCAATCCAGCAATATCAGGATGATAGGATTCGGCATATTGCCGGTTTTGCTGACGGCCGGAGTGTTGTGGTTTGATGTCAACACCGGCATTGAGCGTTTGAGCAAAGTGCTGATGCCTCTGCTGCTCATATTGATGTTGCTGATGGCAGGTGTAGTGCTGATGATGGACGGCAGCAGCGCCGGTATGCGGTTCTTCTTCCGGTTTGACTTTGCGCAGTTCACGCCTCGGGTTGTTATGGAAGCCATGGGACAGTGCTTCTTTAGCCTTTCGATAGGTATGGGTGCGCTGATTACGTATGGAGCGTATATGCCAAAAGGTCAGAATGTTATAGCCACATCCGTTCAGGTGATTGTGCTGGATACCATAGTCGCTTTGTTGGCGGGAGTGATCATCTTCCCCGCTGTATTTGCGTTCGGCTTTGACCCTGCCGAAGGTCCTGAATTAGTGTTTGTGGTACTGCCGGCAATCTTCGAAAAGATGACTCTGCCGTGGCTGAGCAGTGTACTGTTCTTTGCGCTACTGTGTATAGCCGCTATCACTTCAACAATCTCGCTGATGGAGGTGGTCGTAGCGTTTATCTGCGAAGCAACAGCCGGCAAAAAACATCCGCTCAACAGGCGTCAAGCAGTGCTTATTACCTCGGTGTTGGTGATTGCCTTGCTCGTAACGTGCGTGTTCGTGCCCGAAGTATTCAATTATAGTGACCTTGTTTCTGCCTGTGTGATGATGCCGCTTGGCGCATTGGGCATGGCGGTGTTCGTGGGCTGGAGGTTGCATAAGATAGGCAAGAAAAGTGTGCAACCTAACGAAAAATGGATTAAGCGTTGGGCAAGGATGTTTTACCTGTTTGTGCTGCGCTTCATTGTACCGCTTGCTATTTTGCTGATTGTGTTGAACGGGTTGGGAGTGCTGTAATCTTCAAATATTCAAATCTTCAAATCTTCATGAGGATAGCGATTATAGGAAACGGTAATGTGGCAACAAGTTTGCATGCCGCGTTCAGTAAGAAAGGGATCGATGCCCCGATGATCAATTCGCGCGAACTGGTTAGCGGATTAGTGGATGAGGGGATTAGCGGATTAGCGGATGTTTACATCTACGCCGTTCGCGACGAAGCCTTACGCGAGGTGATTGCTGCGGTGCATGCTCCCGCACGTTCCGTACATGTGCACACCTCGGGCACAGTTCCGATCTCCGTCTTTGGCGAGGATAAACCGCATTGCGGTATCCTCTATCCCTTCCAGACCTTCAGTAAGGCGCAACCGATTGACGACTTCACGGATATACCATTGTTCATTGAGGCGAAGAACATCGACGATGTGGCGGCTGTTTATACTCTGGCTCTTACCCTTTCGCCGCGTGTGATCGAAACGACCCAAGCCGACCGCGAGCGGCTGCATGTTGCCGGAGTGTTTGCCAACAACTTCACGAACTGCATGTACCGCATAGCGGCGGATATTCTGAAAGGAACGAGTATTCCGTTCTCGGTATTGTTGCCACTCATCGACCAGACTGCCGCCAAGGTGCACACCCTTGCCCCGAAAGACGCACAAACAGGTCCGGCAGTACGAGATGACGAGCAGGTAATCCGGCATCACATTGAATTACTGCAATCTCTCCCGGTGGCTAATCATGATTTGGCAGCGGAAATTTATCGTCAACTGACAGACTATATTCGTACAAATAGATAGTATAGAAAAAAAAGAGCTGCTATTGCGGCTTTTTTGCAGCAAAAATTTGCAAATATCATTTTTTTTTCGTAACTTTGTGGCGAAATTTAAATTTCATTTAATATGCTCATAGAGGCTAATCCTTTCAAGGTGTTTGCGGGTAGCCAAGGTCTGGCTATAGCGCAACGTGTGTGCGAACATCTGAACTGCCAGTTAGGGCATGTGAAGATTGAGCGTTTCTCCGACGGCGAATATGCCGCCACGTTTGAGGATTCTGTTCGCGGACAATCCGTTTATCTTATTCAATCGACTAACCCGACAGCAGACAACCTGATGGAACTGCTGTTGATGATTGACGCCGCCAAGCGTGCCAGTGCGTACAAGGTGATTGCCGTCATCCCGTACTTCGGTTGGGCACGTCAGGACAGAAAAGACAAACCGCGCGTAAGTATCGGTGCCAAGCTGGTGGCGAACATCCTACAGGTAGCCGGTGCCGACCGTGTGATTGTGGTTGATTTGCACGCCGAGCAGATTCAGGGATTCTTCGACATCCCCGTTGATCACTTGTACGGCAGCAATGTGCTGGCACCTTACGTCGAGAGTTTGAATATGGATAATCTGATCATCGCCTCTCCTGATGTTGGCGGTTCGAAGCGTGCAGCCAACTTCTGCAAGAAACTGCATCTGCAAACCGGCAAAGAGGTGCCTATGGTTATCTGCTACAAACACCGTCCGGAAGCTAACCAGATAGGTGAGATGCGTGTGTTAGGTGACGTAGCCGGTAAGGATGTGGTTATTCTTGACGATATAGTGGATACAGCTGGAACACTCTGCAAGGCAGCCAAGGTGATGAAGGAGAATGGCGCACTCAGTGTGCGTGCCGTCATCTCGCACGGCATTATGTCCGGCAACGCCTGTGAACGCGTGATGGAGAGCGAACTGGATGAACTGGTTATCACCGATTCGATACCGTTCGACACAACGCGTTGTCCGAAGGTCAAAGTCGTAAGTGTGGCTTTGCCTATCGCCAAGACGATTCTCGCAATACAAGAGCACCGTAGCATCAGTGAGCAAAATTTCTAATTTGAAGATTTGAAAATTTGAAGATTCACAAGGTCATATCATTGATGTGTAGTTTTATGCTGTTGGCGGGATGCGGAGCTACGCCTAAGACAACAACCACGGCGATACCGGAGGTTGCGTTCAGCGGCGACAGTGCGTACGCTTACGTAGCCGGTCAAGTGGCGTTCGGTTCGCGTGTGCCCGGCAGTGATGCGCATAACCTGTGCTTACAATACTTAGGTAGTACGCTGGAGCGTTTTGGTGCGAAAGTCGAGATCCAGACCGGTGAGGTGCAACGCTACGATGGCGCGTGGCAGCGTGTGGCGAACATCTGTGCACATCTTCCGGCAGATTCCGCTTATGCTAACGAAAAAGCGATCTTGCTCTGTGCCCATTACGACAGTCGTCCTTGGGCGGATCAGGAGGAGGACTACAGCGAGCGAATGATTCCTATCCCCGGAGCGAACGACGGCGCGAGTGGAGTAGGCGTGCTGATAGAAGTTGCCAGACAATGGCAGCAACTGAGCGAACATCGGCGACCGATAGAGATCGTGCTCTTCGACTGCGAGGACATGGGCACACCGGCGTTCTACACCGGTCGACAACTGCCCCACACATGGTGTCTCGGTGCACAACTCTGGTCGAGAATGTACGCACAGCAATCACAAATCACAAATAACAAATCACAAATTACAAATCGCAAATCACCAATATCCTTCGGCATTCTCCTTGATATGGTCGGCGACCCCAATGCAGCATTCCCGCGCGAATACAATAGCGAGCAATATGCACAGAAGTATGTCGATAAGATATGGCATACAGCCGAGCAGTTGGGCTATGGTCATCGTTTCACGAGCGAGCGGGTGTACCCAATAACCGACGACCATTATTATGTGAATACGATTGCGAAGATACCGTGTGTGGATATTATCCATTATGTACCTTCCGAAACTGGTTTTCCATGGTGGTGGCATACGAAGAATGACGACATGAGCAATATCAGCCCCAACACTCTGCAAGAGGTCGGCAAAGTAATCATGGCAGTAATCAATGAATAGATGTTAGATATAAAGAACTTACACGCCTCAATAGCGGGCAAAGAAATATTAAAAGGCATTAACCTGCACATCAATGCAGGTGAGACGCACGCAATCATGGGACCGAATGGTGCCGGCAAATCCACGCTCAGTGCCGTGCTCGCCGGTAATCCGGCTTACACGGTAACCGAAGGCGAAGTGACCTTTAACGGCAAAGACCTGCTCAGCATGGCTCCCGAGGTGCGCGCACGTGAGGGATTGTTCCTGTCGTTTCAGTACCCTGTGGAGATCCCGGGCGTGAGCATGACAAACTTTATGCGTGCGGCGGTTAATGCCAAGCGTGAACACCATGGTTTGCCAGCTCTTAATGCCGGCGAGTTCCTCAAGCTGA
Source organism: Paludibacteraceae bacterium (assembly GCA_905233935.1). Lineage (GTDB taxonomy): Bacteria > Bacteroidota > Bacteroidia > Bacteroidales > Paludibacteraceae > Colicola. Next base: position 12,670 of record CAJOFU010000010.1, read on the forward strand.
TGCGTGCCAAACGCACTCTCGTCGAACTCGACAACAAACTGACCGGTCGCAGTGTTAATGAAGGCTTCTCCGGCGGCGAGAAGAAACGCAACGAGATCTTCCAGATGGCAATGTTAGAACCCTGCCTGTCAATCCTTGACGAGACAGACTCCGGTTTGGATATTGATGCCTTGCGCATCGTTGCCGAGGGCGTAAACAAACTGCACAACGCAGAGAATGCCACGATAGTAATCACGCACTACCAGCGTCTGTTGGATTACATTGTGCCGGACTACGTACACATCCTCGCTGACGGACAAATCGTCCGCACAGGTGGCAAGGAACTCGCACTGGAACTCGAGGAGAAAGGCTACGCAGGGGTATCCGCCATACATGGCGGATTAACAGATTCGCTTTGACGCTATGCAAGAGTTACATCTCATACAAGGTGAACACAAGCACTTGGTTATAGTCTGTCTGTCGGACGATACGGCGCAGTGGCATATAACGCAAGAGGCGGATAGCGTGCTGACCATCCATCTGTTCTGCTTGGACAAAGGCGAAGACACGGATTGTGATGTGCTGCTGGATATCAATCAGGTTGGCGAACATGCGGAGACTTACATCTACGGTTTGGGTGTAATCAGCGGCAAGCAACAAATTAAGGTACACACGCACGTGAGACATAGTGTGCCGAACGGCAAGTCGAACCAATTGCTGAAGTTCGCTGTAAAAGACAACGCACGTGCGGAGTTTGTTGGCGAACTCATTGTTGCTCCGAACGCACAACACACTGACGCACGACAGACAAACCGCAATGTGCTGCTATCCCCGACCGCAACGATGCACACACAGCCGCAGTTGGAGATCTACGCCGATGATGTCAAGTGTTCGCACGGTGCGACAACAGGGCAGATTGACGAGAGTGCGCTGTTCTACATGCAACAGCGAGGCATTGCCCCTGACGAAGCGCGCCGACTGTTGCTCACAGCGTTCTTTCACGACGTGCTCACCACTTTAGGCGAACCGGAAGTCGAAGAAAGAATACAACGCAAGATAGCCGATGCACTTGCATAAGCTATCCGCCATACATGGCGGATCAAAATGAAATACATTGAACAAATAATATTAACAAACTAAATCTCTATTATCATGAACGAAGAACTGAAGAAAATTATGGAAACGGCCGAGGTGTGGACACGTGAGCCGTTTGATGCGGAAACCCGCGCACAAGTGAAAGCTATGATGGAGGCTGAGGACAAAACCGAACTCATCGACGCATTCTATCGCACCTTGGAGTTTGGTACCGGCGGTTTGCGCGGTATAATGGGGGCCGGAACGAACCGAATGAACAAGTACATCGTTGCTCAAGCTACACAAGGTTATGCCAACTACCTGCTGAAAGTACAGCGGGAAGGCGGTTTCCAGAATGTACAGAACGGAAGAGTTGCAGTGGCTGTAGGTCATGACTGCCGCAACAACGGTCGTTTGTTCGCCGAGACAGTGGCAAACATCTTCTCTGCCAACGGTATCAAGGTTTATCTGTTCGAAAGCCTTCGTCCTACTCCCGAAGTATCGTTCGCTATCCGTCACCTCAAGTGCCAGGGTGGTGTGAACGTTACAGCATCGCACAACCCCAAAGAGTACAATGGCTACAAGGCTTACTGGGAGGACGGCTCGCAGGTACTCCAGCCGCACGATCAGGGTATCATCGACGAGGTGAACAAAGTGACCATGGCTGACGTGAAGTGGGACGCTAACAAAGACCTCATCGAGATCATCGGTGGCGAGATCGATTACGACTTCATGCAAGCTGTTAAGACCGTTATGATAGATCAGGAGACCATCCTTCGTCAGAAAGATCTGAACATCGTTTACACTCCGATGCACGGTGCTGGTCGTCAGATCGTGCCTATGTGTCTGCGTAGCTGGGGATTCCAGAATATCCACGTAGTGCCCGAGCAGATGGTTATCGACGGCAACTTCTCAACCGTTGTCAGCCCGAACCCCGAGAACGCCGAGGCTATGACTATGGGTATGAACCTTGGCACCAAGCTTGGTGCTGATCTGGTTATCGCTTCTGACCCCGATGCCGATCGTATTGCTATCGTTTGCCGCAACGACAAGGGCGAGTGGGTGATTATCAACGGCAACCAGACGAACATCATGTACCACTACTACATCATCAACAACATGAAGCGTCTGGGCAAGCTCCGCGACGATATGTTTATCGTTAAGACCATCGTTACCAGCGAACTTATCCGTAAGATTGCTGATGCACAGGGCGTTACCCTCACCGACGAATACACCGGCTTCAAGTGGATCGCCAACCGTATCCGCATGTGGGAAGGCAAACGCAAATATATTGGCGGTGGTGAGGAGAGCTTCGGCTTCTTGCCGTACGACGCAGTGCGCGACAAATGTTCGCCTTCGGCTATCTGCCTTATCTGCGAGATTGCTGCCTTCGCTAAAGACAATGGCATGACGCTGTATGATTACTTGCTGAAGATCTACGAGGATTACGGCTTCCAGCGCGAGACGACGATCAACGTTGTTCGTCCGGGTAAGACGGGTGCCGAGGAGATTGCACAGATGATGGTTGACTACCGCGCTAACGCTCCGAAGGAGATTGCCGGCGAGAAGGTCGTTAAGATCAAAGACTTTAAGCTGCTCAAGCAACAGGAACTTAAGGACGGCAAGTGGGTAGAAAGCCCGATCGAGATGCCGCTCAACGCAACCTCGAACGTGCTGCAATACTTCACCGAGGGCGGTCTGAAAGTCAGTGTTCGTCCGTCTGGTACCGAGCCGAAGATCAAGTTCTACTTCGAGATCCCTGTTAAGTCCGGCAAACCGTTCACCGGTGCTGACTACGAGCGCTGCACAGCCGAGGCCGAAGCACGTGTTCCGGCTATCAAGGCTTCGCTGGGAATCTAATCTCGAAATTTAGAATTCTCGAAATACCGATATATCGATATATCGAAATATCGAGAAATCGAATAAACGAAAAAGCGGCTCAATTAAGCCGCTTTTTCTTGTTCTATGCTTTTTCTTTTTCTAAACTGTCATTCAAATCTTTTCGGAAGAACAAGATGATGGCAAACACTGCTACGGTGATGTACGAGTCTGCAAGATTGAACACCGGTCGGAAGAACAGCGTTTCTCCCGCAGCGTTGTGGATGAGCGGGAAATACAGCATATCTACGACTTTGCCGTAAAACCATGTCTCGTAGCCGAACAACTTTCCGTAGAACACGCAGTCAATGATATTTCCGATTGCACCGGCAGTAATGAGCGTAATCATTGTCATGTATGAGGTGCGAACGCCGCGCTTGAGCAGCATATTGATATACCAGCCTAATACGCCCACCATGATGATGCGGAACGCAGTCAGGCACCATTTCGGCAACCATTGAATGCCGAACGCCATTCCGTTGTTCTCCACAAAGCAGAGTTGAAAGAAAGGCAGAATCTCATGTGCCTCGCCCAGCATAAAGTGCGTGCGGATATACAGTTTGAGTGCCTGATCAAGAGCCACCAACAGCAGAACGGCTATGGTGATAATCCACGACTGACGAACGATATTATTCTCGCTCATGATAGTTTGTGTTTGTTAGAGTTTGAATGCTTGTTTGATTTGCTCCACGCGATCGAGTTTCTCCCATGTGAACAATTCAACCTCACGGGTGAATGGACGACCGTCGGAGTCGATAAACGATTTGGTAACCACTTCGTTGGTTCGTCCCATGTGACCATAACGGGCTGTTTCCTCGTACATCGGTTGCGTGAGTTTCAGATCACGGATGATGGCTGCCGGACGCAGGTCAAACAACCTGCCTATACGTTTGGCTATCTCGGCATCGTTCATCTTCACCTTTGTAGTCCCGTAGGTGTTGACATACAGGCTCACGGGTTTCGCAACGCCGATAGCATAACTGACCTGAACGAGCACTTCATCGGCTACACCGGCAGCAACCATGTTCTTGGCTATATATCGTGCCGCGTAAGCAGCCGAACGATCCACCTTCGAGGGGTCTTTTCCCGAGAATGCACCGCCTCCATGTGCACCGCGACCACCGTAGGTGTCAACGATGATCTTACGTCCTGTCAATCCCGTGTCGCCGTAAGGACCACCGATAACGAAGTTGCCTGTTGGGTTAACCAGCAGTTCGGTGTGCTCATCGCCAAGGAACGTTTCCAGTAGGGCAGTGTAGCGTGCGTCACGTTTGGCTACGCGAGGTAAAAGGATGGCTATCACGTCTTGCTTGATTAGTTCGGGCGTAACCTTACGACCATCTGCAGTCAACTCGTCGTGCTGTGTGGAGAGAACGATAGTCTGAATACGTACAGGACGGTTCTTCTCATCGTACTCCATTGTCACTTGGCTCTTGGCGTCGGGACGAAGGTAGGTCATTTGATTGCCTTCCTTACGAATACGAGCCAAGGTATAGACGAGTGTGTGCGCCAAGTCGAGGGTGAGCGGCATATAGTTGTCTGTCTCCGAAGAGGCGTAACCGAACATCATTCCTTGGTCACCGGCACCTTGTGCCATCTTCGAACTGCGACTTACACCCATATTGATATCTGCGCTCTGCTCGTGCAGGGCTTGCAGAATACCGCAACTCTCAGCCTCGAACTTGTACGCGGCTTTGGTGTAACCTATATCATGAATAGTACGGCGGATAATGTTCGGCAGGTCAATGTACTTCTTTGCCGTAACCTCACCGGCTACGAACACTTGACCGGTAGTAACCATAGTCTCGCAAGCTACGTGAGCCGACGGATCGAGAGCAAGAAAATTATCCAAAATAGCGTCACTGATCTGGTCAGCGACTTTGTCAGGGTGTCCTTCGGACACTGATTCAGAAGTAAATAAGTAATTCATTGTTTTTTAGCATTTAGTTGAGAGGGTTGCAAGCATACAAATCTATCCCTCATATTAATTAATTTTCAAATCTTTAAATTTTCAAATCTTCAAATTTTTAATGAAGTATCTTGTAAATGAGTTCCTTCCACAAGTCAATCTCCGTGGCGGAACCAGTACCGATACCTTTGCAGCGTGCGTCCGTGTCGCGGAAGTACGATATAATCCGAAACGTTTTGCCAGCACTGTAGCGTTGCGCGGCACGGGCGTAGTTCTTTACAAGGAAAGGATTGATCTTCAGCACGGCAGCCACGGCGCGCTCGTCGTTTTTGTTTGGCAAGTAGTGGAAAAGCATCAGGTTGGCAAAGAAGCCGAACAATAACGGCAACTCTTTTTGAATAGGGTGGTCTTTCGACGAGGCAAAGTAGCGCACAATGCGGTTGGCTTTCAGCGCGTCGCCTGTGATGAGTGCGTCTTGCAACTCAAAGCCGTTGTAATCCTTGCTGATGCCTATGTTCCGTTCAACAAGGGCGGCATCGATGACATTCACACCTGCCGGACGACCGTTGACCAGTTTCTCCAGTGACAGCACAATCTGCTGCAGGTTCGTGCCGAGATTGTCGGCAAGGATTTGCGTCACTTTCGGATCAATCGTTACTCGGTCTTCTTTGGCTTGTGCGGCTTGGCTTTTGTTCCACTCATCTATATAGCGTGTAATCCAACCCGCCACCTGATAGTCGCGTAGCGGCGTGGATTGCATTACGGCTACGTGCGGCGAGGTGGGAACTTTCGGAGCGGAACCTGACTTACATGCAATCACTAATATTGACTGCGGTTGCGGGGCTGCAATGTATTGCTCCAGTGCTTGCCACTTCTTGATCATTTGCGCCTCGCGAACGATGACGACCTTGTAGCCGCCCATCATAGCGAATCCACGTGCTTGCATCACGGCGTCGCCTATGCCGTTCTCTGCGAGATCGCGACCGTACAGAACAACCTGATCAAACGACTTGCCGGCTTCATCCAACACATTCTCCTCTATGTAGTCCGTCACCTTATCTATGTAATAAGGCTCATCACCATAGAGGAGATAAACAGGTTTATACTGCTGCTGTTTGAGCTGCAGCATTATCTGGTCGTATGTCAGTGTTCCGGCTGCCAAGATGTTTATTTGCTTTTGCCTCGCAGCAGGTTAATATCGCCGGACAACTGGTAGATACCCAGTATCTTTGTGTCGGAATTCTTTTTGGCGCGATTGTATGATGGCTTGGATATATATCCTTGCCCCTTGGCTGCATCAGTGCCTTTTGCGCGAATAACGTAGAAGTACGCTCCCTCTGCTGCCGGACGACCATTGATTGTGCCGTCCCAGCCTTTGGCGGGATCCGTCCACTCATATACGAGTTTGCCCCAACGGTTATACACCCAGCAATGGAACTCCGCAATCGATTTGTATGCCACACGGAACTCGTCATTCATTCCGTCACCGTTTGGGGTGAACACGTTCGGCACGTCAATATACGACTCTGTGATAGCCACAGTCATCGTCATCGAGTCTGCTTCGCACAGTGCGTTTCTCACCTTGCAAATCACGGTATATTTGCCGGGTTCGGAGAATATGTGCCGGATATCCTGGTCATGACGTGTAACCGTATTCGAAGGACCTACAACCGTCCACTGATAGAACTCCGTTGCCGGAGTGGGGTTGGAGTAGAATGCCACATCCAGCGGCGCACTGTACTGATTCGTTTCAATCAGCGTCTCACTGGTCGGACGTTTAGGCTCGTTCTCCTCTTTCGTGCCTCGAGATGTAGCGGCTATATGGGTCAATTGCAGATTGATAGCAATCACCTGATCAGCGGGCAGTTCGGTTTCCACACACTTTGGCTCAAGCCCCAATTCAGTAAGAATAACTGAATCGTAGCATAAGCTGACGGGTGTCGCGCCGTATAGTGCCGGCATATAGTAGTTGCCGGTTTGCAACGTTTCGTCCATCTGTGCGGCAGAGTCAGCCCACATTTCCCCGTTCCAAGCAAGCGCGTTGTAAGAGATTGTACAGGCTCGCTTGTATGTGCCTGTTGAACCATCCGGACGAGAATATCTGAGTGGCTTTGGGTCATTTGTTTCTTCCGGCAGGGTCAAGGTCGTCGCCTCGCACTCCGCAGTCAGGCTGATTGAGTTGATGACCGGTTCGCTGTACAGAAACGCATAAACCGGAGCATACTGCTCGTCATCCTTCTCGATATAATATCCGCCATCGTCGGGATAGATCTCGTCGGTGTTGGTATAGACAATCTCGTTGGTCTTTGTGGAATACCAATTAACCTCGCCTATCTTCGACTTCAGATGTATCTCATCCTTGAAAATCAGCAAGGTATCTTTGCCGTTAACGACCTGCGTCGCAGTGCCTACGCTCTCGATGTTCATCGGTTGTGCGTAGGCTACAGCGGCAAACAAAGCCGTCAGACTTATGAAAATGATGCGACGCATTATTTGTTTACTTGGAAGCGTGTGTTACCGTTTTGTAAGAAATCCACAATCTGTTTGGCGGCAGCTATACCGGCGTTGATGTTTGCCTCGGCAGTCTGAGCACCCATCTTCTTCGGCGTAGCGAAGTAGCGTCCGGCAAACTGCTCGCGGAACGTGGCATCAGCTGCTGGCATAATATCCGTCATGTACTTCAGGTCAGCGCGCTCTTGCATCAGTTGGATCAGTCCCGGCTCGTCAATCACCTCTTTGCGTGCGGTGTTCACCAGCACGCCGCCTTTAGGCATCAGGTTAACGAGATCGTGGTTGATGCTGTTCTTTGTCTCTGCGGTAGCAGGTATATGCAGACTCACGATGTCGCAAGTCTTGTACAGTTCTTCCGCCGAGTGGAGTGGAGTAACGTTGGCTGCCACCATTGCCTCATCAGGGCAGTAAGCGTCGTAGGCATAGACTTGCATACCGAAGCCCTGTGCAATACGTGCAACGTTTCGTCCTACGTTTCCGAAGGCATGAATACCGAGTTTCTTGCCCAGCAGTTCTGTGCCGCTCGTGCCGTTATAAAGGTTACGAACGGCATAAACCATCAAGCCTAAAGCCAATTCGGCCACCGCGTTACTATTCTGACCCGGAGTGTTCATCGCTACAACGTTGTGTGCGGTAGCGGCATCAAGGTCGATGTTGTCGTAACCTGCACCGGCACGAACAACGATCTTCAGTTGCTTGGCGGCATCAAGCACTTCGGCATCCACAATGTCCGAACGGATGATCAATGCGTCAGCGTCAGCCACGGCTTCAAGCAGTTGTTGCTTGTCTGTGTATTTCTCCAAGAGAGCCAGTTCATAACCGGCATCCTCTATTACCTCGCGAATGCCGTCAACGGCTACTTTCGCAAAAGGTTTTTCTGTTGCTACTAATACTTTCATTTTATTCACAAGTGTTGTGAAGAAATCGGCTGGCACCGTTTTCTTCCGGGTTGGTTCTGAATGATGAAACGAGAAGTAAGGCATCTATAAATTTCAAGTTTCAAATTTCAAGTATCAAATTTAGTGAAGTGCCTCGAACTCCTTGATGCAATCTACAAGTGCTTGTACGCCTTCCAGATCCATCGCGTTGTAGCACGATGCACGGAAACCGCCTACAAGACGGTGACCTTTGATTCCTACCATTCCTCGCTCGGTAGCGAACTTGAAGAACTCGTCTTGCAAATCCTCGTAACCGGGTTTGAATACGAAGCAGATGTTCATGCGACTGCGGTCTTCCTTGTTGAGGATTGTCGGTGTGAACAGCTTCGACTCGTCGAGGCACTTGTACAGCAAGTCTGCTTTGGCTTTGTTGCGCTCCTCAATCCACTTCACACCACCGTTGGCTTTCAGCCAGCGCAGAGTGAGTAGGGCAGTATATACAGGCAATACCGGAGGCGTGTTGAACATCGAACCGCCGTCGATATGTGTCTGGTAGTTGAGCATCGTCGGGATGTAGCGGCTAACTTTACCAAGGCAGCTCTCTTTGATGATCACGAACGTCACACCTGCCGGAGCGAGGTTCTTTTGTGCGCCGCCGTAGATAATGTCATATTGGCTTACGTCAATAGGACGGCTCAGTATATCCGAACTCATATCGGCTACCAAGGGCACATTGCCTTTCTTGCGGTAGATCTCTGCGAGTTTCTCGTCGCTAATCTCCGTACCGAAAATCGTGTTGTTCGTTGTGATGTGGAAGTAGTCGGCATCCTGTGGAATCTCATAGTCCGTCGGGATAGAGTTCGTGCTGGCGGCTACCTCAACAACCTCGCCAAAACCTTTGGCTTCCTTCAAGGCTTTCTTGCTCCACACGCCAGTATTCAGATAGGCGGCTTTCTTTTCCAGCATATTGAACGGAACCATGCAGAACTGAAGGCTTGCGCCGCCGCCGAGGAACAATACTCTGTAACCTTCGGGTACGTTCAGCAACTCTTTCATCAGCGCTTCCGCCTCGTCCATGACGGGCTGGAAATACTTGGCACGGTGGCTGATCTCCAGAACGGAAAGTCCTTCACCTTGAAAATCCAGAACAGCCTCTGCTGTCTGCTTGATTACTTCTTGTGGCAGGATACTTGGACCTGCATTAAAGTTGTACTTTTTCATTATGGTATTGTTTTTATTCTTCTTTTCTGTTTAATCTGCTTAATCTGTGAACTTATGCGTACGTGCACATACATACAACGCGCACGCGCGTATTATTTTTAAGGTCATAGCGGAAACATGGTCAATGACCTGTTCCCGCTAATTGTTTTTGACTTTCGACAACCAACGGCCAATGGCTAATAGCCATGGCTAACGCCTCTTAGTCACCGAAGTCAGGAGTAGCAGTTGATGTCTGCTGCTCGGCAGCTGCGTCTTGCACTTGGCTTTGGATTGCGCTTTCACCGGCTTGTTGTGCCTCTCGTGTTTGCTGTTTGTGAACGCCTACGGCGAGGATGCTCAGTACGGCAATAACCGCAACTAAAGTCCATGTGGCTTTCTCAAGGAAGTCGGCTGTCTTCGGAGCACCCATCACTTGGTTGCCACCGGCAAAGTCTGCTGCCAAACCGCCACCCTTGCTGTTCTGGATCAATACCAACAATACCAACAGGATGGAGGCAATAATAATCAGTGTGATAAATAATGTGTACATATTCTTTTAGTAATTATATTTTCGTTTCAAAAAAACGCGACTGCAAAGATAATAAAAAAAAATGATATTTGCAAATATTTCCGCAAAATTTTATATTTATCTTAATATTTTGCCGTATTTGTTTGTCAATGCCGCATGTGGGGACCCCGAAAGTAAAACTACCAACGTGCGACCGTATCATTGTATATGCTTTCCGCCAACTCTGTCACCATAGCGGTGCACAGCTCGTCCTGTACTTCGGTCAGCAGTCGTGCCGAGTTGAAGGTCTGAAACGCGCTGTAGGTCTTCTCAAAACTCTCTTCCGGAGCTTTGTTGTTTGTGAACCGCACACGAATGGTTACTGTCAGTTTTGTTTCGGCGGCATAACTGTCAGCCGAGATAGCCATCGGCGTAAGGCTGTAGTCGGTTATCTCGCCTTCGAGTTCCATGTCACCGTTGCGAGGCAGGATGCTTAGGCGCGTCTGACGCGAAAAGATGTCGCGTATTCCTTCCGACAGCGCGTTTGACAGGTTAGGGTTAACCAGTGCTGCGTTGTTCGGAAAATCTGCAATGGATATGCTCTGCGTCTTCGAGTAGTCGATACTCGCTCCGTTAAACCGGTAACTGATCAGGCACGACGGCATCGCAGCAACGATTGTTGCCAGCATCAATAATATTATTGATTTTCGCAATACGTTTACCATCTTGATTGATTAGGCTTTCGACTTTTGACTTTCGACTCTCAATTACTCAAAGCTCTTGAGTTTCCTGTACAGCGTCCGTTCGCTGATGCCGAGTTCTGTAGCTGCCGCTTTGCGGTTACCGCCGTTACGCTCCAGCGCTTTCTTGATCATCGCTTCCTCGGCGTCGCCCATGGTAAGCGGTTCGTCAATCACTATCGGCTGCTCGCGCACAACTTCTGCTTCTTGCACCTCGGCTTCCTGATGTTCGCTGTGATGCTCGGTGTAGGGCATCCTGTTTCCTGTCGGCACGATCGCACTTGATGTTGGCATCGGAGTGCCGCCCCTGTCACCCCACTGCACGTTGTTTGTGGTGACCCCGTTAGTTGCCGCTGCCATCTGGTGCTTGAGTTCGGCTATGTCGCGTTTCATGTCGAACAGTACTTTGTACAGCAATTCGCGCTCGTTCATGTACGGGTCGCCGCCCATGTTTGCTTGGGCACCGAACAGCGTCAGTTGTTGTTCCTGTTCGCTTGCAGGCAGGTATTTCCGCAGCGTTTCGGCATTCACCTCGCGGTTTTTCTCCAGTACGCAGATCTGCTCGGCTACGTTCTTGAGTTGTCGCACATTTCCGTACCAGTAGTAACTCTTCAGCAGTTCTGTTGCCTCGTCTGTCAGTTGGATGCGGGGCATTGCGTACTTGTTTGTGAAATCAGAGGTGAACTTGCGGAACAACAGCGGTATATCCTCTTTCCGTTCGCGTAGCGCGGGTACGCGTATTTCTACAGCATTCAGTCGGAAGTACAGATCCTCGCGGAATCGCCCTTCGGCTATGGCGCGTTTCATATCGAGGTTCGTGGCTGCCACAACACGCACGGATGTCTTCTGTACTTCGGACGAACCCATTCTAATGAATTCGCCGGTTTCCAACACACGCAGCAGTCGCGCTTGGGTAGGCAAGGGTAGTTCGCCTACTTCGTCGAGGAACAATGTGCCGCCGTTAGCTTCTTCGAAGTAGCCTTTGCGCTCGGCACGTGCGTCGGTGTAAGCACCTTTCACGTGCCCGAACAGTTCGCTGTCAATCGTTCCCTCGGGGATAGCGCCGCAGTTTACGGCGAAGTATTTCGCGTGTTTGCGCGGCGAGCACGCATGGATGATTTGCGGAAAATGCTCCTTGCCCACACCCGACTCGCCGGTAATCAGCACACTCAAGTCGGTTACCGCCACTTGTGCAGCAATCTCTATATCCCGATCCAGCATCGGCGAACTGCCTATAATCCCGAATCGTTGTTTGATGGTCTGTAGTTCTTGCGTCGTCATGCTTTTGACTTTCGACTTTCGACTTTTGACTTAAAAAAAAGAACTCCGCTAAGTTGCCCTTCACGTCGTTCTTTGTTTATGTGATCCATGCAGGATTCAAACCTGCAACCCCCACATCCGTAGTGTGGTACTCTATTCAGTTGAGCTAATGGACCATTGCTTCTACGAAAGCGGCTGCAAAGGTACAACAAATTTTTGATATATGCAAATATTTCCTATAAATATCGCTATCTTCACCCCATTTTTTGCGTCTTTTATAAATCATACCTTACAAATTAGCCTGTTTTTAGTATTGTTAAAAGTGGAAATAGGGATGTCGCATTAACAAAACTTATTCATCGCAGGGGTGGGATTGTTTGTAATCGTATAGGAGGGAGTTAAATTTCCATGAGCGGGGAGTGCCGTAAGGTTTGCCGTTGGAAGCGATGTGGTGAGCGGCTTCATATTCGGCTGCCAATTGGGCTTTGGCTTCGGGAGTAGTGTAGTGCTCAGCCATGTAAGCATTGGCATAGGCAAAGGCGGCAGAGTTGTATTTCTGCTTGGGAGATTGATTTTGCTGGTAGTTTTCTTCGCGATTGCGGTAGAACTGCTTGCCGTGAAGCATGTAAAAGTAACCGGAGTCCTTGCCGTTGGTTTTACCGCGGATCTCGTTGATGGCGGATGCTGTGTCTATTTGTGCCATAAAAATAAGGTGTTAGAAGTATATTATATATCTATATAATATAGTATTTGTTGAACAAAAAATGGTCATTTTTCGGGTCGAAAGTAGGCTGACAGTAGTGTGACGTTAGCCTTGACTGTCGGTTGACCGTCGGTTGACCGTCGGTGCTCGACCGAGAATGACAATACAAAATTACGGAAATATTTTGAGATTTGCAAATGTTTTTGCGGGAAAGTGGGGCGTTGGGGAGAAAAATGGGAAAATAGACATGTTGGGTGAGCAAAAAAGGGCGATGATCAATCAACAATTTCGTAAAGTCAGCAGCAATTCTCCAAGCATAGCAAAGTTACAAAATAATATTTAAATATGCAGATAATTGTGCAGAAAAATGAGTTTTTGAAGAAAAATGTGGAAAGATTTGCAAATATCAAATATTTTTCGTATCTTTGCAGCCGCGTTCGGCAAACCGCGCTACCAGATGCCGCGTGGCGGCATAAAATGCACGGTTGCCTTCGCTTTCCCCACCGCAAACACTTCGCTGGTTTGCCTCGGGGACCCCATAAGAAACGAAACAATTTAATTATGAAGCGTATAACGCATTACATATTGTTCTTTGTGACGCTGGGTTTGGCAGTTGTGTGCGGCATTATGATGCTGCACGTGAACGTCAATTCCGACATGACGAAGTACCTGCCGGACGACTCGCAGATGAAGAGCGGCCTGGAGATTATTACCGAAGAGTTCGGTTCGGCGCAGATGTCCGGCACGGATGTGCATGTGATGTTCGAAGGTGTCCGGCAAAACGAGGTGCCCGGTATCCGCACTCTGCTTGAGAGCTATCCTGAGGTGCAGAGCGTTTCGTACCGTTACTCAGCCGACAGTTTGCACACGCTGTTTGATCTTGATGTGCCTAAATCAGTCAATCAGAAAGCTTTAGGCAAGCAGATCAGTACCCGCTTTGGCGGAAACTGTGTCGTAGAAACGAGTCAGGATGGAGCAACGCCTCCTGTCTCCGTGATCATCTTTGCCGCTGTGCTGATCATGGTTGTTCTGTTTGTGATGGCTCAGTCGTGGTTTGAGCCGGTGGTCATATTGCTGACAGCCGGCATCGCTATTGTGCTGAATATGGGCACAAACGCCTTGCTGCCGTCGGTGTCCATCACCACGAACTTCATCGGTTCGATTCTGCAAGCCGTATTGTCGCTGGACTATTGTATCGTGCTACTAAACCGCTATCGTCAGGAGCAAGACGAACACACCGACCGCAAGACGGCAGGTATAGCCGTCAACCGCGCGCTCAAGCGTGCCGCACCATCTATCCTCTCGTCAGCATTGACGACCGTTGTGGGACTGCTGATGCTCTGCTTCATGCGTCTAAAGATAGGCTCAGACATGGGCGTGGTGCTCGCCAAAGGTGTTGTGTGCTCGCTGATCTGTACATTCACGGTTATGCCGTCGCTAATGCTGCTTTTCCGCAGAACCATCAACCGCACGGCTAAAGCGGCATATATTCCGCCTACGGATGGTTTTGCCAAGTTCGTGGCGCGCCATAAACTGCCGATGGCTATAGGCGCATTGATCCTGTTTGTAGCGTCGTGGTACTTCTCGCGGCAGACTACGATCTTCTTCTCGGCAGAAGCGGACTCGAAGATCGAGAAAGTCTTTCCGTCGCCTAATCCGTTTGTGCTTGTATATGACACACAGGACGAAGATTCGGTATATGTGCTGGTTGATACCTTGCTTGCGCAGCCCGGCATACAGTCCGTCATATCCTATCCGACGCTGATGAGTCAGCCGTTGACACCGCAAGAGATGGTTGCACACGTTCGTTCGCTGCTCACCGACTTCAAAGATATGATGCCCGAGGGGACAACCGTTCCTCCCGAAGCACTGGATATGATCTCGCCGGAGATGGTGCAACTGCTGTATTACGAACGCGTCAAACCCGAGCAAGAGTTGCAACTATCCTTCCCGGAGATTGCCCGATTCCTCCATACACATGTGGCTGAAAACCCACTGTTCTCTGCCTATCTTGACAAAGATATGAAAAATCAGATTGCTATGCTGCAATCGATGCTTGATGTGCCGGCAATAGAGGATGAACCCGAACCGGAACCCGAACCGGTCAAACCGCAGACAAAGCCAGCGGATAAAACTATCCAAATCACGAAAGACAGCACTTCGGTTCAACAATCAGACACCACCGAACGGATGGCGGAAAATGCCGTTGACACCGAAGTGATAGTGCCGATACATGACACAACAGCCCCGCTGATGATCAGTCGTCCTCCGTTGGCTGAGATGGACTCGGTAGATGTTGAGTTGCCGGAGGAAAAGGAAGACAGCAGTCGTATCTATGTTGTCCCGTTTGTAGAACGGCTGAATGCCCTCTATACCAGTGCCACAACCATCGAGATGCACAAGCTCACGGACACAACTGCAATCCGTTTGCCGATGTCGGTGAACGAGATGTCCGTGTTCATCGGCTCAACGCCTATTCAACCCCGCCTCGTGTATGGCTACGCTTCCGGCAAATCCAAACTCTCGCCGCTGCAATACGTTCACTTGCTGGTGGATGACTTGTTCAAACGTCCTGGTTTGGCAGGAATGATCTCCGATGAACAACGCTCGCAACTCACGCTGCGTACGCAGTTGATGGATTATGCTGACGCCAATGCTTCGCTCTCGGCGCAAGAGATGAACGAACTACTGCGCGCGTTTGGGATCAACGGTTTCACTGACGAAAAGCTACTCGCTATCGCGTATCCGAAGAGCGATGCCGAACCCGCCGAGCCGGAGCAACCGGCCGAGTTGATAGCCGAGACGCAAACAGATACAACAACCATTGCTTTGTTGGCGCAAAATGCCGATACAACCGTCAACGCTCTCACCGACAGTATAATGCAGGGTGGTGAGCCTGAAGAAGACCCCAACGACCGTTTCGTAGCCAAGCAACATGAGCCTTCACGCGCTGACCAGCAAGCCGAACTTTTCACCGAACTGATGTTTGGCGGGCAGACGTATACGCCAAAGCAGATGGCAAAGAAACTGGCTCGGCTGATGCGCCTCTCGGATGTTAAGTCTGCACCCGTCACGGCGGCACAGATGTCGCTGCTGTATGATTACTACGGCTCGGTGAACAGCCGATGCGATTCCTTACGCATGGGCTTTGGACCACTAATCGCCTATCTGTGCGATACCTTGGTATATGACTCTCGGTTGGCAGATATATTGCCGGATACCGTGCGCAACCAAGCCACATCCGTCAAGGCACAACTGCAAGACGGCTTAGGTCAACTGCGCAAAGATGACCACTCTCTGCTGGTTGTACTCTCGTCGCTGCCGAAGGAGTCACCGCAGACCTACGAGTTTGTCGAAACACTTACCGCAGTCGCGGACGCGCGCATGGCACACGAGCATTATTATGTAGGCGAATCCGTCATGTACGCTGAGATGCGCGGAGGATTTGATCATGAGATGAATGTGGTTACACTGCTTACCATCCTGTCAATCTTCCTGATTGTAGCTATCACCTTCCGTTCGGTTATTGTGCCGACCATCCTTGTGATGACCGTCATGACTGCTGTATATGTCAATGTCGTGGCGTCCGGATTAGTCACGGGACAGATGCTCTATCTTGCTTATCTGATCGTGCAAGCTATCCTAATGGGCGCAACCATTGACTATGGTATTCTGTTTGCCAGCTACTACCGCGAGAACCGTAAGAAGATGCTGCCAGTGGATGCCGTCTGCATTGCTTACAAAGGCTCAATACGAACGATCCTTACATCCGGACTCATCACTGTCTTAGGCCCCGGAGCGATGGCGCTGTTTGTGGATGACGTAATGATCTCCAATATCGTCGGCTGTATCGCTGTGGGTGCGTTTATGGCTATCTTACTTACGCTGACTGTTCTGCCAGCCGTGCTCGTTGCCCTTGACAAATGGGTGGTATATGGCAAGAAAAACCGATACACGGGTGAGACAGAGAAATCGTAATTTATCGACCCCTTGACAAGAAAATGGCTGTAACTCAATCAGGTTGCAGCCATTCTTGTTTTTATAGAAAAAAATCTTTTTGAAAGTGAAATTTGAGTGCTCAATATGACAAAAAAATCTTTCTAAAATTTTTCTTTCTGAAAATTTGCAAATGTCATAAAATTGTTGTATTTTTGCAATCGATTTCGCGTGAAAAATTCGAAAGTTTCCCGAAAATTTAACATACAAGCTTGATAACGAGGCGTGTAGGTGTTTTGGTGGGGTGCGAAAGTTGTCCAAAAAGGAAAACTTTGTGCCAGGGGATGATGCCGAAAGTTGTCAGTTTGTGAAAAGAGATATATAAATAATGGAAACCAAAATTGTTAAACGTGATGGAAAAGAAGTGCTCTTCTCCATCGACAAAATCAAGGACGCTATCAGTAAGGCGTTCATCGCATCGGGAACGTTTGCAACAGAGGAAACGTTGACCGCAGTATTATCACACCTACGCATCCGCAGCGGCATGACTGTGGAGGACATCCAGAACCAGGTTGAGGTTGCTCTGATGTCGGAGGGATACTATCAGGTAGCCAAGAACTATATGGTGTATCGTTACCGTCACTCTGAGGATCGTGAGACCTTGGAGAAGTTGAACTTCCTCATCGACTACTGCTCGGCATCGAATGCTGCAACCGGCAGCAAGTACGACGCCAACGCCAATGTAGAGAAGAAAAACATCGCCACGCTCATCGGCGAGCTGCCCAAGAGCAACTACATCCGTCTGAACCGCCGTTTGCTCACCAACCGCATCGAGAAGATGTTCGGCAAAGAGGTAGCAGATCAGTACATGCATCTCTTGCGTACGCACGTACTATATAAGAATGATGAGACCTCGCTGGCTAACTACTGCGCATCGGTGACGATGTATCCGTGGCTGCTCGAAGGCACGAAGGCTATCGGCGGTAATGCTGTCGC
Source organism: Paludibacteraceae bacterium (assembly GCA_905233935.1). GTDB lineage: Bacteria > Bacteroidota > Bacteroidia > Bacteroidales > Paludibacteraceae > Colicola. The sequence continues at coordinate 30,242 of CAJOFU010000010.1, forward strand.
TCCTACTAACCTCAAGGCATTCTGTGGCGGATTTGTGAACATGGTGTTCATGGTCAGCTCGATGCTTTCCGGTGCGTGCGCTACACCTGAGTTCCTCATGTACATGAACTACTTCTGCGAGAAGGAGTACGGCGAGGATTACTACAAGCGTGCCGACGAGGTGGTTGAACTCAGCCTGAAGAAACGCACGATTGACAAGATCCTGACCGACTGCTTCCAGCAAGTTGTTTATTCGATCAACCAACCTGCCGGAGCACGTAACTATCAGTCGGTATTCTGGAACATCTCGTACTACGATCGCTACTACTTTGAGTCGATCTTCGGCGATTTCCGTTTCCCCGATGGCGAGAAACCTCACTGGGACAGTCTGAACTGGTTGCAGAAGCGTTTCATGAAGTGGTTCAACCAGGAGCGCACCAAAGCTGTGCTCACCTTCCCGGTTGAGACCATGGCTCTGCTCAGCGAGGATGGCGACGTCAAGGACAAAGAGTACGCCGACTTCACCGCAGAGATGTATTCCGAGGGTCACTCGTTCTTTACCTACATGAGCGATAGTGCCGACTCACTGGCTTCGTGCTGCCGTCTGCGTAACGAGATCACTGACAACGGCTTCTCATATACCCTTGGTGCAGGTGGTGTCAGCACAGGTTCGAAGAGTGTGCTCACCATCAACCTCAACCGCGCTATCCAGTACGCTGTACGTCAAGGCATGGCGTATCCGGCATACATCGAGCAGGTGGTTGACTTGATGCACAAAGTACAACTCGCTTACGATGCCAACCTCCACGAACTGCAGAAACAAGGCATGTTGCCGTTGTTCGATTCGGGCTTTGTGAACCTCGGTCGTCAGTATCTGACCATCGGTGTGAACGGTTTGGTTGAGGGTGCTGAGTTCCTTGGCATCAAGATTACCGACAACGATGATTACGCAAATTACGTACAGGAAGTTCTCGGTATTATCGAGCGCAAGAACAAAGAGTACCGCACCAAGGATGTGATGTTCAACTGCGAGATGATCCCAGCTGAGAACGTAGGCGTTAAGCACGCCAAGTGGGATAAGGAAGACGGCTATGTTGTTCCGCGTGATTGCTACAACTCGTACTTCTATATCGTTGAGGATCAGAGCCTCAACGTAATGGAGAAGTTCAAACTCCACGGTCGCCGTTATGTTGAGCACCTGACCGGTGGTAGTGCCCTGCACTGCAACCTCGAGGAGCACTTGTCGAAGGAGCAGTATCGCAACCTGCTTCGCGTAGCTGCTCAAGAGGGAACGAACTACTTCACCTTCAATATCCCCAACACGGTTTGCAACACCTGCGGACATATCGACAAGCGTTATCTGAAGGAGTGCCCCGAGTGCGGCAGCAAGGACCTGGATTACCTGACACGAATCATCGGTTATTTGAAGCGCGTCAGCAACTTCTCAGAGCCGCGTCAGCGCGAAGCCGCACGCCGCTACTACGCCAACCTCAACAAGGACAAAGAGGCGTGTTAGTCGCTGATTACGACATAGTATTCCAGGAGGTTCCTGACGAGACAACGCTTGCGTTGAACATCTCCGATTGTCCTCACCATTGCCCGGGCTGCCATAGTGCTTATCTATGGCAGCCTGTTGGCGAGGTGCTGACGCCGGAGTGGCTGGAAGGTTTGCTAAAGCGCTATCCGTATCTGACATGCGTGAGCATTCAAGGAGGGGATCGTGACTACCATGAGGTGGAACGTCTCGCTCAGTGGATACATGATCATCACCTCAAATCATGCTGGTACACAGGCTTCAAGCAGATTCCGTCAGATCTGCACTTGGAGCACTTTGACTTCATCAAAGTAGGACCCTATATCGAATCTCTCGGAGGCCTGAAATCCAAGACCACCAACCAGCGTTTCTATCGCGTGCAAGGCAACACATTGCACGACATTACTTCCGTTTTCTGGAAGTAACATCTCTTTTTTCAATCGTAATAAATAGTAAATTATTGCAAGCGTGTAATGATGTTATACGCTTGGTATATACCGAGTTCCCCGGCGTGGGACAGGTCTTGCAGTCCCTCCTTGTGCTTGCCGATGTAAATGTATGTCAGACCTCGGTTGAAGTATGCCTCGGCAAACTCGTTGTCCATGCGGATGGCTTCGTCGTAATTCTTGATAGCCGCATCGTAGTTCTTCTGGCTGCATAGGATGTTTGCCTTGTTGTAGTACGCAAACGCAAAGTCCGGCAATCGCAAAATAACCTGGTCATAATCCATCAGCATCAGCCGGAATGATGCATTGTAGGTCGTTTCGCTGTGCGAGGTTGTGCTATGGTTGGTTGCGCCTACGGGAACCTCGTTGTTGGCGAGTTGGTATTCGAGCAAACGATCACGCCAGTTTGCTTGGCAAAAATACATAATAGCTACCATTGTGTTATCCAGCCCCGATAGTGTCAACGCGCGCGTGCAATCTTCGATAGCAGAAGTGTAGTCTTGTACGACAGCGAACTCCACAGCTCTTGCAAACAGTATCTTTGCCACACGTTCGCCTTCCCGCTCGGGCACGGAGCGCAAGTCTGCCGGCAGGGCATCGATCGTCGTGGATAATTGGCTTATCTGCGCAAAGTGGTGCGCAACCATCTCAGCGGACAACGGCAACTCGTGTGTGGTGGCTTTCAGGGCGTCGGGCAGCAACTTGCGTTGGTTGAAGGTTGCCAGAGGGTAGTTGTACTTCGGCAATGACTGCGAGTAGTACGACAGCGATATCGACGGCTCGTTCACCAGATCCTGGTATCTGTCTTGCACGCGTCCTCGGGTAGCCGAACTGTACTTCTGCTCCTGACTGTCAGCCTCGCCGTTCTGTGCGGCACGTTGCGAGAACAGCTTGCGGTAGTCGCGTCTGTCGGTCTCCGTGCGTGCCATCTGAGCATCGGTGTTGAGTGCCGGTGTGTTGGTGTTCAGACTGTCTCGGCCGTTATTGTGGTCTTCCTCAATCTTCCACGCGCGTTTCAGACAGGCTTGTGCTTGTTTCTCCTCACCCAACG
>CAJOFU010000010.1:33310-36512 GCA_905233935.1 Paludibacteraceae bacterium
TTCCATTGCTGCAACTGCATCGACACCATTCCGCGTTGGTAGAGTATAGTTCCAAGCAAATCCGATGATGAGGTGTTCGACGGAGTCAGTTCGATCATCTCCAGTGCTTTGCTCAGGTCGTCGTAGGCGCGGTTGTAGTCGCCTACCTCCTGACGCAGCACGCCGCGGTTGAAGTAACATTGTGCCTCTTGAGGCGACAACTCGATGGCTTTGTCGTAGTCTGCCATTGCCGCGCGGTAGTTGTGCTTGCGGTAGTAGATGATACCTCGGTTGATATAGTCACCGGCATACTTTGACCCGAGGTTGATGGCTTTGGTGATGCTTGCGTACGCCGCATCCTCGTCGCCGGTCATCATCGTCACTACGCCTAATGCCGACCAGTTCTGTGCGTTCTGCGAATCGTACTGCACCGTCGATGTGAACTCCGAAAGAGCACACGTCGTATCCTTCTGTTGCATACATATCACGCCGCGCTCAAAATGCAGCGACGCAGACTCCGGTTCGCGGCGAAGTAATAGGTTAATATCCTCAACCGCCTCGTCGTACCGCCCAAGCTGTGCGCGGGTGTCTGCGCGAAGGAGCATGTACGTTTTGTTTTCCGGAGCAAAAACGAGGGCTTCGCTGAAGTCTTTCTCGGCTTGCTCTGCATCGCCTAACTGACGGTAGATATATCCGCGTGTGTAGTACGCACCGGGCTGAAACGGGTTGAGATCCAATGACGCGTTGCAGTCGCGCAGTGCACCTTGGTAGTCGCCTAACTGAATCTTCGCGATGGCGCGAAGTTGATACGGCTCGGCGAGATACGGCTTGAGTTTGATCACTTGGTTGAAGTACTGGATACTGAGCACATAATCCTCAAAGTACAGCGCATTCCTACCGATGGAAGTAATGCGGTCGGTATTCAGTTGTGCATACACCGTCCCTACCGACAGCAGCCAGCACCCCGTAACAATCACTATGTATCTGTACCATTTCATCTCAAAAATGCGGATAATTTTGTCAGATTTACGACAAAACGCTGCAAAGATACAACTTTTTTACGAATTATGCAAATTTTAAGGGGATATTCTTGCATATATGCGAATTTTTTTGTACTTTTGTAGCCCATTTTGAATATAACAAAGATTCTTTTTATATGGAAAGCTACGAGATAATATCCGAACGTCAAGAGCGTGTGTTGCGCTATCTGAGCGAGCACAACATCCCCTTCACAACCTACAATCACCCCGAAGGCAAGACGATTGAGGAAGCCAAACGCTGGTGGAAGGACGACGGGAGTGTGCATTGCAAGAACATCTTTATGCGTAATCACAAGGGTGATCAGCATTACCTGATCTGCTTCCCGTGCGACTACGATCTGGCTATCCACGACATCGAACATTGGCTCAAGGATGTCCTTGTCTCGCAAGGATTGAAGGCTCCCGGCAAACTATCCTTTGCCTCTCCCGAACGAATGATGCGATACCTTGGGCTCGAACCCGGTAGCGTCAGTCCTTTCGGACTTATCAACGACACCGAACACCACGTCATCCTTTTTCTTGACAGCCGATTGAAGGATGCCGGATCGCTCAGTTTCCACCCCAACGACTGTCGAGGCACAGTTGTCATCAGTCAAGCCGCTTTTCAGCAGTATCTATCCTGTGTAGGCAATAAAATCGAATATATAACAACATGCAACGAGTAATTGGAATAGGTGAAACGGTGCTGGATATCTTGTTCAAGAACGACCAGCCGCAGAAAGCCGTTCCCGGAGGATCGACGTTCAACAGTATCGTCTCGCTCGGACGTGCCGGTGTGCCATGCGCCATGATCACCCAAACGGGTAGTGACCATATAGGAGATATGATCTGCGATTTTTTGCGCAAGAACGGTGTATCCGACGAGTTCGTCTGCCGGCATCCGAACACCAAGTCGCATATCACCCTCGCTTTTCTTAACGAGCACAACGACGCGCAGTACGAGTTCTACAAGGATCATGCACGAGACCTGTTGGATATCCCGTTGCCGCGCATCACTTCCGACGACGTCGTCCTTTTCGGCTCGTTCTTTGCTATCAATCCCGTCATTCGTCCTGTCACCCGCAAACTCCTGACGGAAGCCCGCGAAGCCGGAGCATGGCTCTATTATGACGTCAATTTCCGCAAGAACCATATACCCGACCTGCCGAACATTTTGCCGAACATCGAAGAGAACATGTGCCTCGCTTCGGTCGTGCGTGGCTCGATGGAGGATTTCGACTATCTCTTTGGCTTGCAAGACCCTGACGCCATCTACGAGCGTGTTCGTCCCCTTTGCTCAACGCTCATCCTGACCGACGGAGCACGTTCTATCCGTGTCTATTCGCCCGATGGCTGCGAGACGTATCCTGTCGCCCGGATCGACACCGTCAGCACCGTCGGAGCCGGAGATAATTTCAATGCCGGTTACATCTATGCCAAACTCCGTGGCATTGACGACCAACCCTCCCGTATCGCCATGGCGCAACGCTGGAGCCAGGACGTCTGCCAACAAATAGGCAACAACATCAGCGATGCGTTAGTGAAACAACTGCTAAAACAGCCTTTATGACCAAACACAAGAAATATCAAACCCTGCTCCCGCAAGTCGAGTCACTCGTTGCCGGTGAGACGGACATGATTGCCAACATGGCAAACGTGGCTGCTGCTTTACATGAGGCTTTCGGCTTCTGGTGGACGGGGTTCTATCGGGTAGATGTTCAACAACTCGTCTTGGGTCCCTTCCAAGGTCCAATAGCGTGCACGCGCATTCCCTTTGGCCGCGGTGTCTGCGGCACGGCCTGGCAACGCGCCGAAACCGTCATCGTGCCCAACGTCCATGACTTTGCCGGACATATAGCGTGTTCCTCAGCCTCCAACAGCGAGATCGTTGTTCCCGTCATCCGCGATAACCGCGTCATCGCAGTCCTCGACATAGACAGCACCGCTTTCAACACCTTCGACGAAACAGACAAACACTATCTCGAGCAAATCGTAGGGATGCTATAACACTAACAAAAGAGCACTCGCTGGAGTGCTCTTTTCTGTATCATGCCTTGTAGCATGTCGGTCTTATGAGATCGCAATTTGCCTACCGGTCTTGCCTCCTTCGCGTTTGATCTTCGGCAGCTCAATCGTCAAGATACCGTCTTCGACCTTTGCGGCGATCTTTGCCTCATCTACATTGTCCGGCAAGGTGTACTTCT